>DATEYP010000133.1:0-3973 GCA_035256085.1 Acidiferrobacterales bacterium
CGGTGCGCTTTGTCACCGGCAAGCCAATCAAGTTTCTGGGCGTGGGCGAAAAGACCGACGCGCTCGAGCCGTTCCATCCGGAGCGCCTGGCGTCGCGTATCCTCGGCATGGGCGATGTGCTGTCGCTGGTCGAGCAGGCGCAGCGCAGTGTCGATCAGGACAAGGCGCAGGAGCTGGTTCGCAAAATCGGCAAGGGCGGCGGTTTCGATCTCGACGATTTCCGCGAACAGCTCCAGCAGATGGAGAAGATGGGCGGCATGGCGAGCCTGATGGACAAGCTGCCCGGTATCGGCGGCAAAATGCCGGACGCCGCGCAGCTGGCGCAGGGCGAGAAACAGATGCGGCGTAACGTGGCCATTATCAACTCCATGACACCGGGCGAGCGCCGCAAACCGGACATCATCCGCGGCTCGCGCAAGCGCCGGATTGCCTCCGGTTCCGGCACCCAGGTGCAGGAGGTCAATCGCCTGCTCAAGCAGTTTATCGAGATGCAGGCGATGATGAAACGCATGGGCAAGGGCGGCATGGCCCAGATGCTGCGCGGCCTCAAGGGCCGGATGCCGGGCCTGCCCTGAGCGCGTCGAAGGGTTTGCCGTTCTGATTCAGGCGTGAATGCGCCATTTTGCCCGGTCAGCAGAGTTTGGTTGAAATCGGTTCCGGCTCGCCCGTATACTGAACCGGAGCCAGAAGTAAATAATTATTAAGAGACGGATTGCCCACCCATTCGTCGCACACATGGCAAAGGAGCAGGGAATGAGCAAGCAAAGTTCGGTCACGAAAGAACGCCGCCAGGGCAGCCAGGATCTGGTGGGCAAGCTGGTGGCGGAACGCACGGAAATGCTGGCCACCTTCTGCCGTCTGGCGGGGATCGAGCCGTACAACGTCAACGACAAATCAGTCCAGACGCTGCTGCAGGAGTTCTGCCAGATTCTGGTGGACTACGTCGCCGCCGGACACTTCGCCGTCTACGAGCGCATTCTCGAAGGCAAGGAACGGCGTCAAGAGGTGGCGGATATCGCCGCCGAGGTCTACGAACGCATTGCCCAGTCCACCGACATGGCGCTCGACTTCAACGACAAGTACGATTGCGAAGATCACTGCACGGCGCTGGACTCGCTTTCCAGGGATCTGTCCAAGCTCGGCGAGGAGCTCGCGCTGCGCATCGAGCTTGAAGACAAACTGCTCACCGCCATGGCCCGCCGCTGACGGAGTTCAGCCGCCGGTGTAGGACATAAAGCGGATTATCTTTTCCGGCCGGGTAGTGAAATCATGCCGTTCGGGCTTCTGGCCGATCGCCTTCCGAATCGTCTCCTTCAATTCTTCCAGCGTTGCCCCGGCCCGCAGCAAGGGCCGCAGCTCGGTTTTTTCCTCCTGTCCGAGGCAGGTATACAGCACGCCGTCCACCGTCAGGCGCACGCGATTGCAGGTTTCGCAAAAGTGCTGCGAGATGGGCGTGATGAAACCGATTTTCAGATCCGTGCCGGCGACCTGCACATAGCGCGCCGGCCCGCCGCCGGACATGACTGTCGGGATCAGTTCGAATTCCTGCGCCAGCGCGCGCCGCACTTCCTGCAAATCGACGAACTGAGCGCTGGCCGCGCGCCCGGTGTCACCCATCGGCATGGTCTCGATGAAACGCAGGGTGAAACCATGTTGAATGCAGAAGCGCACCAAATCGCCGACCTCGTCATGGTTGACGCCCTGCATCAGCACCGTGTTGATCTTGATCGGTGCAAAACCCGCTGCCTTGGCCGCCAGCAGACCATCCAGCACGCTGTCCAGCGTGCCACCGCCGGTAATCGCGGCAAAGCGTTCCGGCTGGAGTGAATCCAGGCTCACGTTGAGACGGGTGATACCCGCCTGCTTGAGCGCCGGCGCCAGCTTTTTCAGGCGTGTGGCATTGGTGCTGAGTGACAGGTCTTCGAGGCCCGGGAGCCGGCTGAGGCGCGCCGCCAGGTCCGGCAGTTTGCCGCGCGACAGTGGTTCGCCACCGGTCAGGCGGATGCGCCGCACCCCAAGACTGGTGAAGGCGTGCATCACGCGCTCGATCTCGTCGAACGTCAGCCAGTGCTCCGGCTCCTCGAAGTCGCTATAGCCTTGCGGCAGACAATAGGAACAGCGCAGGTCACAGCGGTCGGTGACCGACAGGCGCACGTATTCGATGCGGCGAAGGAAAGGATCAATCAGGTCGTCTGGCATGGTGCTGATCTTCACACAGGGCATGGCGGGCGTCTATCCAGGTGACGTCTTGCCACACCGGACCTTGAATCGCCTGTGGTTCGTGTGGAAAACGGTCAGGCGCGCAGCGCCTGACCGGAGGTGCCTTGGCTGTCCGGCCCCATGAGATAGAGATACAGGGACATGACCTCCTCGGGTGGCGGCAAGCTCAGCGGGTTCTCCCCCGGGTAGGCGCGGGCGCGCAACGCGGTGCGAACCGCACCCGGGTCGAGGGTATTCATGCGGATAGGGGAATTCGTACTCAATTCGTCCGCCCACACCTGGGCGAGATTCTCCAGCGCTGCGCCGGCCGCGGCATAGGCTCCCCAGTAGGCGCGCCCCTGGCGCGCCATTTCCGATGTTGTGAAAATCACCGAGGCATCCGCAGACCGTTCCAGCACACCCAGGCAGGCGCGTGTCAGCAGATAGGCGGCATTGAAGTTGACCTGCATGACCCGCTGCCAGGTGTCGAGATCGTACAGCGCGAGCGGTGTGAGCGCGCCAAGCGTGGCGGCGCTGTGCAGCAGGCCATCGAGGCGGCCAAACTCGCGTTCGATGGCGGCGGCGATCAACTCGAATTCGCGCAGTCCGGCCTTGGCCAGATCCAGGGGCATGAGCAATGGAGTGGCGAGTTGTTCGGCAAGGATCTCGTCGTAAACGTCTTCAAGCTTCTTCTGTGTGCGCCCGACAAGAATGAGGGTGGCGCCGTGACGCGCGTACGCCAGTGAGGCAGCACGGCCCAGGCCATCACCCGCACCGCTCACAAGTATGACGCGGCCGGCAAGCAGGCTTCGGGAAGGCTGATAATCACGCATGCGGTTCAAACGTCAGCGGGTGCGAGTGTGCATTCTACTCAAGCGACAGTGTAGTGCGTCACAATTACCGGCACATGGCCTGATCCTTTCGTAGGTCGGCCTTCAGGCCGACACGTCGGGCTGAAGCCCGACCTGCAAGTCTCCGGGCACATCGGAATAAGTTCCAAACAGAATGCCGCACTACACTAGAAAGACCAATGCGCCAATTCAGATGTCGTGGACGTTAACGGCGCCTGGAATTGCCGCACAAATCATACCCGGCCGGAATTCTGCTTCCAATCTGTACTCTTTACGCGGCAAGTCGTCGAGTACCCAGGTAGCCAGGAAATGCCATGGCAGCTATTATCGGGCCTGGAAAAACAATGTATACAGAGAGGAGCATGTATGAAGAAATTTCTGACCGGTTTTGTCGTGGGCGCGCTGATTGCATTCCATCTTGGCATTAATTTCGGGCGACACAAACCGCTGCTGAGCAATCCCTATGCGGCAGACGAAGTGGTGGAACAGGTCAAGGAGCGCGCCGGACAGGCCATCGAAAGCACCAAGGAAGCCATCCACGAGGCCACCGAGCCGGCGCGCAAGAGCGTGGAAAAGAAACTTAGTCGCTAAAAGGCAGATACAAGGGGAAAGGTACAAGGGGAAAGGTACAAGGGGAAAGGTACAAGGGGAAAGGTACAAGGGGAAAGGTACAAGGGGAAAGGTACAAGGGTGATCTGGTCCTAATTCAATGGACACCCAGTTAAATACTTTTACTCATCGTCTCGAACTCGATCGGGCACCGGTTGCCGAGGGTCGAGTGTCGGCGACGGCCATTGTAGAACGCCAGGTAGCTGAGTACATCCAGCCGGGCCTGATCACGGGTCGCATAGCGACGCCGGTACACGCGTTCGACTTTGAGCGTGTGGAAGAAACTCTCAACACAGGCATTGTCCCAGCAATTT
>DATEYP010000134.1:0-4484 GCA_035256085.1 Acidiferrobacterales bacterium
TGGTTACCGTGTTTTGTGCTGTGTGCTGCGGTGCGTCCTCTTCCGCAAGCGGAGGAGAGCGCCGGCATTACGGCAGCGCGTGCCTTGCCGTGCGTGCGGTGCTAGCCTAGCAGCATGGCGAACGACCCGTTCCACACTGCTATCTCGCGCCGCATCTGGGACACCAAGTACCGCTTCCGCGAGCTCGGCGAGATCCGCGATCAGACCGTCGAGGACACGTGGCGGCGCGTGGCGCGCGCGCTCGCGAGCGTGGAGAAGTCCGGCCACGCGGCGTGGGAGCAACGTTTCTATAACGTCCTGGAAGGCTTCCGGTTTCTGCCCGGTGGCCGCATCCTGGCCGGAGCCGGTACCGGCCACCGCGTCACGCTGTTCAACTGTTTCGTGATGGGCACGATCGAGGACTCGCTCGATTCCATCTTCGACGCCCTCAAGGAGGGCGCGCTCACCATGCAGCAGGGCGGCGGTGTCGGCTACGATTTCTCCACCCTGCGGCCGGGCGGTACGCCGGCGGTGAGTGTCGGTGTCACGGCCTCCGGGCCGGTGTCGTTCATGCAGATCTGGGACGCGATGTGCGCCACCATCCTGTCCACCGGCGCACGTCGCGGCGCGATGATGGCGACGCTGCGCTGCGATCATCCGGACATCGAGGAATTCATCCGCATCAAGCGGGATGCCGCGAAGCTGCGGCACTTCAACCTGTCGGTGCTGGTAAGCGATGCCTTCATGCAGGCGGTGCAGGCCGATGCCGACTGGCCGCTGGTATTTCCGCTGGGCGCGCGCGATATCGCCGCGGCGGACAATACCGTGGAGCGCGTCTGGTCGGGATCGATGACGCCGGTGCGCTGCCGCGTGCTGCGCACGCTGCGCGCGCGCCAGCTCTGGGAACAGATCATGCAGGCCACCTACGACTATGCCGAGCCGGGCGTGATATTCGTGGACCGGGTGAATGCGCTGAACAATCTCTGGTATGCCGAACAGATCAGCGCCACCAATCCCTGTGGCGAGCTGCCGTTGCCGCCGTACGGCGCCTGTGATCTCGGTTCGATCAACCTCACGCAGTTCGTGCGCGCGCCGTTCGGCGACAAGGCGGCGCTCGATCTGGATGGCGTGGCCGACACCGCCGCGCTGGCGGTGCGCATGCTGGACAACGTCGCCGACTTGTCACGCTTTCCATTGCAGAAACAGGAAGAGGCAGCGCGCTCCACGCGCCGCATCGGTCTCGGGCTCACCGGTCTGGGCGATGCGCTCATCATGCTCGGTATTCCGTACGGCACGCCGGCGGCGGCGCGTGTGGCGGGTGAGCTGATGCAGAGGCTGTGCGCGGCGGCCTATCAGACGTCCATCGAGCTGGCACGCGAGAAAGGCGTCTTTGCCCGGCTCGACAAGGAGAAGCATCTGCAAGGAACATTCATCCGCCATCTCCCGCCGGAAATCCGCGCCGGCATTACGCGGCACGGCATACGCAACTCACATCTCACCGCGATCGCGCCCACCGGCACCATTTCACTGCTCGCCAACAACGTGTCCAGCGGCCTCGAGCCGGTGTACCGCTTCGAATACAAGCGCCGGGTGCGCGAGGCGGATGGAAGCCTGAGCGAGCATGCCGTGAGCGATTATGCCTACCGCCTGTACCGCGAGCTCCACGGGGCAGACGCGCCGCTCACGCCGGCGTTTGTGACCGCCGGCGAGGTCTCGCCCTTCATGCACCTCGACATGCAGGCCGCGCTGCAGCCGTGGGTGGACAACGCCATCTCCAAGACCGTCAACGTGCCGCAGGACTACAGCTTCGAACAGTTCCGCTCGCTCTATGAGTATGCCTATTCAAAGGAGTTGAAGGGCTGCACCACCTTCCGGCCGAATCCGGTGACCGGGCAGGTACTGGTGGACCTGGACGTGGCGGAAGATCAGAAACAAAAAGTTTCCGCTATCCACTGCTGTTCCACGGAACGCGAGGCGGATTGAATCATGCACCGCGCACAAACCGCCTGTCTGTCACCCACGATCGAATGCTGACGATGCTAATCACTTCTGGCCGTTGCCTGATTTGGATAGGGTTGCTGTTACTGTTGATCGGCTGTACCACAGTCGGCAATCAGATCCATCCCACCACCTTGCACAAGAATCTGACGCTCCAGTCAGGCGCGCTGCCACAGCATGGGGTTGCATTCCTGACACCCTCCACGGTCACCGGTCAGGAACAGGACCAGCAGGCAGTGGCCCTCATTTTTGCCGAGCACATGCGGGCCCAGCTGCCGGCGGTGCGTGTCATCTCCTTGCCGGAATCGCTGGGGGCCATCAATCGCGCCGGTCTCGCCCCGGAGTATCGCAAGATGGTGGAGGATTACCGCGAGACCGGAATTTTCCCGCGCGAGATATTGACTAAAGTCGGGCGCGCCATTGGCACGCGTTACCTTATACAGCTCAAGCTGGCGGCATTCAGCCAGGACATGCGCGAACGCATCAGTATCTTTGGCGTGCGCCTGTTCCAGACGCTGCATGCCAACATCCGTCTATACGTGCAGATCTGGGATGCGGAAGCGGGAACGATCGCATGGGAAGGCAGTGAGGAACTGAGCTACGCCTACGACAGCAGCGCGGAAATGCCGGTCACCTTCCGGCGCGTGGTTGAAGAAGCGGCGCAGCAGCTCATTCAGAACCTGCCATGAACACACCGGCGTGGACGCTGTTCGCGAATCTCATCGTCGGGCTCGTGGCCCTGCTGCATCTGTACTTTCTGGTGCTGGAAATGTTCTTCTGGAACAAACCACTTGGCCGCCGCATTTTTCGACTAACGCCCGAGTTTGCGCAGGCCTCGGCGGCGCTGGCCGCCAACCAGGGCCTGTACAACGGATTCCTGGCGGCCGGTCTGCTCTGGGGTCTGGTGCTCGGTCCGGCGGGATTCAGTATCAAGGTATTTTTTCTCGGCTGCGTCATCGTGGCCGGAATATTCGGAGCGCTCACCGCGAATCGCCGAATCCTGTGGGTGCAGGCACTGCCCGGCGCCATTGCACTTGCGTTGCTGCTGCTGTCTCCGGCGTGATGTACTGATTCCCGGCCGTGCGGGGAACAATCTGCGGTTCGGAATGCTCGAAGGATTGATCGACTTCGTGCGTGGTGGCCGCTTGCTTGTGAGACACGTTCTTTCCACATACCTGAATTCAGGGTTTCTGACGTTCTGGCTGGTTCTTTTCGCCGCGCCGCCGGCATTTGCCGGAGCGCCCGTTTCAGACAACTCACCCAGCGCCGCGGTTGTCGCCGAGTTCATTTTCGAACGCGCACCCTTCGCACAAAGCCATGCCTCGACACTGGCCGCGACCGATGATGGCCTGGTCGCCGCATGGTTCGGCGGTACGCGCGAACGCAATCCGGATGTCGGTATCTGGCTCGCACACCGGTCGTCCCTGGGCTGGTCGATGCCCAGAGAAGTGGCAAACGGCTTGCAGGATGACGGCAAACGCTACCCGTGCTGGAATCCGGTGCTGTTCCGGCCGCAGCACGGGCCGCTCCTGCTGTTCTACAAAGTCGGCCCGGACCCGAGTCGCTGGTGGGGAATGGTGATGATTTCACCGGATGACGGCCAAACGTGGAGCGAATCAGTGCGTCTGCCGGAAGGGATCTTCGGCCCGGTCAAGAACAAGCCGATCCAGCTTGCGGACGGAACCCTGCTCAGCCCGTCAAGTACCGAGCAAGACGGCTGGCAGGTGCAGCTCGAACGGAGCAGTGATCTCGGACGCAGCTGGAAGCGCGACGGAGTATTTCCCGGCGCTGAAGAATTCGGCGTCATCCAGCCGACGCTGCTGGCGTATCCCTCCGGCCGTATCCAGTTACTGGCACGCAGCCGCCAGGGTAGGGTGGTGGAGAGCTGGTCAGAGAATGGTGGCTTGAACTGGAGCAAGCTCGCGGTCAGCGAACTTTCCAACCCGAACAGCGGGATCGATGCCGTGATGTTGCGCGATGGCCGCGCATTGCTGGTTTACAATCCGACGCGCTTCCGCCGCAGTCCACTGCGAGTCGCCATCTCCGCCGATGGCGCGCACTGGCGCGATGTGCTCACACTGGAAGACGGTTGGGGCGAGTATTCCTACCCGGCAGTCATCCAGGCCGCCGACGGCCTGGTGCATGTCACGTACACCTGGAAACGCGAGCGCATCAAGCACGTGGTCATCGATCCTGCGTACTGGCGACCTCGAATCTGAGGCGCGCTACCTTTAAACCTGGAAAAAGCAGTCAGCCACAGATGGACGCAGATAAACGCGGCCAGTCACTGCGCTGCCTGTATCCGCCAGCCCGGCAAAAGGGTGAATGGCTTCAGTGCATCTATGGCCTGATTCAATCACAAAGGGAAACCCCCGGCTCTGCCCTGATCGTGTCCCACATTTTTTGCTGGACACGGGACGAAGTTTTCGCTAACCTGTTTTCATGCTGGTTGCAGGCCGTGATTTTTCCGAAGAGATACTTGCGCGAATTCGTTTGCGGGTAGAGGG
>DATEYP010000135.1:0-4869 GCA_035256085.1 Acidiferrobacterales bacterium
GCGGTAATGATCGATGAGCAACAGCGCGAACAGCGCCGTCAGGTATTGAATGGAAAAAATAAACGTGCGGCGCGCCTGCGTGTCGCTATAACGGCGATACAGCCGCCAGGCGTGGTACAGAAAAACGGCATTCAGCAGCATAGCGCCGGCAAGGTAGAGTCCGCCGCTCAAGTGGCTGGCAAATGGCATGACCGTCACCGCTGACAACAGGATGGTATACAGCAATATGTGCAGGCGCGTGAAATCGTTGCCGTGCGTCACCGGCAGCATCGGGATGCCGGCGCGGCTGTATTCTTTCTCGCGGTATAGCGCCAGCGCCCAGAAATGCGGCGGTGTCCAGACAAAGATAATCAGGAACAGCAGCAGCGCATCGCCCGTCACCTCGCCGGTAACCGCCGCCCAGCCGAGCACCGGCGGCGCGGCGCCGGCAGCGCCGCCGATCACGATGTTCTGCGGCGTGGCGTGCTTGAGCCACAGGGTGTACACGATTGCATAGCCAATCAGCGAGATGAAGGTGAGCAATGCCGTCAGCGCGTTGACACCGGCGGCCAGCACCAGCATGGAGAGCGCACACAACAGCACGGCAAACATGCCGGCCTGCGTCGACTGCAGCTGGCCGGTCGGCAACGGCCGGCCGCGGGTGCGCGCCATCACGGCGTCCGCCTGCTGGTCGAGCAGGTGATTGATGGCGGCGGCACTGCCGGCGGCGAGTGCAATGCCGAGCGTACCCAGCAGCAGCTTGTCGAGCGGCGGCATCCCCGGCACGGCGAGGAACATGCCAACCAGCGCGGTGAATACGATCAACGCCACGACGCGCGGCTTGGTCAGCTCCAGGTACTCGTGCGCGAGTAGCGTCACATTAAGCATCATCGGGCGGGCCGCGACTTTAGACGCTGCCTGCGTCCGGTTACAGCGAGATCCATGCTGGTCGGCTTCATAAAAATTGCTTTCCTGGTTTTGTCACGGCCGCGGGCGCAGCGCGTGGTTCAACGTTATCAGACTCAGCATCAGCAACGCGGCGACGGCATGATGGGCCACGGCGATGACCAGCGGCAGGTGCGCGAGCACATTGACGATGCCAAGAGCGACCTGGGCGAGCAACAGCAGCAGCACCAGTAAACCGAAACGGCACAGGTGGTCGCGGCTACCGAGGCGCATGGTATGCAGCGCCAGCCAACCGACATACAGCAGCGTCACGTATGCGCCAATGCGATGCGCCATGTGAATGGCCGTGGCGGCCTCCAGATTCAGCATGACGCCTTCGTAATCGAGGCCGATGTCGCGCCACAAGGCGAAGCCATCGAAAAAATTCATGGGTGGCCGGAATGTGCCCTGACAAACGGGGAAATCCGGGCAGGCGAGCGCGGCAAAGTTCACACTCATCCAGCCGCCGAGCACAATCTGGCCGATCACCAGCAGCAACCCGATCAGGGCACGCGGTCGCAACCGGCTCAGCACCGCTGCCGAGGCTGCCTTAACCGGCCGCCAGAAACGCTGCTCACGCAGCACCACCCACCACAGCAGGCCAAGGATGCTGAGTCCGGTACTCAGGTGCAACATGCTGATGAGCGGTTTGTGTTGTAACTTTACTGTAAGAATACCCAGAATAATCTGCGCGAATACCAGCACGAACACCAGCGCGGGGATCAACACCTGCTGGCGGCGCACATGTTTCTTTAATTGCCAGCCGAGCACGGTAAGACGGATGATGAGCAGACCAAGTGCGCCGGAGAAATAGCGGTGCAGGGTCTCCTTGAGGAGCTTCTCCTCTTCCCCCGGCTGGCGCGGAAAAAAGGTGCGTGCTTCGCTCAGCTCTTGCGCCGTGAGTGGTGCAAACAGCCGTCCGTAACAGCCCGGCCAGTCCGGACAGCCGAGTCCCGCCTCGTTAATGCGGCCCCAGGCGGACAGCACCACCAGCAGCAAAGAGAACAACGCCGAGAACAGCGCGAGGCGAAAGAAGCGTTGTGATTTGCTGGTCCGGACCATGTCGGGTCAGCCGACCTGCGACAGTCGCAACAGACGCGCCAGATCCTTGCGCATACCGCTCGGATCCGCGTCCGGCGCGTAACTCATGACCAGATTGCCGATCGGGTCGATGAGGTACACGCGGCCGGGCACGTCGAGTGCCGTGCCCTGGCTGCTGACGAATTCACGCGCCAAGGTTTGCAGTGTCGCACGCGCGCCGCTCACGGCGCGCATCCCCGGATATCGCCGTGCCAGCTCGCGCAGCGCGTCGCGATCGGCGTTGGCTGCAATCATCACGCGCTCCACGCGTGCTGCCTCGCGGCCCTGGGCGAGACGCACTTGTTGCATCTTGTACAGGCTGTTGCGGCAGTCGTCCGCGCACGGCAACGGACCGAGATAGACCATCACCCATCTTCCTCGCAAGGCGCTGAGTCGATAGGGTGCGCCATCCATGGATTTAAGATCGGCGTCGCCCAGCGCGCGCGCCGGTTGCACCAGTTCGCCATGCGCGAGGCTTTTGCCCTCGGGTCGCCAGCCACTGATATAGAGCCAGGTTGCCGCCAAAACCGGCAGCAGAAACAGGACTGCTACGAGAATCAGCGTAAGCCGTCCGCGCGGCACGGACAGCGCGCCGCTGTCAATCTTTGTCGGACTGGGTTTCTGCATGGTCGGTTTTCCGGGTATTCAATAATATATAGATGCCGGCGAGCGTCACGGCCAGCATAAACCACTGGAAGGCATAGCCCTGATGGGTGGCAATCCCGGCGTCGAGTCGCGCCCAATGGCGCACAAAACCGCCGCTGGCGCTGTCCGGATCGAGCAGTATCACGACCGGTTGCAACGGAAACGCCACGCTGTTCCGGAAGACGTCGAGGTCGAGATACTGCCAAACCGGCTGCCAGCCGTCGCCGGGTGGCTTGGCGCCACCCAGATGGAACCCCCTGGTCTGTGGCACAACGGCCAGCCCGGTCACCTCGACCGACTCGCGGGGCGTCTCGAACACCGGCAACACCGCGCGGTCCTGTCCCAGCGGCACCCAGCCGCGATTCACCAGCACGCGCACCGATCCGTCTCCCAGGCGCAGCGGCGTCAACACATGGTAACCGGCCTGTCCCTGGTGCACGCGGTTGTCGATCAAAATCTGATATTCAGGCTCGTAGCGGCCGCGCGCGGCCACCCGGCGAAAACGCAGCGCCTCGGGATGCTCCAGCACCGAAAGCAGTTGTTTCGCGGGCTCCAGTTGACGGCGATCGTACTCGGCCTGCAGCCGCTGCTTCTGCCCGGCCCGGTCGAGTTGCCACATGCCGAGCCCGATCATCAGCGGCAGCAGCGCGAGCGTCGCCAGTGTCGGCCACAAGCCGGCGTGCAGTTGCAGGCGCCCCACGCGCAGACGCACGAACGGACGCGTCTGCGTCATGGCCATGCCCCACTGGCGGCGGTTCGCTTATAATTCCCGCTCATGCCCATTCCGGAGTATCCGCCGTGCCGCCGCTGATTATCAAACTCACCGTCATCCTCATGCTGCTCGTGATCGTTGGCAGCCTCGTGTCCGCACTTGTGTTCCTGTACAAGGACCGCGGCAACAGCACGCGCGTGGCCCGCGCGCTGACCATGCGCGTGGCGCTTTCCATCACGCTGTTTTGCCTGCTGATGGCGGGCCTCTATTTCGGCATTATACCGCCGCAAGGCCTGCGTTAGTCGCTTCTGTTCCGCCGGCACAAATCGCCGCTCCGCGCGTCCTGTGATGCACAGGGATGTGCGAATGCCGCGAAAGGCCATGGATGGCCGAAGCGGCCGCTCTCACGGCATACACTCCATCCCTGGAGATAAAAAAAGGCGCTGCCTGAGGCAGCGCCTTTTTGTCCTCCCTGTCCCCTTGTTTCTGGTTACACCCAGTAGACGAAGATAAACAGGCCCAGCCACACCACGTCCACGAAGTGCCAGTACCAGGCAACCGCCTCGAAACCGAAGTGATTCTTCGGGCTGAAGTGCCCAGCCATGGAGCGCATCAGAATCACGAACAGCATGATCGTGCCCATGGTCACGTGAAAGCCGTGGAAACCGGTGAGCATGAAGAAGGTGGCGCCGTAGATGCCGGCGGTCAGCTTGAGCCCGAGTTCCTGATAGGCGTGTACGTACTCGTAGGCCTGGAGCGCGATAAACGCGATGCCGAGCGCCACGGTCAGGATCAGCCCCACGACCAGCTGGCCGCGGCTATTCTTCAGCAGGCCCCAGTGCGCCCAGGTGACGGTTGCGCCGGAGGTCAGCAGGATCAGGGTGTTGATCGCCGGGATGCCCCAGGCAGCCATCGGCGTGAACGGATTGCCCTTCGGGCCGCTGCTCGGCCATACGCCATCGAAGCCCGGCCAGAGCAGTTCCGTCTCGCCGAGCAGGGGCAGTGTGATCTGGCGCGCGTAGAAGAGTGCACCGAAGAACGCGGCAAAGAACATGACCTCGGAGAAGATGAACCACGACATGCCCCAGCGGAATGACAGGTCCACCTGCGCATTGTAGGTACCGCTTTCACTTTCGCCGATGACCTGACCGAACCAGCGGAACATCATGTACACGATGACGGCCGCGCCGGCCAGCATCAGCCACGGGCCGGCACCGAGGTTGTTCATGAACAACACGAAGCCGAGCGCCAGGGTAAACAGCCCGGCCGAGGTGATAATCGGCCAGGGACTCGGGTTGGGCAGGTAGTAGCTACCGGATGATGCAGACATGGACGCTCCTTCTTTCTCCAGTGATTGTGACAAACCTAAAAAACGGCTTTAGCCGCAGATGAACGCAGATGAATCATGCTGTTGATGCACCGCGGCCATTCACCCTTTTGGTGGACTGGCGAATACCGGCAGCGCATTGAATATCCGCGTTCATCCGCGGCTGACTGCTTTTTCCAGG
>DATEYP010000136.1:0-8078 GCA_035256085.1 Acidiferrobacterales bacterium
GCCGCCGAAGCGCAGGCGCTTACTGGTTTCCTCATAGGGAATGCCATGTTCCCGCAAGAAAATTGCCACATGTTCCGGGGAACCGGCCGTGACATGCACCTGGATTTCAGAAAACCGGGTGACATGGCCGGTCAGGAGTGATCCCACCAGGCGCGGCTCGAACTGTTCCAGTAAACGCATGGCCTCGAGTGCCAGACGACGCAGGTATTGCAGGGTTTGGGGTAATTGCCGGGCATGGAAGAGTTGCAAATGCTCGGCCAGCGCCTGCTCGATTTCCTGGTTGGACGGCAGGTGTCTGGCTTCCGGCAGGTTCAGTCGGTCCGCCGCTTTGCGTTTGGCGGCATGGAAGTCGTGCACCCCTTCCTCGGCCATGATGCGCGCCGCCTCGCGGCTGAGGCGCTGGCGGATTTCATCGGCACCGTGCGCGTGTAGCGCCGGCCGGCGGTTGCTCCCGGCATCCTCGGCAACGGCTCCCGGCGTTGCCCTACCTCGCGCATCCCTGCGCTCGTGTCTCCCGCGACTCTTCCACGTCCCTGTGGGGCGACGGCCGGCCATCAGAACAGCCCCTCGCGCACGCCCTCCGGTGCCGGCGCGGTTCCGCCCTCGAGCACGTCCGTGCTGGACTCGGATGTGCCTTCGATGAAGTATTCGAGCATCGCGTTCGGGTCGGAAGCCGCGGCCGGTTTTCCGGTTTCGCGGTTGATGTGGGCGGTAACGATCCCGGCTGGCGGCACCAGCGGTTTTTCCGGCAGGTCGTCGAGCACCACGCGCATGTAGTCGATCCACATGGGCAGCGCGGCGCGCCCGCCGGTCTCGCCCTTGCCCAGCGGCTGGTTCTGGTCGAAGCCGACCCACGAGATCGCCACGAGATCGCTGTTGAAACCATTGAACCAGGCGTCGCGGTGGTCGTTGGTGGTGCCGGTTTTGCCGGCCAGGTCCTTGCGGTTCAGCACGTTCGCGGACTGCGCGGTGCCATAGCTCACGGTGTCGCGCAGAATGCTGGTCATGAGGAAGCTGTTCTGCGGCGTGATCGCCTGCTCCGCGTGCCGGGCTGCGGGCGCGGACGGGGTCGCTCCCGGCATCCTCGGCAACGGCTCCCGGCGTTGCCCTACCTCCCCCATCCCTGGGGTCGTGCCTCCCGCGACACTGCCCGGCGCCGGGCAATCCGGACAGACCGCAACCGGATTGGCCTGTTCGAGGATGTTGTGTTTGGCATCTTCGATGCGTGCGATCAGGTACGGCTCGATACGGAATCCCCCGTTGGCGAACACGGCAAAGGCGCTTGCCATCTGCAGTGGCGTCGCCTCGGCGGTACCCAGCGTGAGCGACAGGTTCTTCGGCAGCTTCTCGGGACTGAATCCGAAACGCCCCATGTACTCGGCCGCATATTCCGGAGTAATGGCGCGCAGCAGGCGCACCGATACCAGGTTGAGCGACAGCGCCAGCGCCTTGCGCAGGCGCGTCGGCCCGAAGAACTTGCGCGAGTAGTCCTCCGGCCGCCATTCGTCTTCGAGCGATACGTCCTCGACCACGATCGGCGCCCCGCTGATCAGGCTTGCCGGCGTAAAGCCTTTTTCCAGCGCCGCGGAATAGATGAACGGCTTGAAGCTCGACCCCGGCTGGCGCTGGGCGAGCGCCACGTGGTTGTACTGGTTGCGGCGAAAGTCGAAGCCGCCGCTCAGGGCCAGGATCGCGCCGTTCTTCGGATCAATCGCCACAAGACCGCCTTCCACGTCCGGCACCTGCGCGAGCTTCCATTCGTCATCGTTCAAGTGTTCGAGATAGACCACATCGCCGACCCGCAGCACGTCGTTGACCCGCTTCGGGGCCGGTCCGAGCGTGTCTTCGTCGATCTGCTGCGCCGCCCAGGCCACCGCGGGCAGGCCAAGCTCGATGCTGCTGCCATCCTGGATGTAGGCGATGGCCTGTTTTTCGTCGCTGTGCTTGATGATCGCCGGAATCAGGTTGCCGACACTCGGATAATCCTTGAGCAATTCATCGAGACGGGAAGTCTCGGTCTTGCGGCTGGTACTCTCCCGTCCCGCCGGGCCGCGCCAGCCGTGCCGGCGATCGTAGGCGAGCAACGCCTTGCGCAGCGCCGCATCCGCGGCCTGCTGGTCCTTGACGCGGATTGTGGTGTACACGTGATAGCCGTCGGCGTAACTGCTCTCGGTATACTTCTCAACCATGAACTGGCGCACCATCTCGGCGACAAACGGCGCATCCACGCTGAAACGCAATGCATGACGGCTGGCACCGAGCGGCGCGTTCAAGGATTCGGTGAACACGGTTTCATCGATAACCCCGAGTTTCAGCATGCGGCGTAACACGTAGGCGCGCCGTTCGAGCGCACTGTCCGGGTTGGCGAGCGGGTTATAACGCGAGGGAGCCTTGGGTAGGCCGGCCAGCAATGCCATTTCCGGGAGCGTGAGCTCGTTCAGATTTTTCCCGAAGTAAATTTGCGCGGCGGCCGCGAAACCATAGGCGCGGCTGCCGAGGAAAATTTTGTTGAGATAGAGCTCGAGAATCTGGTCCTTGCTGAATTCGCGCTCGATCTTGAACGCCAGTAGCACCTCCTTGATCTTGCGCGCGTAGGTTTTTTCCGGCGACAGAAAATAGTTGCGCGCCACCTGCATGGTGATGGTGCTCGCGCCCTCAGAAGTGCGCCCGCGGCGCAGATTGTTGATGGCGGCGCGCAGGATGCCCTGAAAATCGACACCTTGGTGGTAATAAAACGCGTCGTCCTCGGCGGCCAGGATGGCGCGAATCAGCTGCGGCGGAACATCGGCAACCTTTATCGGGATGCGCCGTTCCTCTCCAAATTCGGCCAGCAAGGTGCCTTCCGCGCTGTACACGCGCAGCGGCACCTTGAGGCGGTTCTCGCTCAGGTCGTCCAGTGATGGCAGGGTCGGGGTGAGAACCAGCGCCACGGCGGCGGTCAGGAATACCCCCAGAACAAACATTCCGGTAACGGCAAACAGCGCGATTTGCCAGGGTTTTTGTGGGAGAAAAGGGGTGATTTTGAGCCTGGCGAACAGGCTGTGCAGAGGCTTCATGCGACGGGAGTCAGAATTGCCGGAAATGGGGCCAGAGGTTGGACCGGAGATCCGTGCAGAGTTTCCGAAGTATAAACAGATTTAGGCCCAAGCCAAATGGCATTTGTCATTTCCGTTTGTCTTCGTCTATATTTGGGGGTAGCATTTAATGCAAAATTGCATATAGTCTATATAACCTACTGGGAACAAGAGGAAAATAACAAATATGCTGGGTAGATTCCTGGCCAAGAAGAAACCTGCGCCGCAGACAGGGAATAAACCAGCCGCCCCGGCCTTCCTGGGAAAATTGTTGGTCAAGAAACGACCACCTATGTTGGGGGTGGACATCAGCGCTACCTCGGTCAAGGTTCTGGAGCTCAGTCAGGCCGGCGAGCACTTTCGCGTGGAGCGCTACGCCGTCGAACCCATGCCGCAGAACGCCATGGTTGAGCACAGCATTACCGAAGTCGATCAGGTCGCGCAGGCCATCGCCAGGGTGGTGAAGCGCTCCGGCACCCGTCTCAAAAACGCGGCGCTGGCCGTGCCGGGTTCGCACGTGATCAGCAAAATTGTCAGCATGCCGGCAGGTCTGAGCGACAGCGACATGCAGACCCAGATAGAAATGGAAGCCGACCGCCACATTCCCTATCCGCTCGACGAAGTGAATATGGATTTTTATGTGCTCGGCGCGGCGTCCGAGGGTGCAGACCAGGTGAATGTGCTGCTCGCCGCCTGCCGCAAGGAGATCGTGGATGATTATGCCGCGGTGGCAGAGGGCGCCGGACTCACGCCGGTCGTGATTGACATCGAAACCTACGCCATGGAAAACGCCTATGGTCTTATTGCCCGGAGCTTGCCCGGCGCGGGCATGGAAAAGACCGTGGCGATCATGGATATCGGCGCGACCACGACCACGATTAACGTCATGCACAACAGCCGCTCGATCTACACGCGTGACCACACCTTCGGCGGACGCCAGCTGACGGAAGAAATTCAGCGGCGTTACGGTTTGTCCTACGAAGAAGCCGGGCTGGCCAAGAAACAGGGCGGATTGCCGGACAACTACCAGACCGATGTGCTGCGCCCATTCATGGAGGCGCTCTGCCAGGAAGTCATGCGCGCCCTGCAGTTCTTCTATTCGTCGAGTCCATTCAACAGCGTTGATCAGGTGCTGCTTGCGGGCGGCTGCTCGCAGATTCCCGGTATCGATGAACTGGTGGCGGCGCGCGTCGGTGTGGACGCGGCCGGCGCCAATCCTTTTTCCAGCATGTCGCTGGCTACGCGTATCAAGCCACAGATGCTGGCCGCGGACGCGCCCTCGCTCATGATCAGCTGCGGACTGGCACTGCGGGGGTTCGACGCGTGACGCGCCTCAATCTTCTGCCCTGGCGCGACACGCGCCGCAAGGAACAGGACCGTCAGCTTCTGTCGATCGCCGTCGGCGCCTGGATACTCATGGGACTGGTTATATTTTACGCGCACCTGCATGTCAGCGGGCTTATTGAAAACCAGCAGAAACGCAATGAATACCTGGTCAGCGAGACCAAGAAACTCGACGACGAGATCAAGGAGATCAAGGAACTGCAGGCGGCGCGCGCCGCGCTGCTGGCGCGCATGCGCGTGATCCAGCAGCTGCAGATGGACCGCACGCAGATCGTGCACCTGTTCGATGACCTGGTGCGCAAGCTGCCCGAAGGCATTTACCTCACCGGTCTCAAGCAGGCCGGGCAAGTCATAACCCTGCACGGCAATGCACAATCGAACGCGCGGGTGTCGGCATTTATGCGCAACCTCGATGCGTCCGACTGGTTCGAAAAGCCGGACCTGGATGTCATCAACGTCAAGACCAAGGGCAGTGACCGCGTCAGCGAGTTCACGTTGCGGGTCAGCCAGAAGGCCAAGCAGGAAAAAGACGAGGCCAGGCCATGACGCTGGACGATCTCAAGAATATCGATATCAATAACATTCCCGGTTGGCCGCTGCCGGTCAAGATTGTAGGCATTGCCTTGATCTGTGTCGGATTGTTGTTCGGCGGTTATTGGTTCCTGATCGCCGACGAATTGGCGGAATACGAGCAAGTCCAGCAGAAGGAGACGGGCCTCAAAGAGACCTACCTCAACAAGAAAGGCCTGGCCATCAACCTGCCGGCTTACAAGTTGCAGATGGACGAGATGCACCAGGCATTCGGCACATTGCTGCGCCAATTGCCGAATAAGACCGAGGTGCCGAACCTGCTGGTGGATATTACCCAGGCCGGTCTCGGGCGCGGACTCAATTTCGTATTGTTCAAGCCCGAGAAAGAGAAGCCGCAGGACTTCTATGCCGAACTGCCGATTAATATCAAGGTTACCGGCGGTTATCACGAACTCGGGCAGTTTGTGAGCGACCTGGCAGCGCTGCCAAGAATTGTCACCATCGGCGGCATCGATATATCCACCGATACAAAAACCGGAATTCTCACCATGTCATCGGTGGCGCGTACCTTCCGATACCTCGAACCCGAAGAAATCGAGGCGCTCAAGCCGAAGGTCAAGCCAGGCGCCAAGCCACCGGCTGCCACGCCGGCTGGGGGCGCAAAATGAGTAGCATCCTGTTACCGCTGGTATTGGCGCTTCTCCTGCTGTCCGGTTGCAGCAGCGACGGACTTGAAGACTTGCGCGACTTTGTGAAAAACGCACATGCCGATCGTAAGCCGAAAATCGAACCGCTGCCGGAGATCAAGCCTTACGAGGCGTTCGCGTACGCGGCCACCGATCTCGCCAACCCGTTTTCACCGTCGAACCTGAGACCTCAATCTCTGCAGGCCAAGCTGAGCGGGCCGCGACCGGACATGAACCGGCGCAAGGAGCCGCTCGAGGACTTTCCGCTTGATGCTCTCAAGATGGTTGGCACACTCAGTAAAGGCAAGCAGTCCTGGGGCATTATCCAGACAACGGAGGGGGCCGTGTACCGTGTGCAGACCGGCAACCATCTTGGGCAGAACTTTGGCCGCATCACGCGTGTTACCGACGAGAAGATCGACCTTGTCGAGTTGATTCAGGGCGCGCTGGGCGAATGGGTGGAACGCGAGGCAAGCATTGCCATACAGGAATAAGAGGGCGCAATCATGATTCAGAATAATATAAAGAGCATGGGCAAGGGCACGACACTGGCGCGGATACTGGCACGGTGTTCTACGGCATTTCTTTTCCTGGTGGGAGGCACCGCGTTCGCCGGTGACCTGACGGCCTTGTCATGGGAAGACAATGCTAGCAATCCAAGTTTGCAGGTATGGGTGAGCGGTTCGCCGGCATACGAAGTTCAGACACTCGATGCGGGACAACGCCTGCGCCTGCGTCTCTCCGACACGGTGTTGCGCGACGTGACGGATGTCGAGGGTCGCGGGGTTGTAAAGGGTGTCTATCCCTACCTTTCCGATACGGGTACCGGTGTGCATGTCGATTTTCTTCTGACCGAGCCAGGCCAGCTAAGGGTGGAGCCCGCTGCCTACGGTTATCGTGTAGTCGCGCAGGTTGTTGGCGGGGACACTTCAAAGGCGGCAGGAGCCGAAAAGCCGGCAGCGAAGGCTGCCGTACCGCCGTCTAAGCCGGTTGCGGCGACACCGACGGTTGCACCCAAGGCAGTCGCCGCCGCTGTTGCCAGGCCCAGCGTACCGGAGAATGCGATCGAAGACATCGTGTATTCAAAACTTCCGGGCGACCGCATCCAGGTCCAGTTGCGCATGACGGGAACACCCGCCAAGCCCGCCGTATTCACGACCAGCAATCCGGCGCGCATCGCGCTGGATTTCCCGAACACGCGGGTCAGCATGGCCAAGACCAGCATCAAGGTGGGCGTGGGCGCCATTACCAGCGTCAACGCAATCGAGGCACAGAACCGTTCGCGCGTGGTTCTGAATCTTGTGAAGCCGGCCGCCTACACCAGCTCTTCCGAGGGCCGCAACTTTACCATTACCGTGGATAACCCGGTGGGCGCGGTGGCCGGCACGCAAGCGGCCAAGACCACGCGCTTCGCCAGCGCCGTGCGCCCCGGCAAGCACAGCCTCAAGGGTATCGATTTCCGCCGCGGCCCGCAGGGCGACGGCAAGATCGTTATCGGTCTGTCCGATACCGGTGTCGGCATCGACATTCGCGAGCAGGCCGGCGAAATCATCGTCGACTTCCTCGATACCGGCATTCCCGCCGAATTGCAGCGCCGGCTGGACGTCACGGACTTCGGCACACCTGTCACCAATATCGATACCTTCGTGCAAGGCAAGAACGTGCGTCTGGTGATTGTCGCCAAGGGCAAGTACGAGCATCTCGCCTACCAGGCCGGTGAGCTGTTTACGGTCAACGTGAAACCGATCGTGGAGAAGCCGGGTGAGAAGAAGAAGGACGAATTCGGCTACTCAGGCGACAAGCTGTCGCTCAACTTCCAGAACATCGACGTGCGCGCCGCCCTGCAGGTGATCGCCGATTTCACCAACCTTAACTTCGTGACCAGCGACAGCGTCAAGGGCAACCTCACGTTGCGCCTCAAGGACGTGCCCTGGGACCAGGCGCTGGACATTATTGCCACGGCCAAGAATCTGGCGGTGCGCAAGAGCGGTAACGTGGTGACGGTCGGCCCGGCGGATGAGGTGGCGGCCAAGGAGAAGGCGGCGCTCGAGGCCGGCAAGAGTGTCATGGAGCTCGAAGCGCTGGTGTCGGAACTGATCCAGGTTAATTATTCCAAGGCCGAAGATATCGCCAAGCTGCTCAAGTCCATCAAGGCAATCGAACCGGCGGGACGGGTCGCCGGCGCCGGCGCCGGCGGGTTAACCGTGGCGACGCCGCCCAGCAACGTGCGAGTGGACAAAGTCGAAACCGAGTCCAACACGCTGTTGTCGCCGCGCGGCCAGGTCACCGTAGACGAGCGCACCAACACCCTGCTTATCCAGGACACGCCGAGCAAGATCAAGGAAGTGCGCAAGCTCATTGCCGCACTCGATCAACCGGTACGTCAGGTGATGATCGAAACCCGCCTGGTCGAGGCGCGCGATACCTTCGCCAAAAACCTGGG
>DATEYP010000137.1:0-7002 GCA_035256085.1 Acidiferrobacterales bacterium
GAGCGCCTTGCGCAGATGGCCAATGGCCTGTTCGATCTGGCCGAGCTTGAGGTATTCGTTGGCAAGGCCGAAACGCAGCAGCGCGTTATCCGTGCCCTTGGCGAGCAATGCTTCGAGGTTGTCGACGACGGCCATGTTCAGCCCTCCTTCGCGCCCTTCGTATCGCTACTGGTGTGCAGGCCGGCCTTTCTTAAATCGATGCCGAGGCCTTTGAGCTTGCGATACAGATGGGTGCGTTCCATGCCCACGGCCGCGGCGACATCGCCGACATTGCCGCCGGCGAGCTTGAGGTGGTGTTCGAGGTAAGTCTTCTCGAAGTGGTCACGCGCCTCACGCATCGGCAGATCGAAAAGCGCGGCCGGGATGGTTGCCTCGGACACCATGGGTTTCTGCGCACCAAGCGCCGCGGCGACATCGGCTTCGGTCACTTCCTCGCCATGTGACAGAATCAGCAGGCGCTGCACCAGATTTTTCAGCTCGCGGATGTTGCCTGGCCAGGCGTGGTTGCGCAGCATGTTGAGCGCACCGGTGGTGAATCGCCGGTAGGGCAGATGCTCCTTCTCCACCATCCAGTCCACGTAGAAGCCCACCAGCTCCGGCACGTCTTCGCGGTGCTCGCGCAGGGCCGGGATCGTGAGTGGCACGACATTGAGACGATAGTAGAGGTCTTCACGGAAGCGTCCTTCGGCAATCGCGCGTTCCAGGTTTATATTGGTGGCGGCCAGAATGCGCACGTCGAGCGTTACCGGCGTTTTGCCGCCGACGCGCAGGTAACGCCTTTCTTCCAGTCCGCTGAGCAGTCGTGACTGGGTGGCAAGATCGAGGTCGCCTATCTGGTCGAGAAACAGGCTGCCGCCCGCCGCCTGCTCGAAAATACCCGCCGTGGTCTCACCGTCCTGTTCGGTTCCGAACAGTTGCGTGGCCATGTTCTGCGCCGGCACCGCGGCCAGGTTCATTTCCACGAACGACCGGTCCTTGCGTGCACTCTGGCTGTGCAGATAACGCGCCGCGACTTCCTTGCCGCTGCCCGGCTCTCCGGTTATCAATACCCAGGCGTCGTGCGCGGCGATGCGCTCGATGGTTGCGCGCAGCTGCTTCATCGTCTTGCTCTTGCCGACCGGTATGCTGACCACGCCGCCGTGGCGCCTGAGGCTGAGGTTTTCTTGTTGCAGGCGCGCGTTCTGCAAGGCGCGCTCGATGGTCACAAGCAGCTTGGCGGTGGTCAGCGGCTTCTCGATGAAGTCGTAGGCGCCGAGGCGGATCGCCTCGACCGCGGTCTCGACCGTGCCGTGCCCGGACATCATCACCACCGGTACCGGCAACGTGTGGTCGCGCGACCATTCCTTGAGCAAGGTGATGCCGTCGGTATCCGGCATCCAGATGTCGAGCAGCACCAGGTCGGGGCGGTGCGTTTCGTAGGCGCTGCGCGCGGCCGCCGCGTTTTCCGCCGTGGTGATTGTGTAGTCCTCATCCTCGAGGATCTCCTGCACGATTTGCCGGATGTCCGGCTCGTCGTCCACCACCAGGATGGTGCCGGTGCTCATGCGTTTTTTTCGCGCGCCGGCGTGGCCCGCACCTCGTCCACCGGCAGGCGGATGGTGAAGGTCGCGCCGCCGTCCTTGAGGCTGCCGGCCCAGAGCGTGCCATTGTGTTCCTCGACGACCTTCTTGACGATCGCCAGCCCGAGGCCGGTGCCCTTGTCCTTGGTGGTGACGTACGGTTCGAAAAGGTGATCCAGGACGCTCGGCGCGAAGCCCGGGCCGTTGTCGCGCACATACAGCTCGACGAAGCGGCCATGCGGCTCGTCCACGCAGCGCGTGGTGATCTCCATGGCCGGGTTGTCGGTGGCGGCGAGCGCATCGGTGGCGTTGAGCAGCAGATTATGCAGCACCTGGCGCAGCTGGCCGAGGTCGGCCTGCAGTACCGGCAGTGCGGCATCCAGATGGAGCTGGTAGCGCACCGGGTTGGCGCGGCTCTTGTACAACTCGACCACGTCCTGCACCAGCTGGTTGAGGTTTACGGACTGGATGTGCAGCGGCGCCGGGCGCGCGTACTCGGAGAAGGCATTCACCATTGCCTTCATCGCTTCGACCTGCTGCACGATGGTGTGCGTGGCGCGGTCGAGCGTAGCGCGCTCCCGCTCCGGCAGGCCGTCCATGCACTTGTGGCGGATGCGCTCGGCCGACAACTGGATGGGCGTCAACGGGTTCTTGATTTCGTGCGCCAGGCGGCGCGCCACCTCGCCCCAGGCGGCATCGCGCTGTGCCTGGATGAGCGCGGTAATGTCGTCGAACACCACCACGTGTCCGCCGGTGCGTCCGTGAAGGCCGGGCAGGCGCGTGCCGCGCACCATCAGTACGCGCCGCCCGGCGCCGCCCGGCAGGGTGATCTCGGCCTGCCATTCGGTCTGCGCCCTGCGCAACAGCTCGCGCAGCGTGTCCCCGAATGGCGCCAGACCCGGGTGCGCATCCGCCAACCAGGCGAGCGTCTTGCCCTCGCCGGACACGAGATCCACGCCCAGGATCTGGTGGGCGGCGGCGTTGTGCGTGCGCAGATGGCCGCGCGGATCGAACGACAGCACGCCGGAGGACAGATGCGTGAGCACGGTCTCCAGGTAGGTGCGCTGGATCTCGGCCTCGCGCTGGCCGCGCGTGATTTCGCCCTGCGCGCGCCGGATGCGGCGGGTCATGACGTTGAACGACTGCACCAGGATGCCGAGCTCGTCGCCGACCGGCACCGGCAGCTGCTGGCTGTAGTCTCCGCGCGCCACGGCGCGCGTGCCTTCGGCCAGGTCACGGATCGGAGTTACCAGTTTGCGCGCGGCGAAAATCGCCGCCCACACCGCGAGCAGCAGGGTGGACAATGCCACCAGGCTCAGGGTCAGTGTGAAACCGAACTTGAGCGGGCCGCGCAGATAGAAAATCTTTTCGTACTCGGCGAACGCCGCCTGCACATTCTGGCCGAGTCGCGCATAACGCTCCGGCAGCGGTTCGAGCACTTGCAGCACGCGCACCGGCGCACCGACCGCGCGCGGGATCACCGGCACCAGCACGCGCAGTTGCAGGCCGGACTCGCCGAGCGGCTCGATGCCGGCATACACCTCACCACGCCGCGCCTGCGTGAATACCGTCTCCCCCGGCCGGTCGGGCACGACACTTTTACCGCGCACCGCGCCCTGGGTGCTGGACGACACGACCTTGCCATCCTGGTTGAAGAGCGTGAGCTCGAACACGCCGTGCTGTTCGCGCAGCGCATTGAGCGTCGGCAGCAGCCCGCGCCGCGAACTGTTATCCAGCTCCGCGGCCATGTCGCGCGCCTTGCGGGTGAGGTCTTCCTTGGTGGTGTCGAGCGCCGTGCGCCCGAGGGCGAGCGCGCTGTCGAGCGCCTGTTCGATGCGCACGTCGAACCAGTTGTCGATGCCGCGGTTGAATGCCTGTACCGAGAACAGATAGACGACTGCCACCGGGACCACGCTCAACAGCACGAACAGGCCGAACAGGCGCAGCGTCAGGCGCGAGCCCATGACGCGCGCGCGGAACTGGCGGAACAGCTTGCTGACGCTGAGCCCGATCAGCGTCAGCAGCAAGACCACACCGAGGATGTTGAGCAACAGCAGCAGCGAGTAGAGGTCGCCGAACAGCGCCGAGTTCTGGGTCGCGGCGCTCATCATGCCGAGCGAGATGGCGAGCAGCACCGACAGCACCGCCAGCGGCGACACGTGCGTGAGGCGGAAAAACCGCCGCAGCGTTTGCCCAGGGAAGGAGGCCTCATTCACTGACGGCTTCGCGCTCCGCACTTCCGCCATCAGTGAATGAGGCTTCATTCCCTGTCGCTGGTGCTTCACGGTTGAACGCGTTCGATCGGCCATTCGGTCCACCCGGTGCTGCGGCGCCACGAAGGCGTGGCATAGGCCAGCGGGCGCATGAGCATGGGCAGCGCCTCGATGTCGAGGCGCGCGCGCAGCACGAGCAGATAACGTGCGTCCGCCTCGATTTCCTTTTTGGCAGTGATAACTATTCTGTACTGATCGAGCGTGCCGGCATACACGAGCGCCTGACCCAGGGAGCCGAAGCTCTCAGACGCGTCGTTTTCAAGCAGGCCGCTGACCAGGTACTGGCGCGAGAGCGCATGGAACTGGATGCGACGACGCAAAATGCGGTCGGTGATTACCCGGTTCCACCACCACCAGCGCTTCTTGGCCATACCGACATCAATCACCACGTCAATCGGGATACCCTTGCTCAGGGCCTCCTCGATGCGCGGGTTAACCGGCAGTTCGAAGCGCGCATTGACGTGCAGCACGCGATTGTCGAGCGTGGACTGGACGGACTTCACGCTGAAGTTGGCCGCGTCGGCGCGTGGCGCAGGCAGCAGGGTCAGGGTGAGCAGAAGCGTCGCGAGAAGTCGAATGAGCATGTCAGGCGACCGCCGGAACCTTCTTGACGCCGGCATAATAAAAACCGTCCATGTCGGCGCAGCCGGGCAGAATCTGAAAGCCGGTACCGGCAGGGCGCGCATGGCGTTCGAGCGCCGCCAGTGCCGGGATCCACGCCTGCGCATCCGGCTGGCGTGCCAGGAAGGCTGCCATCTGCAACGCGTTTTCTTCCGGAAGAATCGAGCAGGTCACATACAGAAGCTTACCTCCGGATGCGAGTAACGGCCACAGGGCATTGAGCAGGTGCGCCTGACTGGCGACAACGCGTTCGATGTCCGCCGGGGTGCGGTGCAGGCGGATGTCCGGATGGTGGCGGATGACGCCGGTCGCCGAGCACGGCGCATCCAGCAGGATATGGTCGAAGGGCCGCCCGTCCCACCAGTCCGCCGGCCGCGCCGCATCGCCCTGGGCGATGCCCCCGGCGAGACCGAGGCGCGCAAAGTTTTCGCGCACCCGCACGAGGCGCTGGGCGTCCACGTCGAGCGCAAGCAGTGCTGCCTGCGGGGTGCGTTCCAGCAGATGTGCGGCCTTGCCGCCGGGGGCAGCACAGGCGTCGAGCACGCGCTCGCCCGGCCGAACGTCCAGCAGCGCACCGGCGAGTTGTGCCGCCGCGTCCTGCACCGACACCTCGCCGCTGGCGAAACCCGGCAAGGACTCAACCGCGACCGGCGACTCCAGCGTCAGCGCACTGTCCACCTCCGGCACGGCATGCGCCGAGATACCGGCCGCGGCGAGCCGGGCGAGATACGCAGCGCGCGTTATTTTGCCGAGGTGCACACGCAGCGTCAGTGGCGCGCGCGCGTTGTTCGCGGCGGCGATCGCCCGCCAGTCGTCCGGCCAGGCGGTTTTGATGCGCGCGAGCAGCCAGGCCGGATGGGCGAGCGCGAGGTTTTCATCGGCACCGATACGCGCGCGGACTTGCTCCGCCTCGCGCAGCAGCCGGCGCAGCAGCGCGTTGGTCATGCCCTTCGCCCAGTCCTTGTTCAGCACGGCCGCCGCCTCGACCGTTTCTTTCACCGCAGCGTGTGGCGCCACGCGCATGTGCAGGAGCTGGTAGAAACCGACCATCAGCAGCGCCTTCAGGTCGGCGTCGCTCTCCTTGATCGGTTTGTCGAGGAAACTTGTTAATAGTGGCAGGAGCTGGAAGTGCCAGCGCAGCGCGCCGTAGGCCATTTCCTGGATCAGGGCGCGCTCAGTGGCGAGCGCCGGCGGCAGCGCGGAGAACACCTCGGCCAGTGCGGCATCCAGCGAACGCCCCTGGTGCACGGCCGCCACGGCCCGTGCGGATGCCGCGCGCGCCGCCGCCGGCGTGCGACCGCCAGGGACGGCGGAAGTGCCGGAAATGCAGGAGCGGTTTTCCGGCTTCACGGGCCGAGGCGCGTGCCGGCCGGCAGCGGCCGGCCGTTCAGGAACGCGCGCGCGTCGAGTACCTTGCCGCCTTCCAGTTGCAGCCGGGTGACGCGCAGCGTGCCGGTCACACACTGCACGCGCACGCCATCGGCATCCGCGGACAGCACGGTGCCGGGCGGCCGGGCGGCCGGCGTTCCGTTCTCAGCCTGTGCCTGCCACAGACGCAGGGTCTGGCCGTCGAGCGTGGTATGTGCCACCGGCCAGGGGTTGAAGGCACGCACGCGGCGCGCGAGCAGACCGGCGTCCGCGTTCCAGTCGAGGCGCGTCTCTTCCTTTTTGAGTTTGGCCGCATAGCTGGCGTGTGCAGGGTCCTGTGGCTGCGGGGTAAGGTCGCCGCGCGCGAGTCGCGCGAGCGTATCGACCAGCAGGCGCCCGCCCAGGTCCGCGAGCCGGTCATGCAGGGTGGCAGCAGTGTCGTCTGCGCCGACCGGCGTCTCCGTCGCCGCCAGCATAACGCCGGTGTCGAGGCCTGCATCCATCTGCATGATAGTGACGCCGGTCCGGGTGTCGCCGGCCTCGATGGCGCGCTGAATCGGCGCCGCGCCGCGCCAGCGCGGCAGCAAGGAGGCATGCACATTGATGCAGCCGTATCGGGGAATGGAAAGAATCGGCTTGGGCAGGATCAGTCCGTAGGCGATAACGATCAAAGCGTCCGGTTGCAGCGCCCGCAGTGTCTCGGCTTCAATCTCGGATTTGAGCGTGGTTGGCTGCCGAACCTCGATGCCATGCGCCAGCGCGAATTCCTTGACCGCGCTCATGCCCAGCTTGCGGCCGCGCCCGGCCGGCCGGTCGGGCTGGGTGTAGACCGCGAGTATGGCGTGACCGGCGTCGAGCAGCGCCTTGAGTGCGGGGACGGCGAATTCCGGCGTGCCGGCGAAGACCAGGTTCATGCGAGAAAACCAGATACAAGATACAAGGCGCAAGATACAAGGAAAAGCCAAAATGTCGAACCGGTCCTTGTACCTTGTACCTGTCGTCACATCGCCAGGCGTTCCTGTTTCTCGAGCTTCTTGCGGATGCGGGTCTGTTTGAGGCGCGACAGGTAATCCACGAACACCTTGCCATCCAGGTGATCGATTTCATGCTGGATGCAGGTGGCAAACAGGCCTTTGGCCTCAAGCTCGAACGGCTGTCCGTCGCGGTTGAGGGCACGCATA
>DATEYP010000138.1:0-4423 GCA_035256085.1 Acidiferrobacterales bacterium
CAGCGACAACCAGGCGGCGGACCGGCTCCAGAAGGCCCGCCAGACACTCTTCAAAACCATTCAGGGACGGACACTGAGAACCGGCTGATAGACTATCCTTTCAGCCTCGCTTCAGACTCATTTAGGGATTGGAAAATACTCGCGTCGCGACCGCCATGCGACCGCCATGGATGGCGGGAGGTAGGGCAACGCATGGAGCAGTTGCCGGGATGGCGGCCGCTCCGGGCTCCTGCCCTCACACGGCATTACTCCATCCATGGAGGGCAGAAGTGCCGGGCGCGCAGCCATCAGTGAATGAGGCCTCTTTCACTGGATAAACGCAGGAGCAGTTCTCCGGCCGACCGCCCGACCCGGCCGATACGTGGTTTGCACGCAGTTGCCCGCCCTGCCCTAAGCTGCTGGCCAAGGTTACAAGACCAGACCATGCTGCCTACCCCCCCCGCCCCGGGATTCGATGATCCGCTCGCCATCGAGAATAGCGAGCTGCTGCCGCAGGCGGTGCAGTTGTCGGGCATGGAACTTCAACGTGAGCTGGGTGCACGCATGGCCGCACCGCGGTGTCAGCTTGTGAAAATCTGCCGTACCAGTGTGAGGGTCTTGGCGAGCGCGCCGCGGTTCTCTGCCACCATGCGAAGTCCGGCGGCACCGGCGGCATTGCGCACAGCGGGATTCTCCAGATAGTCGGCCACGGCGCTGGTCAGTTCGGTAGCATTCTGCACTTGCCGGCCGGCACCGCGTTCCAGCGCCAGGCGGCTGATGTCGCTGAAATTGAACATGTGCGGTCCAAACACCACCGGTGTACCGACCGCTGCCGCTTCGAGCAGGTTCTGGCCGCCGAGCGGCACCAGGCTGCCGCCGATATACGACACATCGGCAGCGGCATGAAACAGCAGCAGTTCGCCCATGGTGTCGCCGAGCAGAATCGCCGTGTCGGGGGCCACGCCGTCCTTGCGCTCGCTGCGTCGCTCCACACGGAAGCCGCGCTGCCGGCAGAGTTTCGCCACGCTGTCAAAACGCTCCGGGTGGCGCGGTACCAGTACCAGCAGTATCCGAGGAATACGCTCGCGCACACGCGCAAATGCATCCAGTACATATTCTTCTTCGCCAACACGGGTACTGGCCGCGACCCACACCGGCCGCTCGCCGAAGCCGTTGCGCAGGGCCGCAGCCCTGGCGGCAAGGTCGGCCGGCACGTCCATTTCGAACTTGATGCTGCCGGTGACTTCAACCTGTGCGGCACCGAGCGTACGCAGGCGACCGGCATCGGCTTCGGTCTGCGCGCCGACGCGGCTGACGTTCGCGAGCGTGGCACGCGTAAAGCCCGCGAAGCGCCGGTAGCCGCGCGCCGACTTTTCCGACAGGCGCACATTGGCAAGAATGAGCGGGATGCCGCGTTTGCGGCACTGATGAAACAGATTCGGCCAGAGCTCGGTTTCCATGATGAGCGCGAGACGCGGGCGGGTGCGATTCAGGAAGCGCCACACTGCCGTGGGCAGGTCGTAAGGCACGTAGCAGTGCGCGACCGCGTTACCGAACATATCGTGCACCGTGGCCGAGCCGGTCGGGGTCATGGTGGTGATCAGGATGGTGTGCCCCGGGTAATCATGGGACAGCGCCTTGACCAGTGGCGCGCTCGCGCGCACCTCGCCCACCGACACGGCGTGCAGCCAGATCAGCGGACCTTCCAGCCGCGGCGCGAAACCGAAACGCTCGGCCCAGCGGTGCCAGTAGCCACGATTGCGCAGACCGCGCATGGCGAGGCGCGTGAGCGCCAGCGGGATCAGCCAATACAGGAGGAGACTATATAGATATCGCACAAGCGCTCCGGGTCACCGCCCGGCGCTCGGCTGGACGGCGAAACCTGTTAAACTGAGGGCCGTTTCGGCAGAAAAGCCATGCCCCGACGCTTTTCGATCATTATTGTACACAGGAACGGTGCCGCGATGCTGCTCAAGGCGCTGGCCGCCCTGCATGCCATCTGCGACGTCGAACGTGACGAGATATTCGTCGTGGACAATGCCAGCACCGATGGTTCCCCCGAACAGGTCGCGGCTGCCTTCCCGCACGTGTACCTCATCCGCAACCCCTGCAACAACGGTTTTGCACGCGCCAACAATCAGGCGATCGCCACCGCTACCGGGGAGTTCATTCTGTTGGTCAACAACGATGCCTTTCTTGAAGCCCATGCACTCGAACGCTTCGAGGAGGTATTCCGGACACACGCACGCGCTGCCGTCGTGGCCGGCCAGCTGCTCGACACTGAGGGCCGGCTGCAGCGCTCCGCGGGATACATCCCCACGGCCATCGATGAGCTTGGATTGCGCTTCCTGCGCCGCCGACCGCGTGCGCCAAGGGTTGAAGGATTGACCGAAGTGGAAAGTGTGGTGGGGGCGTGCATGGCGATACGCGCCAGCGCCATCCGTGATGCCGGCTCGCTCGACAACGACTTCTTTTTCTATTATGAAGAAACGGAGTGGTGTCACCGTCTGCGCGCGCACGGCTGGCGTGTCTACGTCGAGCCGGCGGTGCGGGTTACTCACCTCAAGGGCGCCAGCACGCGCGGGGTGAAGCGGCGCGGGGCCCAAATCGAGATGCTGCGCTCGCGTCTGCTGTTTTACCGAAAAACCATGTCCAGGCCGGTTGCCGCGCTGCTGGTATTTAACCGTCTTGCGCGTCTGCTACTCAACACCATCACCAACTTGCTGGCTACCATGCTCACTCTCGGTCTGTATGCCAGGCTACGAGAAAAATTGTTTATCCATCTCCTGCAACTTGCCTGGCTGATACGCGGCTGCCCGGAACACTGGGGCCTGCCGGACAAGTGTCTGCGCAAAAACACGGTAACGTTACCATGATAAAATTGCCGATTTCGGTATTCATCATTGCCCGCAACGAGGCCGATCGCCTGCCGCCGGTCATCCGCAGCGTGCGCGACTGGGTGGACGAGGTACATGTCATCGACAGCGGCAGCGACGATGACACCATCAAGGTGAGTGAGGCGCTGGGCGCCAAAACCCACTTCCGCGCCTGGACCGGTTACGGCCCGCAAAAGGTGTTTGGAGAAACACTTTGCCGCCAGGACTGGATCCTGAATATCGATGCCGACGAGGAAGTGAGCGCCGAACTGCGGGCGGAGATTACCGCCCTCTTCGAAAAAGGCATCTCCGACGACATGACGGCTTATCGATTACCAGTTCTGCCATTATACCCGTTCCAGCAGCGTGGCCACCGCTGGACCATTACCAATTTTCCGATCCGTCTGTATCGCAAGAGCCGCGCGGGTTTCAGTGACTCCACCGTGCATGATTCGGTACTTGTCCGGGAAGGCCGGGTTGGCAAACTGCGCGGAGCGCTGGAGCATCGCTCGTTCCGTTCTCTGAGCCATCATTTCGATAAAATCAATTTCTACACCTCGGCTCAGGCCATCGACATGGTGAAACGGAAAGGATGCCCTTCTGCGCTGGTGCTGGCGCTCACCCCGCCATTGGCATTTCTCAAGTCATTCCTGATCAGACGCGAATTCGTCAATGGAATCGATGGCCTGGTGATCAGCTACATGTACGCTGTGCAACGCTTCATGAAGGTGGCCAAGGCAAGGGAGCTGGTGCGATTGCAGGCGCTGGGGAAAGACCCCGGTAAGCAAACCGAATGATCGACTCCTGTCTGGCTGTCTATCGGAACGCGGCATGAACTACATCGAGCCAAGCTTCGGAACCTATGCGTTGCCGGTCTGGCGTGAACGGCTAATGCGGTTGGCGCAGTCCATGCCCGTTTCGTGGCTGGGACGACGGGGCGCACTGCTTGCGCGCCGTCTTGCCCTGCGTGGCTGGTCTGGCCCCATCGACGGTGTGGCCGATGGTTTCCGCCTGCGCGTGCACATCGCGGACAACATTTCCGAGCGTAAATTCCTGTTCATGCCGCAGTTGTTCGACCCCGTCGAACTGGGATTCATCCGCGGGCAATTGCAACAGATAGGCGGCCTGTTCCTCGACATCGGCGCGAATGCCGGTATCTACAGCCTGACTGCAGCCAGAGCACTCGCCGCGTCCGGTAAACCGGGCGGGGTTATCTGTGTGGAGCCGAATCCGACCATGCTGGAGCGCCTTACCACCAATCTCGTCCTGAACGATTTCACCGGCTTGGTACGGGTCTTCCCGTTGGCCCTGTCGGATCGGGCCGGCGAGATCGAGTTCACCATCTCGGATACCAACCTGGGTGAAAGCGGCTTGGCCAAGGAACAGGGCCGCAAGATCCGGGTTGCTTGCGACACCCTGCTCAACGTCTTGAAACAATCCGGCGCTGTGCAAGTGACTGGCATGAAGATCGACGTCGAAGGCCTGGAAGACCGCATCCTCATGCCCTTTCTGCGCGATGCGCCGCGCAGCCTCTACCCGGGCTTCATCGTCATCGAGATTTCCCATCA
>DATEYP010000139.1:0-15557 GCA_035256085.1 Acidiferrobacterales bacterium
GGCGGATACTACGACCGTTTTCGCCACCGGGTGATGTTCCCGATCCAGGACCACCGAGGCCGGCTCATCGGCTTCGGCGGGCGGGTGCTCGATCAGGGCGAACCCAAATACCTGAATTCCCCGGAAACCCCGCTGTTCCACAAGGGCCGCGAGCTGTATGGCCTGTATCGCGCGCGTGATGCGCTCAAGCGCACCGGCCGGGCGCTGGTCGTCGAAGGCTACATGGATGTGGTGGCGCTCGCCCAGTACGGCCTCGATTACGCGGTGGCCACGCTCGGCACCGCCACGACCCGCGATCATCTGGAGCGCCTGTTTCGCTATGTCCCGGAAGTGGTGTTCTGTTTCGACGGTGACCGCGCCGGCCGCGAAGCCGCGTGGCGCGCGCTCGAAAATGGCCTGCCGGTGCTGCACGAGGGCCGGCAGGTGAGCTTTCTGTTCCTGCCCGAGGGCGAGGACCCGGATACGCTGGTGCGCAAGGAGGGCGTGGCTGAATTCGGCGCCCGGCTCAAAGCTGCAACGCCATTACCGGATTACTTTTTCCAGCACCTCGCGGATCAGGTAAACCTGAGCCGTCTGGACGGGCGGGCACGGCTGGTGGAACTCGCCCGGCCACACCTGTCTAAGATGCGCCCGGGCGTGTTACGCCAGCTGATGATGGCCAGACTGGCAGAACTGTGTCATTTACCGGTAGCTGAACTCAGCCGTCTGCTGGAAAGTGGCGAGCGCCCCGCGATGTTGTCGTCTCAACGCGACTCCCGTCGTCCTGCAGGCGGGCAATCGCGCCCGTCCTTGGTGCGTACGGCCATTACCTTGCTTCTCCAGCATCCGGAACTTGCCCGGACGGTGGTTGATGCGGGCGGGGTGCTTCGGGCTCTGCAAGATCGTCCGGGCATGGCGCTGCTGTTGGATTTGTTTCAGCTGCTCAAGGATCGGCCCGACATTAAAACAGGTTCTATTATTGAGCACTATAGAGATAGCGAGTACCAACATGCGTTGACCAGGTTGCTGGTCTGGGAGCATCCGACCCTGAGCGGCGATATTGAAACCGAATATCAGGGGGTACTCGAACAGTTGCGGCGCGAGGCGCTCGGGGCCGAAACAGAGCGGCTCATGGACAAGGACCGGCTTTCTGGCCTCACCGCCGCGGAGAAGGTTGAATTAAAACGACTTTTAGCGGAAAAAAGTGGCAGTCAACCTGTCTGAAGTCTTGCGAATGTTTGGCGTCGACCCAATTTAATGTAAACTAAGCGGTTACTTTTTCGAATTATTTAATTAATTGGTATTTCACATGGATCAAGAAACCCAGCGTCTCCAGCTCAAGAAACTCATCATCCAGGGCAAGGAGCAGGGCTTCCTCACTTACCGGGACATTAACGACCACCTGCCGGAAGGCGTGCACGACACCGACCAGATCGAGGCGGTGATCAACATGATCAACGACATGGGGATCGAGGTATACGATCAGGCCCCGGACCCGGACACGCTGCTGCTCAAGACCGAAACCGCCGCCACCGAGGACGAGGAAGAAGTCGCCGAGGAGGCCGAGCAGGTGCTGGCTTCGGCCGTGGACAACGAATTCGGCCGTACCACCGACCCGGTGCGCATGTACATGCGCGAAATGGGCACGGTGGAATTACTTACGCGCGAGGGAGAAATCGAGCTCGCCAAGCGTATCGAGGACGGCATCCGCGAGAGCATCGTGGCCATCGCCTCCTGCCCGGCGACCATCGGCGAAGTGCTGCGCATGATGGACCTGGTCGAGGCCGAGCAAATGCGCCTCACCGACCTGGTGGTGGACTTCATCGACCCGAATGCCAAGGATGAACCATTGCCGGTGATTCATGCCGATGAAGAGGGCGGGTCGGGCAAGTCGAAGGACGATGACGAAAGCGATGACAGCAGCAGCGAAGAGGACACGGGTCCGGATCGCGAGGAAGCATTGCGGCGCTTTGCGCGCGTTCGCCGGCTGCACACCAGTCTCGCCAAGGCCCTGGACAAGAATGGTTTCGGCGCCCCCGAGGCGCTGCGCGCGCAGAAAAAGCTGACCGAGGAATTCCTGGAAATAAAATTTGTCGCCAAGCAGATCAACCGCCTGGTGGAAGACGTGCGCTCGCTTGTCGAACACGCCCGCAGTCAGGAAAAGATCATCATGGACGTCTGTGTCGGCAAGGCGCGCCTGCCGCGCAAGACCTTCATCAAGCTTTTTCCCGGCCATGAAGCCAGTCCGCGCATCATCAAGAAAATCCAGAAGACCGGTGAGTGCAATGCCGATGTCATCGAGCGTCATCTGGAGGCGATTCACAGTGCCCAGAACCGGCTCACGCAGATCCAGGAGCGCGCCGGACTGCCGATCAGCGAACTGAAGGAGGTCAATCGCCGCATGTCGATCGGCGAGGCCAAGGCGCGCCGCGCCAAAAAGGAGATGGTCGAGGCCAACCTGCGCCTGGTGATCTCGATCGCCAAGAAATACACCAACCGCGGCCTGCAGTTCCTGGACCTGATCCAGGAAGGCAACATCGGCCTGATGAAGGCCGTGGACAAGTTCGAATACCGCCGCGGTTACAAGTTCTCGACCTACGCGACCTGGTGGATCCGCCAGGCGATCACGCGTTCGATCGCCGACCAGGCGCGCACCATCCGCATCCCGGTGCACATGATCGAGACCATCAACAAGCTTAACCGCATCTCCCGCCAGATGTTGCAGGAGATGGGCCGCGAGGCGACTCCCGAGGAACTGGCCAAGCGCATGGAAATGCCCGAGGATAAGATCCGTAAGGTACTGAAGATCGCCAAGGAGCCGATCTCCATGGAAACGCCGATCGGCGATGACGAGGATTCGCATCTGGGCGATTTCGTCGAGGACACCAGCGTCACCGCGCCCGGCGACGCCGCCACTCTGGCCGGCCTCAAGGAAGCAACCGATGAGATACTCAGCACCTTGACGCTACGCGAAGCCAAGGTACTGCGCATGCGCTTCGGCATCGAGATGAACACCGACCATACCCTGGAGGAGGTCGGCAAGCAGTTCGATGTCACGCGCGAGCGTATTCGCCAGATCGAGGCCAAGGCGCTGCGCAAATTGCGTCACCCGAGCCGGTCCGAGCACCTGCGCAGCTTCCTCGATTAAGGTTTCGACTCGGGCCTGTAGCTCAGCTGGTTAGAGCTGGGGACTCATAATCCCTAGGTCGCAGGTTCGAGTCCTGCCGGGCCCACCATTCTTATCAACGGCTTGCGGTTTCACACCGCGAGCCGTTTCTGTTACTGCTACCGTTTTGCTACCAAACACCAGCTCGCCGATGTGGCAAGTCGCCTCGTCGTGGTTCTCGGGCCATAGGTGCGCGTAGGTATCGAGCGTCATCATCGCGCTGGCATGCCCGAGCAGCCGCTGTACGGCCTTCACGTTCATGTTGCGGGCGATCAACATGCTCGCATAGGTGTGGCGCAGGTCATGGAAGCGGATTTGCCGCAGCTTGGCGCGGCGCAGGGCCGGATAGAATCCGCGTTTCAGCAAGTTGCTCGGGTTCTCTGGGTTGCCGGCACCGTTCGGAAAGACCAGGTCATGTTCACCTTTCGGGCAGCGAAGCTTCCAGCGGGTTAGATCCGAGATAAGCTCATCCGCCAGACCAACGCGGCGGCGCGAGTGCTTTGTTTTCAGGTCGCTGAATTGCCCACCCGTGAACTGCCGGCGCACGTGGACCTGCTTGGCGTGGAAGTCGATGTCGCCCCACTTGAGACCAAGCAGTTCGCCCTGGCGCAGGCCTGTGGAGACAGCCATGAGTATTACAGGCCGCCAGTGTTCCTCTGTCGCGTCTAGGAGCCGCCTGATCTCAAGTGGTGAGAGGGCGCTTGTCTCCTCGGGCTTGTCTTGATGCGGCGCCTCTACACGCAGCTTGCGCACCTCGGCGGCTGGGTTGTAACTCAGCCAGCGGTAGCGCACGGCATAGCGCAACATGGCAGAGAGCAGTGTGTGGTTCTTGTTCACCGTGCGGCGGCCTACACCATTTTGCAGCAAGTGCGAGCGAAAACCTTCTACCATTTCCGGCGTAATGAGGCGAATCCTGACGCCGGTGAAGAACGGTTTCAGGTGGCGCCGTAGGTTGCCCTCGTAGTCTATGGCGGTGGTCTCGCGCACGTTCACGCGCACATGCCCGGTCAGGTAGGCATCGGCCAGCTCATCGAAGGTTTTCTGATCGCTGCGCGCTTCGTATTCGCCGCTACCGACCTCGCGGATTCGTTGCGACAGCAGGGCATCAGCATTGCGTCGCGTGCTGTCTTTCGGGAGGGTTTCCCAGCGGCGATTGCCGTTCTGGTCCTGGTAATCCAAGACCCACCTGTTGCGGCGCTTACGGACACAAGCCATTCACCGGTCCTCGTGGGAGTGTTCCACGATCAAGTCGATTCTCATTGTTGTGTTTGCAAAATTCGACGTTGGCTGGAATACCATGTTCTGCAAACACTCCATCGGTGATGGCTGAGGGGCGTGTACGGGATTCGGCGCTCATTATCTCCTCGAAATGGGCGCGCGAGACAAGCGGAAAGCCATCTGGCTGTACACGGTGGCTGATCCCAAGGCGGGTCAACGCCTTGGCCTGAGCACGGTAGCGGCTACGACCGGTGACCGCGCATAGCTCGGCGTGGCTGAGGATCAGGTTCGGTTCCGTGCTCATTTTCAACCTACCGGCTTCCTTTTGATGGTCAGCTTGGCAGAGCTGCCGTCAATCGCGGCCAGAAGGTCGCGCACCGGGTCATTAGTTTGATTGACGTTGGCCGCCACTGCCGCGAGCCGCGGTGCGTAGTAGGGTGCTGCCGCCTTGGCCGCGTCCATGCGCTCGGAAAACGTTGGCTTATGCCCGGTAATCTTATGGCCACGCATCACCTGCAGCAGGAACTCGTGAGGAAGTTCGCCGGTCCTGGCGGCTTTCTCGCGCGCCACCTGGCTCAATCGGTTGACAGTGCCGGATCTGCGTCCGGCGCCGGATCTGCGACCGCCGTGGCCACCGCTCATTGGGATGCCCCTTGATTTCTTGATAGAGATTCAAATGTATCGAGCAGCGTACTAATCGCCGCGAGCTTGTCCCTCATCGTGACACTGACTGTTTCACCGACGAGCATCCGGTAGTCGCCTTCACCCTCGTAGACATCCTTGATCTTGATCGATTCAATGCCCGCGGCTGTATCAGCGTCGATCTCGGAGAGCGGCTTCACGCGACCGTCCTTGTCGAAAACCTTCCTGATGTCCGCACGTAGCACCAGGATCGCATCGCGGAGAACCGGGTCATCGGTTATCAAGACAAGTCCCTCGGCCCTTGCCTCTACTCGCGTCGCTGGTTGCGGGTGGCTGTGGGTGCGATTGCCTCCGTTATCTCGCGCCGCACTGCGGGTACCACGTTTGCTGCCGCAATGGCGGTTTACTGGCTTGGACATATTCAGGCCCTCTTCTTGAAATCGCTGATGGCGGTGCGTTTCGTGTTCTGTTGGCGTGAGCTTGCAGCCTCCAACACATCCGCGATTCGGAATCGCACGTACTTGCCGAACCTGAGATGCGGGATGTCGCCACGTCTCGCCCGCTCCTCGAACCAGCTCTCAGGAACGCTCGTTATCGCCGCGGCGCCGGCAGCGTCCACGATGCGGTCATCCACGTGGCAAGTATCGGATTTCGCGTGCGTCGTCATGAGTGTGCGACCGCGTTCAAGTGCCTCATGGAATTGTTCTGGCGACAAGGCCAGGAACTCGTCCCTGAACTGAATCAGAACGTGTTCATCAGCCATGTGATGTCTCCAACAAGTGGTGCCCACTTGGTATATCTAGAAAGGTGCCCGTACTGCGGGGCAACGAAATTGTTTTTAAGCCTCGTTTTGCTGAATCTGTAGGCACTATTTCGGTAGTTTTGACTGCTTGGCGCAATTTGTTGCCCCGTGCCACGGGGCAATCTCGCCCGTGCTGCGGGGCAATGATTTGACGCCACTCGTTTGCCGCTACCCTAGTGCTGCTCACGTCGTGCTTCCCGTCGCATTCATCAATCGCCAAGAATGTCAGGAAATACAGAATCGGTTCGCGCCTGGCTCGCGGCCGGCGTGAGATGCCAAGGAACTGAGCTGTAAGAAGCTCATCGATTGCCTTCTTGAGCTGATCCTTGGACGACCAGCCGCGTGGCTTCATCAAGGACAATGCCGCGCTCAGGTCGCCGTTGTTGTAACCCCTGAACTGTGCGTAAACGTCGAGAAGCAGTTTCACGGCACGTGGACTGAGAGCGGCGTATTGTGGCGAGTCGATGACGTCCCGATACATCTGGACGTGGAGCCTGACCGGGTTCCGGCCTTTCGACTTTCTCAGGCTATGCGCCATAGCCCAACCCCAAGAGACGCGCCGCGCGTTCGCGGTTCTCGGCGTCTAGCCAGTAACGGCAGCAGCGCGTTGGGTGATTGGCGAAGCCAGGAACCGTAGTCCATTCTCGATCAACCACTGCGCCAACAGCCGGCGGGATATTTGTTTCAGTTTTCATGACTACCCTCCGATGTCGGACGCACCGGATACAACGGGCAAGCATACGGAGCCTGAATCATCGCGGCGCCCCACGTTGTGCCGTCTTGGCTCGGTATGCCTTGGCGTTTTCGATGTCGGTGTCGGAATAGAGTCTCCGACCGGACGAGTCGCGTATCGGGGCTACAATCCCGAGGGTTTCATACACCCGAAGTGTCGCAGTAGCGACGCCAGCCCCAGAAGAAGCCGGGGTGATTGTATAGCGGTGTTCCATGCTTTATCTCCATCGATGTAGACAGAGATCAAGATAGAGCTATACGTTTTGGAAAGTGGCGTGACTTTCCTAACTTTTGTGTGCAGTCTTGCTGGGGTTTGGACAGTGGTTGCCAATGGTCTTTGGAGAGCAGTTGTGCCTCTTGGCCGTGCGACGCTTTAATTCTTCGTATGACCAGAGCGGATGCTTCGCGTGCAGATCATCGAAGGTGGCTTTGTAAGCAGCCCATCTGGCTAGTTTGACCTCATTTGTGCCGTGTACCGCGTTGTGTCCGCTCTTTGCTCCACGCAGCACCCGTTGCCCGCGCTTAGCAGATTCGAGGATTGGCTCGTATGTCTCCCGTAACTGTTGCAGGTCATTATTTGCCTGTTCCAGAGCTTGCCCGCGCGCGAGCCATGTCGCCGCTTTGAGAGCTGCTTGTGAGTGGACGTTGTTGCTGCTTCCGGCAAGCACTCGAATGTCCGCCTGAATGGCCTCACCGAGGATAAAGGCGGCCAGTACTTGCTGCCGTCCGGTATCACGAAGAAGTTCCTCAAGCGGTGGGTAGGAATCCGGGATGAGTCGCCTGAAGAGCAGATCGGCTGGATCATTAACCAGACTTCCGGCCTGGCGCCACGGCTCGGAATTGTCTCGGTGGGTATGAAGAGTGCGATCGGGTGGCTGTCCGTACTCGATCGACCATTTCTTGAATACGATTTGAAGCGCGCGAAATGTCTTCATCGCTTGCGCTTTCGTCCATCCATCCAACGCTTGTTGGGCGAAGAACACTGGCTCGATCAAGTCGTAGTTGTATTGCGGACCTCCCTTTGTCCAACTCTCCCGAAGTGTGGGTCTGTTCATGCCGCGCCCCTTCACGCAGTCCCTTGGAAAGGAACCAAGCCAGGCGGGCAAGGGTGGCCCGCTTTTCGCGCCGTCGCGCTAGGCTTGGTGTGGTAATCCTAGAACATGGTGCGGTCTCAACGCCACTCATCGAGGTGAACGACTTCTCCGCACTTGATGTTCTCCGTAGCCTTCACGACTCGACTGCTCGCAACGGCCTCAAGCAGTCGGTGTGCATGCGTGCGTATCGCCTGCAGGCTCTGCGTGTCGTAGCGATAGGCACTATCCGGCGCGCCTTGGGTCAGCGTGTTGAGGAGTGCCTCGGAGAGACGCATGGCATCTTCCCGGAAGTCCGCTTCATTCTCGGTTCTATGTGGCACAGGCTCTGCCGGCCTGCAGTCCTTGGGCCGCCACATTCGCAACCGGAACCTGCCGCCGCGAATCCGCACATTGTTCCAGTAGTCGTTGATAGCGGGGCTACCTCCCGAAGCCTTGAGCTTCCGCCCAGCCGGGAACATATCGCGTGTTGCGATGCTCCCGGCGATCAGCTCTTTGCGCGTGCCTACGTACTCCGTCAGTAGCGCATCGGGTGCCTTCAACGGAATCGGTGTGATGAGAATCATCTTCAATCCCTCCAAAAGCTCTTGAACCGATCCGGCGCGAGTTCCGTGTATGCGCAAGTGTGCTGGATATTGCGGTGACCCATGAAACACTGAATCGCGCGGGTATCCTGGCCGTCATTGGCGAGCTTGAACCCCGCGGCATGCCGCAGCATGTGAGGGTGGACCGGAAGGCCGATCCCGGCCGACTCTCCGGCGCGCGCCACCAGCTTGCGTACCGTGGCCGTGGTGAGTGGCCCGCTGCGCTCAGTGGTGAAGATGTAGGGGCTGCTGTCGCCCTCGCGCTGCAAGCGGCGTAGCGCGCGGATCTCGGGGCCGCGCAGCGGGTGAGTGGAGGGCGTACCGTTCTTGAGGCGCGCGACGTGGAGCAGCCCCTGCGTGAGGTCCACCTGGTCCCAGCGCAGCGCGACGAGTTCCGAGACGCGCAGGGCGTGGCGGTAGGCGATCAGGATCAAGGTGGCATCCCGGTGGCCATGACGCCCAAGGCGGCCGACAGCACTCATGAATTGCTCAACCTCGGCCGGCGTCAGGTACTCGCGCGAGCGCCGTGCCTTGTTCGTGACGCGACGGGGCGGGGTAACTTTCCCGTTTTCAGTGTTTAGGGTGGTGTGCGCAGTGGCGTGCAACCGCACGATGTTGTTGGTGCGGGCCTGTTCGACTTTCTCAAGAAGGGTTGTTTTCGGGAATGTCAGTTTGCGATGGGAATCGGTGCTGATTTCTGTGCGAGCGTTCATGTGCCGTACCTCCGTCATGGATGAAAGAAGCCGGGTGCGTAGAACCGTCGCGAGACGGCGGGCGTATTCCCCTTGCGGGTGTTGTATTAGCCGCACACCCGGCATAGATAGCCATGAAGACGGCAGGCACAAAAAAACCGCTGTCTGACGGGTGCGGGACCGCTCGCGAATCAAGGCGTTTCTACGCGCCTGCAGAAATCATACACTGGCCACCGGCGAGGTCAAGCGGCATTGTCGTGGTAGCATCGACAGGGCTCTGGCACACCAGTTTGCTTGGGAGGCAACATGGTACACACCATCGCATCGCGATATTGGTTTGTTGTGGTACTTGCCCTCGCCACTGCGCAGCATTCCCCGGCCGCGCTCGCCTTAGATGCACAAGAGGTCTACGAGAGAGTTTCCCGCAGCGTCGTCGTTGTCGAGACCTTCGAACGTGACATGAATGCTAAAGGCGATTGGGATCTTTATTATAAAATTAGCCCAAGTCGCCAGGGGTCGGGAGTGGTCATCGCCAATGATGAGGTGGTTACGAACTGTCATGTAACGAGAGTGGATAGCAAACTTGAGGTGGTCCACCGAGGCCGGCGTTACCAAGCCGACCTCCGCCACTCTGACCCGCAGCGCGACCTTTGCCAACTGTTCGTGAAGGGCCTCGGATTGCCGGCCGCGCGAATTGGGCGCCCACAGAACATTCATCCAGGTGAAAGTGTTTTTGCGGTAGGTACTCCGCGAGGGCTAGAGCTCACGATAAGCAATGGGATCATCTCAGGTATCCGGACAGACGCAGGCCACCGGTATCTGCAGACGACGGCCGCCATTTCGCCCGGTTCAAGTGGTGGTGGGCTATTCAACGCGAATGCTGAACTCATCGGCATTACGACCTTTCAGGTTCGTGATGGGCAGACCCTGAATTTTGCTGTCCCTATTGAGTGGCTCAGTGAACTTGCTGGGAGGTCAGATCAGCGCAAACGGAAGTGGCAGGCGGCCGGCGGCGAGGAGCTTGAAACGCGCGCGGTGGTTGCGTGGTTCAAGGGAGACTGGGTCAGCCTGCTGAGAAGCGCCTCGAAGCTTGCGGAGGTCGATCCGTACCACAGCCAGTATTGGATATATCTTGGGTCTGCCTATGCCCACCACAACAAGAGTGACAAGGCAGCGGAGGCCTTCGCACGCGCAGTAACGCTTGACCCATCAGCGGACATCTGGCGCGAGATGGCGGATGGATATTTTATTATGGGGTTTTCGTTTGTAGACGGCACTGTGCGCACCGACAAGAAAATGCTGGCGAGTGCCCGCAAGGCGATCGAGCAAGCTCTTAGGCTGGCGCCCGAGGATGCCCTAAGCTGGTCGCTTTCCGGTCAGATTAATCAGCGGCTGGGCAATCTGGATCAAGCGATCCGGGATCTCAACGAGGCATTACGGATACGGCCAAAAGATTCGGGGTCGTGGGTGACACTGATGGAGATTTACCAGGATCAAGGCGACCGCGGTAAGGCGGCATACGCAGCCCGTCGTGCAATGGCAGCCAACCATGGTAGCTGGCAACTCCGGATGGTGGTGATGGCGGTAGCGGATGGGATCGGAGACGACATGCTGCTCCGCGAAGCATATGTCGGCCTCAAACAGTTGAATCCCGAGATGGCCAGACGCTACGAAGCAAACCGACGTCAATAGAGCAGGGCAATTTGTTATGGCTCCGGACTGATGTCGTACAGTTCCATGATTTCGTGCTTCGCCAGATGGTTGTTCGCTCCGCCCACCTGCGCACTCGATAGAGCTTCCGCCTCGCGTTCCGCCTGCTCTTTCAGGCGCGGCAGCAGGCTTCCGTCCGCTTCCATCGCCAGCACCTTCTTCTTCCAGCCCGAGGTCCAGCGTTCCGCTACTGTCTGCGCCGTGTTCCCCAGCCTGACGATCGCGTCCAGCGTCTCCGGTTTCAGGACGTTCTGAGCGTTCGGCATTGTCGGTCTTGGTTCTATCGACTTCATGTTCTGTAATGCCCAGAGCCTTGAATTTTCGTATCGTCTATTGGAGATGATGAGTTTGGCGTTGATGTCTGGCTAGCATCGCGGCGTTTCGGCTGCCGGCCCTTGTTCTTTTTCACCATGAGCTTGACCAGATCCAACTGTTTCTTGTCCATTTCCGCTCCTTCAGGTTGAGAGGATCACGGCTTGGAGGTCTGCGGAGGCTTGGCCGGCGGGGGCTCCTTCAAGAACGGTGTTAAGCAATTGACCTGACGTGGTCTTGAAGGCACCAGGATCCTGACCAGCCGCTTCCAGAGCGACGGCTTATTCCTTGATAGGTTTATCGATTCCATGGGCTGGACTGTATCACTAATATCCGCGCTGCGCTTCTGCGCCTTGGCAAGGGGCGTGCGGTGACCGTGTACGCGAGAAAGACGCCTGTCTCCTGCCATAGTAAACGCGCGGGATTGTGTATACGCTGCCCAAAACAACAACGGAGGTGCGTATGCGTAAGTTAATCGTTCTGATGCTGCTGGTAGTCACCACAACTGGCTGCGTTAGTGCAATCAAGGCAAAGATGGAACGGATAACTCCGACTACTGAGACAATGGCCGGTATCAAAACCATTCAAGTGATCGACAAGACCGATCCACTGATCCTGCAGGGAACAGATGCCGGCATGATTGCCGAGTTCATCCAGACGGCTATAAAGGGCAAGGGCTACGAGCCGTGCAAGGCACCGTGCCAAGCGGACGCCACGGCTACCGTGAACGTGACCGAGTTCGCCCGCAAGACCAGAACTGGGCCAATGTTTTACCCCGGTGTAGCTACAGTGACCCCAATGAACGTGATGATCTTCACGTTTCAGATACTCGACAAGTCCGGCGCCGTGGTGATGAACCACACAATCCGCCATGGCCTGTCCACGGAACAGCGGGATCTGGCGGTTATAGGTGTTCAGGAATTGGCTGGCTATATTCCGGCGGCAAAATGAACAGCCGGACGCTGGCAATCATCGGCACATGGCTCAAGGTGGCGCTCTTCCTCCTGATCCTGTCCTGGGTGGCCGCCAACTGGGTCATGGATCCGGTGATTGACGGCGAGATACAGACCGAGTCAAGGCTGAGAGACCTGTATTAATCAGGCGTTCCGCACTGCTACATAATTGCTACCGACCTGATACTACTTAACAAGATTTGGCAGGGTGTGCCGTATTTTAGTGGGCGGCTAACCTCATGATTCATCGTCCTTGGTCTTCTTGGATGTGTTCTCGGACGAGCTCATAATCCCTAGGTCGCAGGTTCGAGTCCTGCCGGGCCCACCATTAAAACAAGGGGTTACGACAGTAACCCCTTTTTCTTGTGCCAGACGCGGCAATTTCACCCTTTTCCCCGGTGGCTGCGCGTGGTGGCCGGACAATTCCTTCCCCTCTGTGGCATGAAACTTGAACCTGTATCCAACGGAGACGGGGCAAACACATGTCGCAAATCATTCTAGTCCTGGACGACGAGCCGGATAACGTCCATCTGATCGAGGAAACTATCCGGCGTAATCTGCCGGGGGTGCGCACGGTTGGCTTTTGTTCGCCATCGGAAGCGGCCGCCTGGTGCGAGCAGAACGAACCGGACCTCTGCCTCATAGATTTCAAGATGCCGGGCATGAGCGGCATCGAGTTCATGGCACTGGTGCGCCGGCGCGCGTGTTTTCAGGGGGTGCCGATGATCATGATCACCGGCCAGCCCGACAGCGAACTCCAGCAGCAGGCGCTCGACAGTGGCGCGACCGATTTCCTGAGCAAGCCCATCAACATTGCCGACGTCGTGGTGCGGTCGCGCAACCACCTGCGTCTACGCGACAATCTGCGCGGCGGGCAAAAGGAAAGCGCCCAGCAGATCATCGAGGATGAGCAAACCGCTATTGTCCAGCGCCTTACCCGCCTGTCCGGATACCGGGACGAGGAAACCGGCAATCATATGCGCCGCATGGCGCACATCTCGCGGCTCATCGCGCAGGAGCTCGGGATCGACCGGCGGTACTGCGAGATGCTGTTGCTGGCCGCACCCATGCACGACATTGGCAAGGTCGGGATCCCCGATCACATTCTGCTCAAGCCTGGACCGCTTGACAGAGCGGAATGGAACATCATGCAGACCCATGCACGCATCGGATATGACTTGCTCAAGGGCGGACAATCCGAGCTCTTGCGCATGGGTGCCGAGATTTCACTTACACATCATGAAAAATATAGCGGTGAGGGTTATCCGAACGGGTTCTCCGGTGAAACCATTCCGCTTTCCGGGCGCATTGTCGCCACGGCCGATGTGTTCGATGCGTTGGTCAATCCGCGCCACTACAAGAAGGCCTGGACCCTGGACGATGCCATCAACTACATGCGCAACGAGCGCGGCCGGCACTTCGACCCGGGTTGCGTGACCGCTTTACTGCGGCGCATCGATGAGGTGGTGGACATCCAGAAGGAATTCTCCGAGGACCCCGATACCGCCAGCAAGAACCCGCCGGCCTCCAGCACATTTATTCCCAAATCAGCCAGTGCCTGACGCTTTCCGCGCAGTTTCGGCTCATTTCTTTCTTGGAGCCGGGGCTGGCGCGGCATCCGTTGTCTTGGCGGCCGGCTTGCTGTTGTCCTCATTGAGGCCATACCAGATGTAGCCCAGGCGCTCACGCAACGCCAGGCTGGTGAAATACATGCCTTGGGCGCTGGGTAGATAGGCACTGTATGCGCGCGCCGCGCGGCCCAGGGTATGAAACCCGGTCGGGGCCGGCGTCACCTTGATGCCGACCGATTCGAAGGCGAGTGCCGCGCGTCGCATGTGCCAGGCGTGGGTGATGAGGTAGATGTGCCGCACCTTGGCCGACGCGAGCAGCGGTTGACTGTTGCGCGCATTTTCCAGAGTCGTGCGCGACTCGATCTCCACCCATTTCACGTTCGCGTTGAAATCCGTACTCAACACGGCCTGCATGTGTGTTGCCTCGGCAGTGTCCTCGCCGCCCGGAGCGCCGCCGCTCACCAGGATCGGCAGCCCGGTCTTGCGTTGCAGGAATGCCGCATAGCGCAGGCGCTCCAAACTTCGCGCGCTCACAGTGTCCTCCAGGCCATATTCCGGGGCCTCGGGATAGCGGCCGTTACCCAGCACCACAATGGCTTCCGGTGGATCCTTCAGACTGTTTTGTGGAACATAAAGCGATGCCTGCCGGCCCTTCTCCGCCACCGGTACCAGCTCCGGCGGTTTGGAGAAATTCTCCAGTCCGATCATCAGCTGGTGAGCAGTGAGCGGCAGGCTCAAAGCGACCAGGGTGATCGTGCTCAGGACCAGCATTGCGGCGCCGAGCCACTGGCGGCTGAGCTGGGCCAGGAAAGTGAGCAATAACAATAGAACAACAATGCCGGGCGGTGTGACGATCGTTTCTGCAATTCGGGGCCACATATCCATAGCGCGCTCATCCAGAGGGTGGTCGGTTGTCAGGATCCTTACCGATGCAGGCCGGCCTGCAGGCCGACTGAACGCACGAAGCATTCATTGCCAGGGATCAAGCCACCTGCCGAGGATTGTATCCCAGATTACGTAAAAGCTGGGCAAGCAACTCCGGCTTCACGTCGGACGAACGCGCACGCTCGCGACCGGCAAGCGTGGCGAGATCGGTGGTTTCGAGGCCCGCGTAACCGCACGGTTTGATGCGGCGGAACGGTTCGTGATCTATGTCCACATTCAGCGACAGCCCGTGGTAGCTCGCACCGCGCCGCACACGCAGTCCAAGCTGGGCGATCTTGCGTCCGTCCACGTAAACGCCGGGTGCCCCCGCACGCCGCACAGCAGCCAGGCCGCGCGCCGCCAGCAGGTCAATGACAGACTGTTCAAGCGTCATGACCAACTGCTTTACGCCCCAGCCGCGCCGGCGCAGATCCATGAGCACATAGGCGATCAGCTGTCCCGGGCCGTGATAGGTAATTTGCCCGCCGCGGTCGCTTTTCACCACGGGAATGCCGGGATTGTCGAACGCTTCGTTGCGATCATTGGTGCCGAGGGTGTACACCGGCGGGTGTTCAACCAGCCAGATTTCATCCTGAGTGAAGGCATCGCGCCGGTCGGTGAAGGCGCGCATGTCCTGCCAGACGCGCGTGTAGTCCGCACGCCCGAGGTCGCGCACAACTGCGGCCTGCGCGTCGAAATTACTCGACCTTGCCGGCACGGAAGTCACGGATGTAGTCCTGATAGAGGGCGTGCAGGCGCGCATGCAGCGGGCCGGGCCTGCCGCTGCCCACCGGTTGGCCGTCGAGGCGCGTGATCGGGAGCAGCTCCTTGGTGGAGCTTGACAGTATCAGTTCCTCGGCGCTGCGCAATTCGGGTTCGGTGACGGCGCGTTCTTCGCACACCAGTCCGTGCGCGCGCGCCAGCTCCAGCGCCAAGTCGCGTGTAACCCCGGGCAGAATGAACGGCCCCTTGGGCGGGGTCACGAGCGTGCCCTTCAGCACGAGGAAGATGTTACTCGCCGAGCCTTCGGTCATGTGACCGTCGCGCAGCAGTATCGCTTCGGCCGCGCCCTGTTCGGTGGCCTGCTGGCGCATGAGCACGTTCGGCAGCAGTGCAATCGCCTTGATGTCGCAGCGCTGCCAGCGGATGTCCGGCACCGTGATAGCGGCGACGCCGGCGGC
>DATEYP010000140.1:0-2793 GCA_035256085.1 Acidiferrobacterales bacterium
TGTAGATACTCTGTTCCCCGTCAACAATTTTTCTGCCTTTTTCCTCACACGGGCAGCGCATAAAACCTTTTGTTGTCGAACACCTGATCGTTGGCCAGCATGCCATGAATGGCGTGTAGCAGCTTGCGCATGACGGCACACACCGCCTGCAACGGGGTCTTGCCGAGCGCAATCAGGTGATCGAAGAATCCCCGGACATACGGGTCGTGGGCCTTGGCGCTCAAGGCGGGCATGTAGAGCGCCTGACGGATATACCGGTTGCCGGCCTTGGACAGGCGTGCGCGTTTGTGCACGCTGGTGCCCGAGGTGAATTCGCGCGGGTCGAGCCCGGCGGCCTTCACCCACTGCTTGTGGGTGAGCCCCGCCGGCAGCAGCATCAGCTCGCCCAGCAGGGCGATGGCGCTGGTCTTGCCGATACCCTTGACGGTGCGCAGCAAGGTGTAGCGGCGTGCCAACAGGGGGTGACGGTGGATGAAGGCAACCGCCTCCTCCGTGAGGTGCGCAATGCGTGCTTCCAGCTGCGCGATGGACAGCGCCACATCGAGCAGGACGGCGCTGACGGTCTGCGGGCTGAAGGTCAGCGCGTGCCGCTGATTCTTGGCGGCCGCCTTGTTGCACGTGAGCGTGTTGATGCGCCGCGCCAGTGCCCGCAGCGCCAATGCCTCGTCCGTTGGCCGCGCCCAGGGCTTAAAGGGCATACGCTCGGCGTACTGCGCCAGGGTGTCGGCATCCACCGCGTCGTTCTTGCTGTGGCGCAGCAACACCTTGGCGAAGTTGTGCGAGGCCTTGGGATTGAGCACGCTGACCCGAACGCCGGCATCGGCGAGCGCCAGGGCGATATCGAAGGAATACACCCCGGTGGCCTCCAGGCAAACGCCGACCCCGGGGAACGCGGACAACCGCTTCACCAGCCGCCCGCGCTCGCCCGGGGTGTTGGCGAACGTCTGCGCCTTCAAGGACACGGCGTTTTTACGGATGACCAACACCAGTTCTTTGGCGCCGACGTCAATGCCGGCGAATACCGCTACGGTTGTTTGCGTTGTCATGACGATCCTTGGATTAAAGTGAGGTAACATCATCACGGGTTCCCCAACCCTGCTTAAGACACCTACCGACCTTGTGAATGCAGGCTCGAAGCCTGTGATACTCCACGGTATGGGCGTATTAGGGTGGGGAGCCTATCTACATCCAAGCTCAGGCGGTTAGGCCTGTCTTCAGGGTGGGACGGCTTCCCCGTGAACTATTGAATCGTACTTGAAACGTTACTGAATGGTTGATGGGGTGGAACATACAAGGGTGGGTTAGCCGCGCAGCGCCGTAACCCGCCGATCGAGATGCAGGTGTTGGAATGAGTTGGAGAGGCGTATTCCATGCGGCGCAATACGCTGCGCTATTGCGACCTACGCGGGTTTGATTAAAGGCAGGGGAAAGAGACAAGAGAAAAGAGGAAAGGAAAAATCGTTGCATGGCGCATCGCGCATTCCTTTCCTCTTTCTTCTTTTCACTTTTCTCTGATTTCAGATATGCAATGGGAAACGGTCATCGGTCTTGAAGTCCACGTGCAGCTGCTCACCCAGAGCAAGCTGTTCTCCGGCGCGGCCGCGCAATACGGCGCCGAGCCGAACACCCAGGCGTGCGCGGTGGACCTGGCGTTGCCCGGTGTGTTGCCGGTGATGAACCGCGAGGCGGCGCGCATGGCCACCAAGCTGGGACTGGCGATCGGCGCCGTCGTGAGTCCGCGTTCGGTGTTTGCACGCAAGAATTATTTCTATCCGGACCTGCCCAAGGGCTACCAGATCTCGCAATACGAGTTGCCGGTGGTGCAGAAGGGCACGCTCAGGATCGAGGTCGATGGTCAGGAGAAAATCGTCGGCATCACGCGCGCACACCTGGAAGAAGATGCCGGCAAGTCGCTGCACGAGGACTTCCATGGGCTCACCGGCATCGACCTCAACCGCGCCGGCACGCCGCTGCTCGAAATCGTGTCCGAGCCGGACATGCGTTCGTCGAAAGAGGCGGTCGCCTATCTCAAGAAACTGCATTCGCTGGTGACCTATCTCGAAATCTGTGACGGCAACATGCAGGAAGGCTCGTTCCGCTGCGACGCCAATGTGTCGGTGCGCCCTAAAGGCCAGAAGGAATTCGGCACGCGCGCCGAGATCAAGAACGTCAACTCGTTCCGCTTCGTCGAGAAGGCCATCGAGTTCGAGGTCGAGCGCCAGATCGAACTGCTCGAAGGCGGCGGCAAGGTCATACAGGAAACACGCCTGTACGATTCGGTGAAAAACGAAACCCGCTCCATGCGCGGCAAGGAGGAAGCGCACGACTATCGCTACTTCCCCGACCCGGACCTGCTGCCGCTGGTGATCGAGGCGAGCTTCATCGAGGAAACCCGCAAGACCCTGCCGGAACTGCCGGACGCCAAGGCCGAGCGCTTCGGGCAGCAATACAAGCTCTCGGCGTACGACGCCGGCGTGCTCACCGCCACGCGCGCCATGGCCGACTACTACGAACAGGTAGTGCGCGACTCCGGCGCCGATCCCAAGATCGCCGCCAACTGGGTTGCCGTGGAACTGTCCGGCCTGCTGAACAGCGAGAACAAGGACATCAGCGCGTCGCCGGTCACCGCCGCGCTGATGGCCGGCCTGCTCCAGCGCCTGGCCGACAACACCATCTCCGGAAAAATCGCCAAGGACGTTCTCGAAGCCATGTGGGCCGGCGAGGGCGACGCGGATGCGGTGATCGCGAAGAAAGGTTTGAAACAAATCACCGACAGCGGCGCCATCGAGAAGG
>DATEYP010000141.1:0-3246 GCA_035256085.1 Acidiferrobacterales bacterium
GTGGGAACCGTTTGTCAGCTTTCTCACCAAGGCGCGCGCGCTGGAGATTTTGGCGTTTGTCGTACTGTACAAACTGGCCGACAATCTGGCCGGCGCGCTGGTACGCCCGTTCCTGGTGCAGGTCGGCTTCAACGATTTCGATGTCGGCATCGCCACGGCCACGATCGGCCTGTTTGCCACCCTGCTCGGCACCCTGCTCGGCGGTGTGCTGACCACGTCCATGGGCCTGGGGCACGCGCTGTGGGTGTTCGGCATACTGCAAATTGCCTCGAATTTCGGTTATGTGTTGATCGCGGATATCGGCGTGGACCGTCCGCTGATGTATGGCGCCATGGCCTTCGAGAGCCTGACCAGTGGCATGGGCACCGGTGCGTTCGGCGTGCTGTTGCTGCGCATGACCCAGAAACAATTCTCGGCGACCCAGTACGCGCTGTTCTCAAGCCTGTTCGCGTTGCCGCGCATCCTGGCCGGGCCGGTGACGGGACTCGCCGTGGATGCGATGGGCTGGCATGATTTTTTTATTCTCACCATGGTCATCGGCATCCCGGGCATGGTGCTGTTGCAGCGCTTTTCGCCGCTCGGCGTGCGCGATCCCGATATGGAGACGCTCGCCGCCGGCCACAATGCACCGATCACACATCGCGTGCTGATATGGCGAGCTCTGCTCGGCGGCGTGCTCGGGACCGCTCTGGCCGCATTCGTCGCGGCGCTGCTTGGGGCCTTCCGGCAGCTGCGCGCCATGCCGCAGGAAGGCTTCGATCTCTGGACGCCATTGCTGGCGCTCGCCGCACCGCAAGGCGCACGGGGCTGGATAGAACTGGCGGGTATACTCCTGTTCGGCGCGCTCATCGCCCTCACGACCGCGGCCGCGGCGGCCGCCAAGGCACGCCGTCGCCCGCGATGAATTCCGAGGGGGAGCGAGGCGGTACTGTCGAAGGCGGGAAATGGTCGACAGGCGTCGGCCGGCTTCGACACACGCTGCGAAGGAATTAAACCTGGAAAAAGCAGTCAGCCACAGATGAACGCAGATAAACGCGGATATTCAATGCGCTGCCTGTATTCGCCAGCCTACCAATAGGAGGGTAAATGGCCTCGGCGCCTCCATGACATGATTCATTTGCGTTTATCTGCGGCTAACAGGTTTAGGTTAACCCGTTTCAGCGCAGTAGTGTGCCGGTGGAGGAAATGGCCGCAATCTGGTCACGCTCCTGCATGCGCCGCGCCACCGCGATCACGCTACGGACCTTGCCGAGCAGCTCATCCTTGTTGATCGGCTTGGCAAGGAATCCCTTGGCGCCGAGACGAATGCCCCAGACTCGGTCCGAGACCTGTTCGGTTCCGCTCATCATGATGACCGGGATGGCGGCCGTCTCCGGATCGTTCACCAGCACGCGCGTGGCCTCGAAACCGTTCATGTTCGGCATCACCACGTCCATCAAGACGACATCCGGGCGCTGGCGTTTGGTCATGGCGATCGCCTGTACGCCATCGGCAGCGGAAAACGTGAGGTACCCTTCGCGCTCGAGCATCAACTGCAGGGCACGCACGATGGTGCGTGAGTCATCGACAATCAGGATGGCGGCATCTTTGGTCGACGGAGCCTGTGTGCCGGTCTGCTCTTCCTTGTACGCAAGCATGCGCGTAAGGATATTCTTGAGCGCAAGTCTTTCCATTTGTCTGATTTCCTTTGGCCAGGATACCCGTCTTGACGCCTTGGTTGAGGCGCGCACCCTCTAAATACTACTCACCTCTGGACAGGCCCGCAAACCATCTTGGGTACCCCAGGTCGGCCCAACCGCTACAGTCGGCGAATATCCGCACTTAAACTGGCCGCGTGCCGGCGGGCACCCCCCACGCGCCACCCCAGGCAGGCCCTCGACATCCGGTTTTCACGGTTTGTTCCGGTGTTGGTTCCGCTCGTTCATCGGGAAGATGTCCTACAATCAGCAATAAATTGAGCTGCTTATGCATCGTTCCGCAGAAGACATTGTTTTGCATTCAGCGCTGTTTCGCGACACCGCCGGTGCGGCGATACAGGACGCGCTCACGACCTGTCCGCGACGGCGGCTGCACTCCCAGGAATCCCTGCTGACGCCCGGGCAGCCGAACCGCACCCTGTACCTGTTGCTCTCTGGGACGTTGCAGGTTCTGCTCGGCGGCGACGACACCCCGGAGTCCCTGACCATCGTGCCCGGCGAATGCGTCGGCGAGATGTCGGTGATCGACGGCCAGCGCGTGTCGGCGCCGGTGGTGGCAGCGGCCGAGTGCGAGTTGCTCGCCATCGATGTCGGTACGCTCTGGGCCTTGACCGACCGGCATCCGATGCTAGCGCGCAACCTGCTGGCGATCATGGCCGAACGGGTGCGCCATACGAATCAGTCGCTGGCCGAGAGCCACGCGCGCGCCGAAACCAGCCAACGCGCGGCTCTCACCGATGCGCTGACCGGCGCCTTCAATCGCCGCTGGCTCGATGACATATTGCCGCGCTACCTGCAACGCGCGCGGGTTTCGCAACGGCCGTTCGCCCTGGCGATGCTCGACCTGGATCACTTCAAACACTACAACGACACGTGGGGGCACGCCGGCGGGGATGCCGCGCTGCGCGCCACCGCCGGCTTGCTGCGCACCCAGCTGCGTCCCTCCGATCAAGTGGCCCGCTACGGCGGTGAGGAATTCTGCCTGTTGTTACCCGACACCGGTCTCGACCAGGCACGCGTTGTCGCCGAGCGCCTGGTGCTGGCGGCCGCCCGGCATCCGGTCGGCGCCGACGACGGTACCGCACTGGCGCCGGTTACCTTTTCGCTGGGGCTTGCGGCACTTGCCGGGGAACAGAGCGCAGAACAATTACTGAAGGCCGCCGATGCGGCGCTTTACCGGGCCAAGCAGGCGGGCCGTAATCGCTACGCTGTCTGATGTCTGCGGTGGACAGGAAACCCCCGTCCCGGCGGGAGGGATTAAAGTTCGTAGTCGTAGTCGATCGTCAACGGTGCATGATCGGAGAACTTCTTGTCCTTGTAGATGCGCTCCTTCTCCGCCGTCTTCGCGATGCCGGGCGTGGCGATCTGATAATCGATGCGCCAGCCTACGTTCTTGGCATAGGCCTGACCGCGGTTTGACCACCAGGTGTACTGATCGGGCTTGTCGTTGAGGGTGCGGAACACGTCCACCCAGCCGAGATCCTCGAAAACCCGCGTGAGCCAGGCGCGCTCCTCCGGCAGGAAGCCGGAGTTTTTCTGGTTGCTGCGC
>DATEYP010000142.1:0-3534 GCA_035256085.1 Acidiferrobacterales bacterium
CACCCCCGAGCTGCACGCCCTGATTGCCGATATGTTCGATACCATGGCCGCGCTGAATGGTGCCGGTCTTGCTGCACCGCAAATCGGGATTTCCAGGCGTGTAGTGATATTCGGCGTGGAGGCCAACCCGCGTTACCCGGATGCCGAGCCGGTACCCACCACCGTGCTGATCAATCCGGTGATCGAGGTTCTCACCCAACAGACCGAAGACGGCTGGGAGGGCTGCCTGAGCGTGCCGGGTATGCGCGGCCTCGTGAGCCGTTACACCCGGCTGCGTTACGCGGGATTCGACCAGCATGGCAAGCCGCTCACGCGCGAGGCGCAGGGTTTTCATGCGCGCGTGGTGCAGCACGAATGCGATCATCTGGATGGCATTCTCTACCCGATGCGTCTCAAGGACATGCGCCTGTTCGGGTACGAGGACGCATTATTTTCAGAGCTCTAACTCAGGTTTATTCAAGTCAATAGGTATTGGATCTGTTTCCAGAATCAGCTATCTGGGCCTCCTTCCGATGATTTATGTATGCCGCTGGATCATGCCCATCCACTCTTACATTGCCCTCTGCCCGCAGGGCCAGCGCATCGAGAATGATGCTGTGTGACCTATGTGCTGAGCGCCGGTTCGCTACCTAGCCGGCATCCGTGGTACAAAGACCGGGGTTGAGCCAAGTTGTATAGCAATATATATTATCTGCTATATAACTTGGCAACAGCCCGATGGCGAGCGTGAAGCGCGCAACATTAACCAGCCAGACCCTTTACGCGGAGCTGCTGGAACAGACCCTGGCCCTGGAGGCCTCGCGCTCGGCGGCAAGTTTGCCCGGTACACTCGTCAAGCGCACGGTGAAGGGGCGGCCCTACCACTATTACGTATTTCGAGACCTGGCCAACCAGTACCGGCAAGTCTACATCGGGCCGGATAGCGCGCCGGTACGGCTGTACATAAAAAAGGTTCAGTCAGAGAAACGTCATTTCGTTGCTGATCTTAAAAGAATTGAGGAGCTGTGTTCGGCGTTGTCTGCCACCGGCGCCATGGTCACGCCCCATGCACACGCCAAACTGATTCAGGCCCTGGCCGACAGTGGCCTGTTTCGTTTCGGGATGGTTTTAGTCGGAACCCATGCCTTCGCCGTGATCGGCAACATGCTTGGGGTTCACTGGGGAGAATCACACAGAACCCAGGATGTGGATTTCGCCTATGATCCGGATATTGATGTGGGTGTGGCCGATGCCGAGGAACTCGATATCCCGGATGTCTTGCAGCGACTCCGGATGGGTTTTATTCCCGTCCCTCAACTTAGTCACCGCCAACCCTCCACGTCGTTTCGCGTGCGTGGCAAGGAACTGCGTGTAGACTTTCTGATGCCGTTGACTGGCAGGAGTCGTGAGAAGCCGGTATACCTTCCTCACCTTCACACTGCGGTCCAGCCGTTGCGCTTTCTCGACTATCTGATCGAGAAGCCTGAGCAGGGAGTGGTGATTGCGAGCCGCGGGATACTGGTGAACGTTCCGAATGCAGGCCGCTATGCATTGCACAAGCTCGTTGTGTCACAGGTTCGCGAGAATCGCAGCAAGGCCGAAAAGGATATCCACCAGGCCGCACGCCTTTGTGAAGTGCTGCTTGAATCACGCCCGGGCGATTTGGCGGTGGCAGCCAAGGCCCTGACGGCGCGTGGAAAGGGGTGGGTGGGCCATTTCAAGTCCGGGCTCAACCATCTGGTTAAAATCCATCCGGATATCGGGAATGAAGTTCGCCAATACCTTACCGGCAGGACTCGTGGCAAGTGAGCTATCGATTGTGCCAAATGCTGGTCAGTATGCGTTGTAGAGAGAAATAAAACCGCATGCCCATCTATTCCTACATAGCCCTCAGCCCGCAGGGCCGGCGCATCGAAAGTGAAGCAGCGGCCACTACTCCCGAAGAGCTGCGCCAGAGCCTGACCCAACAGGGGCTGCTGGTGCAGCAGGTGCGCGAAAAGCGCGAGCTTCTGTCGTTTCGGCGCCGCCGCTCGGTCTCGCCCGAAGCATTTCTGCTGTTCAACCAGGAATTCCTGGCGCTGATCCGCGCTGGGCTTACCATCCCCGAAGGGCTAAAACTATCCGCCAATCGCCCGGAGAGTCCGGCACTGACGCAGACGCTTGCCCGTGTGGTTGACGAGGTTCGGCAGGGTGCGGCAATGTCCGAAGCCTGCGGCAGGCACCCGGAGGTCTTCGAAGGTCCGTATCTGGCGGCTCTGCGCACCGGTGAAAAAACCGGTGATATGGTTCGAGTTTTGGAAAAGTACCAGGTTTATCTCCGCCAGCGCGTGGTTTTGCAGCGCAAAGTGTCGCAGGCGCTGGCCTACCCGGCGTTTCTGCTGATTACGCTCGTGGTGATATTGCTGATTCTTTTTGTTTTCGTGCTGCCACGTTTTGTGTCGCTGTACGCAGATTTCGGTGCGCAATTGCCGCTGCCGACCCGGGTTCTGATTGCGATTGTCGACGTGCTGCCTTATCTGTTGCCGGTCCTGATACTGGGAGGCATTGGGCTTTGGGCCGGCTGGCGGCGCTGGAAAAAACTCCCGGCGGTGCAGCGACGCCTCGATACGATCAAGGACAGGCTGCCTCTATTTGGCAGTATTTATCGTGAAGCGGCTGCGGCACAGATCGCACGTGCCTTGTCGGCACTCTTGGCCGGAGGCACGCCGCTGGTCGAGGCGATGCGTATCACCGCCCAATCGCTCAACAGTCCCGGACGAACCGAGCGCCTGCTACAGGCCACGCGCGAGGTGACCGAGGGCAAGGGGCTTGCGGCTGCGCTGCGTGGCAAGTCGTTGCTGCCGGATACCGCCGTGCGCCTGATCGAGGTGGGTGAGGCAAGTGGCGGGCTGGACCGAATGCTGGATGAGGCGGCGCAATTCCATGAGGAATCTCTGTCCCATCGTCTGACTCGTATGATGACCCTGATTGAGCCGATTTTAATGTTGCTGATGGGAGTGCTGGTCGGCGGTATTATAGTGGTTATGTATCTGCCGATCTTCTATATCGTGGACGTGATCAAGTGAAGCACCCGTTCCACCACCGCGCCTTGGGCGAAATGTTGATCGAACGCGAGTTCGCAAAGCGCGCCGATGTCGAAGCGGCTCTGGCACAGGGCGGCACACGACTGGGCGAAACCCTGCTGCGCAACCACGCCGTGCGACCGGAGCACTTGGCGCAGGCATTGGCAGAACAATGCCACCTGCCGTATGTGGACCTGAACGGATTCACGATCACACCGGAACTATTCGCGCTGTTGCCTGCCGATCAGGCTTTTCAGTATCACGCCATTCCGTATCGTGACGTCAGCGGCAGCTTGCAGGTTGTGGTGGCCGACCCGCTGGACCTCACACTGCCTGACATTCTGGAGCGGCTAACCCGGCGATCAGTGGAGCTGGCGGTAAGCAGTGCCGAGGCGATTGCCGAGGTTTTGAAGCGCAGCGAGGGTACCGCGCAGGTGTTGCGCGGCATGACCGAGGAATTTCGCATCCTCAAGGTGGTGGAAACCGAAGAAGG
>DATEYP010000143.1:0-5858 GCA_035256085.1 Acidiferrobacterales bacterium
ATCGCCGTGAGCACCACCGTGGTGTAGCCGGAGTTGGCGAAGTCGAACATCGCCCAGGCGAAAATCTCGCGGCGCGTGGCGGGTGCACTTCCCGGGGAGTGTGCATTAGACATGTTGGCACGTGAGCATAAAGGAACGACCCCGGCTGTCAATCGAAGGCGGGGCCGTGCGAGCCATTACCCTGGAAAGAGCAGCCAGCCGCAGAGGAACGCAGATATTCAATGCGCTGCCGGTATTCGCCAGTCCGCCAAAAGGGTGAATGGCCTCGGTGTTTCAAAGACATGTTTCATTTGCGTTGATCTGCGTTCATCTGCGGCTAAAGCTGTTTTTAGGATTACACGTGCCGGCCTGTTGTCGGCGGACGAGGAATTCACGGACTTCATCCGGAGGCTGAATCCGGAGATCGGCCACGGCCGGATGAAATTGCCGCGCACCGGCACCGACCAGCCGTTATCCGGTATCGCTTTGAATGCACGCGCATCCTCCCGGTCATCGCCGAGATACACGCAACGGCTACGTGCTGGCGGTACTCTAAGCCGCACGACGCGCGTCGCGGTGCGGCATGTGATGTAATAGAATCGCACCGGCCATTCACAAGACTCCAGATCATGCGCATTCGTTCATTCGTTATGTTGCTTGCCGGTGCCTTACCGGTCACGGCCCTCGCGGCGACCGGCGCCGACTTCACCGCCTCGGGTCTCGGTCTCGTGGCGGTCGCGGTCTTCGTGGCCGCCTACGCGATTGTCATCGGCGAGGAATTCCTGCATCTGCGCAAGTCGAAGCCGGTGATTGTCGCCGCCGGCATCATCTGGGTGCTGGTCGCCGTCGCCTACGCCGGCCGCGGCGATACCGTGACCGCCGCCGTACTGCTGCGCCACAACCTGCTCGAGTACGCCGAGCTGCTGCTGTTCCTGCTCTCGGCCATGACCTTCATCAATACGCTCGAAGAACGCAACGTGTTCCGTGCGCTCAAGTCCTGGCTCGTGAACGCGGGCTTTTCGTTGCGCACGATTTTCTGGCTGACCGGCCTGCTGGCGTTTTTCATCTCGCCATTCGCCGACAACCTCACGACCGCGCTGGTGATGGCGGCCGTGGTACTCGCGGTTGGCCACGGCAACCAGCAGTTCATCGCGCTCGCCTGCATCAACATCGTGGTGGCGGCCAACGCCGGTGGCGCATTCTCGCCGTTCGGCGACATCACGACACTCATGGTCTGGCAGAAAGGACTGGTCCAGTTCGATCAGTTCTTTGCGCTGTTCATCCCGTCCGTGGTCAACTGGCTGGTGCCGGCGGCGCTGATGTCGTTTGCCGTACCGGGAGGCAAGCCCGAGGTCGCGGCCGAGCACGCTCCGGTCAAGTTCGGAGGCTATTTTGTGGTCACACTGTTCCTGGCCACCATCGCCCTGACGGTTGCACTGCACCAGTTCCTGCACCTGCCGCCGTTCCTGGGCATGATGACCGGCATGGGCCTGCTCAAGGTCTTTGGCTACTTCATCCGCCGCGATGATCTGCGCCACCCGCCCTCGATTCCGGAAGCGGACACCGAGGCGTTCTCCTGGCGCGAATACTACAAGCCGGCCGTCAAGCCGTTCGACATCTTCATCAGCATGAAACGCGTCGAGTGGGATACGCTCATGTTCTTCTATGGGGTCGTGCTGTGTGTGGGCGGCCTCGGCGCACTCGGCTATCTCGCCGCCCTCTCCCAGTCGGTGTACAGCGGGCTCGGTGCCACCTGGGCGAACATCCTCGTCGGTCTCGCTTCGGCCATCGTCGATAACATCCCGATCATGTTCGCCGTGCTCAGCATGAACCCGGACATGTCGCTCGGCCAGTGGCTGCTGGTCACGCTCACCGCCGGTGTCGGCGGTTCACTGCTCTCCATCGGCTCGGCCGCGGGAGTTGCCTTGATGGGCCAGGCACGCGGCGCCTACACCTTTTTCGTGCATTTGAAATGGACCTGGGCGATTGCACTCGGTTATGCCGCCTCCATCTGGGTGCATTTCCTCATCAATGCACATCTCTTCTGACCATGACGAGTCCGAAACTCCCCGATGACATTGCCGACACAGTCCGGCGCGCGCTGGCCGAGGACGTGGGCAGCGGCGACCTGACCGCGCAACTGGTACCGGATGCGCAAGCGCACGCCGAGCTGGTGACGCGCGAGCACGCGGTGCTGTGCGGCACGGCCTGGGTCGACGAGACGTTCCGTCAACTGGATACGCGCGTGCGCATTGCCTGGCGCAAGCACGACGGCGAACGCATCACAGCCGGAGACGTAATCGCCCGCCTCGACGGTCCGGCGCGAGCACTGCTTACCGGCGAGCGTTGCGCGCTCAATTTCCTGCAGACGCTGTCTGGCACCGCGACACGGACGGCGAGTTATGTCGATGCGCTGCACGGCATGCGTTCCAAAGTGCTGGATACGCGCAAGACGATTCCCGGTCTGCGGCGTGCGCAGAAATATGCCGTCACTTGCGGCGGCGGATTCAACCATCGTCTGGGCCTGTATGACGCCGTGCTCATCAAGGAAAATCACATTGCCACCGCCGGTTCAGTGTCCGCCGCGCTCGTTCAGGCGCGCGCCGCGGTAGCGGCAGATGTGCCGCTGGAAATTGAGGTGGAAAATCTCGAACAGTTGCGCGAGGCATTAAACGCCGGCGCCACGCGCGTCCTGCTCGACAACTTCGATCTCGAACGGCTCGCGGCCGCAGTCCGCGAGACCGCCGGACGGGCCACACTCGAGGCCTCGGGCGGCGTTACGCTCGACAACATTCGTGCAATTGCCGAAACCGGGGTGGATTTCATTTCAGTCGGCAGCTTGACCAAGCACCTGCACGCCATCGACCTGTCGCTGCGCTTCCTGCCCCGCTGACCGCCTCCTGCCAGTCGGACCCGGCAGTCCTCGGAGTACCCCAACTATCCGGCACGCCATGCATGGCGCCATGTTGTACCTTGCCATCAAAAAGGCTAGTCTTTATGCAAGACAAAGGTATTTGGGGCCAAGCCCGCGCAGCATGAAAACAAAAGTCGATGTTCATGACCTTCGCATGGGAATGTTCGTCTCTGAGCTGGATCGCCCCTGGCTCGGAACACCTTTTTTATTCCAGGGTTTCGAGATACAAACCGACCAGGAACTGGAACAACTGCGTGCGCTCTGCCAGCATGTCTATGTGCTGAGTGGCGACTCGCTCGCGGCCCATGCCTTGCGCCGAACGAAATTCCAGACCGCCCCGCCCCCCGCTACGCGCAGCACTACAATAAGGAAGCATGTAGAGTACGCCGTTACCGAAACTTCAAGCCGGGAGATTCCGCACAGCGGCATGCCGCCGAGCCGGTATACCGACCAGACACCGGTTGAAGAGGAGTTGCAGCAGGCGGTGGAGGTCGAGCGCAGTGCACGCGAGATCATCTACTCCATTCTCGACGACGCGCGCCTCGGCCGCAGCGTCGATACCCCACGCGCCAAGAAAGTGGTCGGCCAGATGACCGAGAGCATTATCCGCAATCCGGATGCGCTCGTCTGGCTCACGCATCTGAAGAAAAAACACGAGTACACCGCATTGCACAGCCTGCGCGTATGCGTGCTGGCGCTCGCCCTCGGCCGGCACCTCGGCTATGGACCGGAAAAACTCAACATTCTCGGCATTGGTGCGTTGTTGCACGACATCGGCAAACTGCACGTGCCGATCGAGATTCTCGACAAGCCGGAGGCGCTCACGCGCGAAGAATTCGAGATCATGAAGCTGCACGTACCAAACGGCCTCAAGATCCTGGAAAACGCCGAAGGCATCCCGCCGGCCGCGCTTGAGGTGGTTGGCCGGCATCATGAGCGCTACAACGGCAACGGCTACGCCTTCGGTTTGAGCGGCGACGACATCGGTGAATTCGGATTGGTCAGCGCCATCGCCGATACCTACGATGCCATAACCAGCGACCGTTCCTATCACCTGAGCCTGTCTGCCGCCGATGCGCTCAAGATCATCTATGAGGGCCGCCAGAAGGCCTACCATCCATGGCTGACTGAACAGTTCATCCAGTGCATGGGTATTTTCCCGATCGGCAGCATTGTGGAGATGAGCACCGGCAGCGTCGGGGTCGTGATCACCGCCAATCGCTCGCGTCGTCTGCGTCCGCGCGTGGCACTGATCCTGTCGCCGGAGAAAAAACCGTACATGCCGGCCAATATCCTCGACCTCATGACCGCTACACACGATGCGAACGGCAAGCCGATCGAGATCAAGGGTATGCTACCGTCCGGGACCTTCGGCATCGACCCCACCGACTACATACCCGTTCAATCCCACTGAGTACGAAGTGATATGTTTTGAGTGACAAGTTATAAGCAGTGGTCGCGGCTTCGCCGCGTTCATTTACTCATAACCTAGAACTCATCACCTAAAATTGCTTAACTTTCCTCCGAAACAGATCGTGGCGTGCACTCACGACACGATCAAGGAACAGTAGCCCATCGAGGTGATCGATTTCGTGCTGCACGGCGCGCGCCTCGAAAGCTTCGCAGTCGTACTCGTGCCATTGCCCATCGGCATCCTGAGTAAGCACGCGCACCGACTGCGCACGCACCACTGTACCGGTGTAGTCCGGCACCGACATGCAGCCCTCCCGCCCTTTCACCTCGCCAGCACGCCGCACAATCTCGGGATTGATGAGCCGCAGGCAGCCATGATGGGGGATACCGGGTTTGGACGACACATCGACGATGGCGACGCGCAGGAAGCGATTGACCTGTGGAGCGGCAATGCCGACCGACCCCGGCCCGGCACGCATGGCTTCTTCGAGATCGGCAAGGAAGGCGTGCAACGCCGCGTCGAATACCGTTACCGGCGCCGACACCTGCTTGAGGCGCGGGTCCGGATATTGCAGGACCTTGAGCACTGCCATCGCCTTAGCCGATCATTGTGTCGAGGGCGGTGACACTTACCTCGATGCCATCAGCGCGCAGTGGCGCAATCGCGCGTTCCACCGCGACTACACCTTCGGCCACATAACCGTCGATGAGCATGATATAGATTGGCCGCTCGGCCGTGCCGGCAACATCCGTGTTCAGATCGAGAATATTGAAACCGGCAGCGGCCAGTGCGGTCGTGGCTTGCGCGACAATCCCGGGTCGGTCGGCGCCGTACACCGTCACTTGCACATTCGGCTCGACATGCCGGTGCAGTTCGCCATGAATCGGGTCGAGGTGCAGACGCAGGCCGAGTGCATCGGTCACTGGCCGCACCAGCTTCTCCAGCGCCGCGGCATCCGCGCCCTCGACCATGAGCATCATGCAGAAGTTGCCGCCGAGCCGCGCCATCGACGCCTCGCCCAGGTTGCAACCGCCGCGGAACAAGGCCTCGGTCAGTTTCGCCACAATGGCCGGACGGTCGGCGCCGACCACCGTCAGCATGTGCCACTGTTCATTACGTTTCGTCAGTCCAGCCATATTGCCCCTTACTGCTCAGTGAAGGACAGTGTGAGTAAAATAGATCGTGAGTACGCCAGCACCGATCAACAGCACCTGTTCGAGCGTGACGCGCGGTTCAAGACGTTTGTGCAGCCCCGGAATCAAGTCGGCGACTGCAATATAGATAAAGCTGGAAGCCGCCACCGCCAGCACATACGGTAGCGCCACCTGCGCGACGCCGAGCGAGAAATACGCCAGCACTCCGCCCACCACCGTGGTCAGGCTCGCCAGCACGTTGTAGAACAGCGCCTTGCCGCGCGAAAAGCCGCTGTGCAACAGGATGGCGAAGTCTCCGACTTCCTGCGGAATCTCGTGCGCTGCCACCGCGAGCGCGGTGACCACGCCGAGATGCACGTCGGTCAGGAAGGCGGCCGCAATCAGCACGCCGTCCACG
>DATEYP010000144.1:0-14041 GCA_035256085.1 Acidiferrobacterales bacterium
CTGTTCCAGGCCCGCCGCGACCAGGAAATTCCGGCCGGGCGGAAGCCTGCGCACGAAAAATTCAAACACGGCGGTCTCTTCCATGCCATGCTCGATATAACTTTGCAGCATGGTGTATTCATAAAGATCCGCCAGCAGCGGGCTGGAAAGCGGGTTTATCATGTCATGCCAGCGCCTCGATCCCGGTCAACTCCGCCCCCAGGCGCATCATTTCCTCCAGCGCCAGGCGCTGATCCTCCGGATGCACATTCACGGCACGCACCGCATCGCCCAGCAGGAAAGTCTCATAGTTGCGAAGGCGAGCGTCCTTGACCGTGTTCAGCACGCAATATTCGGTCGCCAACCCACCCACAAACAGCCGGCGCGCGCCGGCGGCGCGAAGCAGGCTTTCCAGTTCCGTGTCCTCGAAGCCGGAATAGGCATCTTTCTCCGGCATCGTGGCCTTGGAGATAATGCGGGCGTCAGGCGGCAAATCCAGCTGAGGCGAAAAAGCGGCCCCTGGCGTGCCGGCGATGCAGTGCCGCGGCCACATCCCGCCCTGCTCCCGGAAGGAGCAGTGATTGGCCGGGTGCCAATCGCGGGTCGCGAAAATCGGCAGCCCCTTGGCCCGGAACAACGCGATATAGCGGTTCAGAAAGGGCACCACTTCTTCACCCTGTTTCACCGCCAGACTCCCGCCAGGCAGAAAATCGTTTTGCACATCCACGACGATCAGCGCATCGCCGGCGGCGATTGTTATCTTTTTCATGGCAAGAAGCCTCGACATTCTCAATACGTCATTTTTAAATCGAGGTGGAAACCGGCCCGGACAACTATGGTGGCGACCTTTTCCCCCACCCAGGCAGGCGCAGAACAAAAGCCGGCGTTCGTGCCGCATACTTCCCATACTGCCGGCCGAACTCGGCCGCGACCTCACGCTCCTCGCGGCGCGCGAGGCGCACGTACATAATAACCAGCACCGGAAACATCGCGAGCGTCAGCAGCGTCGGCCACTGCACCAGAAAGCCGAGCATGATCAACACGAACGCTGCGTACTGCGGATGGCGGATGCGCGCGTACGGTCCGGTCGTGGCGAGCGTGTGCGTACGCTGCGCGGCATGCAGTACCTTCCACGCCGCCGCCAGCAGCCAGAAGCCGCCACCGATCAAGGCGAACGAGAGCAGATGAAACGGACCGAAGTGCGGATTCGCCTTCCAGCCGAACAGCATTTCGAGCAGATGGCCGGCATCGTGTGCGAACCAGTCTACGCCGGGGTAACGGCTTTGCAGCCAGCCGGACAGCAGGTAGATCGTTAGCGGAAAACCATACATCTCGGTGAACAGCGCCACGACGAACGCCGACAGCGCGCCGAGCGAACGCCAGTCGCGTTTGGACTGCGGCTTGGCGAAGCTGTAGAGAAAGATGATGAAGACCAGCGAGTTCAGAATAACCAGCATCCACAGGCCGTACGACTGCATGGATGCAGGAGGTAGAGCGAAGCAGGATGCCAGAGCCGAGGCGGGAGCGCTCGTGTTCATGGCCGATCGCCTTTGTCGGAATGGCGATGGCCGCCGTGGCCGAACCGATGCAACAGCGGACACAGCGCCACGAGCACGAACGGCAACACACCGAGCAGGTGCGCGCGATGCTCGGCGATGAGGAAGAACCCGGCGATCGCGAGAAACCCCAGCAAGGCCATTCCCAGGGGCGAGCGCCAGCGGAACCCGGATGGCGGGTAGGGATCGTGAGTCATGGCGTGCTCCTCGCGGGCGGTTGACGCGTAATCGGACCGCCGGGCGGCAGCTCGCACACCGGCGGCACGGCGATCTTGCGGGCGATGAGATAGATCGAGAGCAGCAGCAGGACGATGCTCACGAGGCCGAGCTCGGCGCCGCCGAGCGGCAAGAGCGCCAGCGCCCCGGCGGCGCCGAGAAAGGAAAGGACCGGCAGCAACAGAAACGAACCACAGGCCGCGCAACCGGCCGCGATCGCGCCGCTGGCCGCGCCGCCGAGGCTCGCGGCGATCTCGCCGCGCGCCAGGCGCGCGCGCCGCTGTTTCGCGAAATAGACGATCATCGCCACATCCACGCCAAACAGCACGGGGACGATCACCACCGCCACTGCAGCCACCACGCCGAAGTTGCTGGCCAGTCCGCCGGCGAGGCCCGCCAGCAGTTGCAGCTTGGTAGCGAGCGCCACGCCCGGCGTGCTAAACACCGCGCCGAGCAGGCGGTAGTTCGGCAGCCACAGCGTGGCCGCTAATACGATGAGGGCAATCGCGCCGGCGAGCAGCAGATAGGCCGGACGACCCATCACCTCGCGGCCGGCCTCGATCACGATGCGCGCGGGGTTTTGCCTGAACGCGTCCATGGGATTCATTTCTGCGTGAGCGCGATGTCGATCACTAGCCGCAGCGTCTCGTAGGGCTGATTACCGACAACTTCATAGGCCTTGCCGCTCGGCGCCACAATGACGGTGTACGGCGTGCCCGGTGCACCGGCGGCGAACCCGTCGACGACGTCCGCGGCGACGCGCGCGGTGTGCCGGCCGCTCGCCAGGCATTGTTCGAATGGCGCGCGCTCGAGTCCGATGTATTGCGCGATGCGCGGCAGCTCGACCGGGTCGAGCCGGTTGCCGCTCGGCGTGATCTCGTACAGCCGGTCCAGATAGGCCCAGAACTTCACCTCACCGCCAAGCTCGGCGGCGCACTCGGTGGCCTCGGCCTCCTTGGGTGCCTTGGGGTGGATCTCGGCGATGGGAAAGTGGCGGAACACCCACGCCACCTGGCCGCGGTAGTCGTCCACAAGGCGCTTCATGGTCGGGTGCAGGCGCTTGCACAGCGGGCACTCGGTGTCGCCGAACTCGATCAACTTCACCGGCGCCGTGCGCGGTCCACGAACATGGTCGCGCGCACTGACCGGTTCCACGATACCCGTTATCTCTTCTTGCGCGGAGGCGGGCATGACGATGGCGAGCACCGCCGCGGCCAGGAGCAGGCGAATCGCGTTTCGATGCGGACTGGATTGGTTCATGACTGTCGCCTCGGTGGTATTACTTCTGCTGTCTTCCCCGGAACGGCCCGCTCCACGGTCTTGGCGGCGCGGCGCGCGAGCCACCAGGCATAGAGCGCGGCGAGCGGACAACCCAGCGCCACGGCGGCCAGCACGGCCGCGACCGGTGTGAGGCCAAGCCACAGGAAGGCCACGGTCGCGACCGCCGTGGTCGCGGCCAGGCACAGCATGAAATTAAAACCGAAACGGTGCTTCGGGTTCATGCCACAACCAGCCTTTGGCGCTTCAACAGCGCCGAGTTGACGATCACCGACAACGACGACAGCGCCATCGCCGCGGCGGCGATGATCGGGTTGAGAAAGCCGAGCGCCGCGATGGGAATGCCGATACTGTTGTAGATGAAGGCCCAGAACAGGTTCTGCTTGATCTTGCGCAATGTCAGGCGCGACAGGCGGATCGCGGCCACCACCTCGCGCACGTCGTCGCGCATGAGAATAATGCCGCCGGTTTCCTTGGCGACATCCGAGCCGCTGCCGATGGCGATGCCAATATCGGCCACGGCGAGCGCCGGCGCGTCATTCACACCGTCGCCCACCATGGCCACGACTTTGCCCTGTTTCTGCAAGTCCTGGATGACCTTCGCCTTGTCGGCCGGCAGCACCTCGGCGATCACGTTTGCGATGCCGAGCTCGCGCGCGATGGCGTCGGCGGTGCGGCGGTTGTCGCCGGTGAGCAGGATTACTTCGATACGCTCGCCCCGGAGCGCGGCGATCGCCTCTTTCGCCTCGGGCTTAAGCGTATCGGCCACGGCAATGACACCGGCAAGCTTGCCGTCGGCACCGATCAGCATCGCGGTCTTGCCCTCGCCCTCCAGACGCGTCATGTGCACTTCCGCGGCGGAAACGTCGATGTGTTCGCGCTGGAACAGGCGGCGGTTGCCGAGCAGCACCGCGCGGCCATCCACCTTCCCGTGAATACCGTGGCCCGGTATCGCCTCGAAGCCCTCGATCTTCGGCAATGCAAGCTCACGCTGTTTGGCGGCTCTGACAATCGCCTCGCCGAGCGGATGCTCGGAGCCAGCCTCGACCGCGGCCGCGAGCCGCAACACCTCGGCCTCGCTCAAATCCGCGAACAACACGACGTCGGTGACATTCGGCTCGCCGCGCGTGAGCGTGCCGGTCTTGTCGAACACCACGGTGGTGAGCTTGCGCGCCCGCTCCAGCACCTCGGCGCCGCGGATGAGAATGCCGGCCTCCGCACCCTTGCCCACGCCAACCATGAGCGCCGCGGGCGTCGCGATCCCGAGCGCGCACGGGCAGGCGATGATGAGCACGGCGATGAACGCCAGCAGCCCCTGCGGGAAGTTGCCGGCCAGCCACCAGCCGAAGAAGCTGACGAACGCCGTGATCACCACCGCCGGCACGAAGTAGCCCGTGACCTGATCGGCGATGCGCTGGATCGGCGCGCTCGAGGCCTGCGCCTCCTCGACCAGCTTGATGATCTGCGCGAGCGCGGTTTCGGCGCCGACGCGCGTGGCCTTGAAGCGCAGCAGGCCGGTCTTGTTGAGCGTGCCGCCGATCATCGCCGCGCCCGGCTTCTTCCCGACCGGCATGGACTCGCCGGTCAGCATGGATTCGTCCACGCTCGAAGCACCTTCGGTCACCTCGCCGTCGGTCGGAATCTTCTCGCCCGGCTTGACGATGACGACTTCGCCGACCATCACCGACTCGGCCGGCACGTCCATCTCGGTGCCGTCGCGGATCACGTGCGCCTGCGCGGGCTTGAGATCCATGAGCTTGCGCACCGCCGCCGACGAGCGCTTCTTGATCATCTCCTCCATGTACTTGCCGAGCAGCACGAAAGCGATGATCACCGCCGAAACCTCGAAGTACACGTCGCGCTCCTCGACCTTCACCGGCAGCACCTCGGGGAAGAACACCACCACGACGCTGTAGAAGTACGCAACCGAGGTGCCGAGCGCGATCAGCGTGTCCATGTTGATGGTGCGCGTCTTGATCGCCGTCCAGGTGCCCTTGTAGAAACCCCAGCCGCCGATGAACTGCACCGGGGTGACCAGGATCAACAACCACATACCCCAGGTGAACCACGGCAGCGCCGGGATCGGCGCCCAGGTGACGATGGCGGCACCGGTGGCGAGAAACAGAAAGGCGCCGGCGCGCAGGATGGCAAGCGCCAGCACGCCGGTGAGCGCAATGGTGACGCGCGTCTTCATGGCCTTGAGCTCGGCTTCCGGCGACTCGAAGGTGCGCTGACAGCCGCTTGAGCAGAAGTAATAAACGCGCCCGGCGCGCTCGGTCTTGAGCGCCGTGGCCTTCTCCACCACCATGCCGCAGATCGGGTCCTTGGCCATTTCTTTCGCGGGCTTCGCCTTGGATGTGGCCACCGCCGCAACGGTGGCGTGCATGGCCGCTCCTGCGCGTCCTGCGCCCGCGGCATTGGCACGTCCTTGTGCGGCATGGCTCTGACCCACCGCTATCTTCAACGGCGTCGCCTCCGCGTTCACGAAGGCGGTGGGGTCGGCTTGAAACTCATTGAGGCACTTGGCGGAACAGAAGTAATAGGTCTGGCCGCCGTACGCGGTCTTGCCCACCGCGCGTGCCTCATCCACCATCATGCCGCATACCGGATCGATTGCCATGCTGCCTCCTGTCCGAATATCTCTGCCGGGAATCTGAACCTCTGTTCGTCAAGTCAACCGTGGCCGTGTGTGTGGCCGCTGCGTTCGCTGCCCGATTTCTTGGTCGCGTACTTTTCGGGATGCGCCGTGAACTCCTGGTGACAGCCTTTGGAGCAGAAGTAATAGGTCGTACCCTGATACTCCATCGAGGCCGCGGCGTTTTGCGGTTCCAGCGTCATTCTGCATACCGGATCGGTTGCCATGATTCGTCTCCTTGCGTGAGTGGCCTAGTGTTCACATAACTTGCCTTCGGCGTTTGACGCCCCGATGCTTGCTGTCTGCGAGCCGGGCAGAAGCTTGCGCGGGGCGCTCAAGAGCGATTCAAGATAAGGTCGCAACAACTCGGTCGTTTGCGCCGCGGCCGCGGCCTGCACCGCCGAACCACCTGCGGTCACGGGCCACGGCAGCTCCGGCAGTTGCGGCTCGATCACGACCACCGCGGCCCCGCACCGGCACGGGCAACGGTGAAATGTCAGCCGCTCCTCGGACAGATACCATGGCCGATGGCGCAGCAGCAGCCGCTCCAGAATCCCCAGCATCGACCAGCGGTCGCGCAGCAGGCGCCCGACGTCCGCCTGGCGCGTGGCGACGTGGTGGATGAGCAGCGCATCCAGTCCATGCCGGCAACAGATCGCGTCCATCGGCGCGAGATCCACCAATGCGCCGTCGCAGTACCAGTCGCCATCAATCTCCACCGGCCGGTACAGGATCGGCATGGCGGCACTCGCCACCATGCGCGGCGCCAGCTCGCCTTGCGAGAACATCACCTTGCGTCCTTGCCGCAGGCTCACCGCCAGGGCATGGAACGGGTAATGGCACGCCTCGAAGGTCTGAACCGCCAACTGGCGGCGGCTGAACTCCAGCGCCGCTTCGGTGCCGGACAGTCCGGAGTAACCGCGGCCTTTCTTCACCGCTAGCTGCCACAGCAGCGCCGGCCATGGGTCGGGCGTCCAGAAGCGGCGGCGGTCAACGCGCGCGAGCGTGTCCGACCAGACGTTGAGATCGGCGCCGCTGGCGGCAATCCCGCCGACCACCGCCCCGGCGCTGCAACCGGCCGCGGCGGCCACGGGAATTCCCAGATGTGCCAACGCGAGCAGAAAACCGGTGTGCGCATAAACGCCGCGCACGCCGCCGGAACTCAACACCACACCGATCCGCGGCCGGTTCTGGTTCATGGCATTCAGTACCGTCTTTTTCATGCTCAAGCACCTGTCGGTACGCGGCGCCACCACAAGCCCGGCGCAACCGACACGCCCGCTGTCACCCGGACTTGCCCGCGGCCAGGCCGTTCAGCCAGTTTGCACATACTGCATACAGCGCGCCGGTCACGAATGCGGTTGCGCTTATACCCACGAGCCCGTAGACGAAGATGCCGGCGGTAAAGGGCTTCGCCCCGCCCACCCATTAACCGAAGAACGGCTATAGCCGCAGATGAACGCAGATGAATCATGCTATTGATGCACCGAGGTCATTCACCCTTTTGGTGGACTGGCGAATACCGGCAGCGCAGTGAATATCCGTGTTTATCTGCGTTCATCTGCGGCTGACTGCTTATTCCAGGATTAAGTCTTTCCATAGCTGCCTCCAGTTTCTACCCGGAGCAAGGCTTACTCCACGACTGCCATCTGATGACCCTCGCCGGCCGGCAATGCAATCGTCCCAACCAGCTTGAGGCTTTTCTGGTCCACGACCCAGATCACCGGTTTCTTGCTGCTCGACACATAGACCTTGCCGGCGCCGTGGATGGTGTTGAGGTGGTAGGGCGCGGGCGCCAGCGCCAGCGTGCGCGTCCTGCCGCTCGCGATATCGATTGCCACGAGCTTGTCCTCGCCACGGGCACTGGCGAAGAGCGTCTTGCCGTCGTCGGAGATGTCGAGACCGTGCGCATTTTTGCCGACTGGGAAGGTGCGTTTGACCTTGCCGTCGGCGACCACGATCTCGGCGATCGTCCCGGCCTTGGGACTGATGGCATAGAGCAGGCGCTCGTCGCGCGACCCTGTCAGGTGCTCGGGCTCGGGACCGCCTGCGAAACTGCGGGCGATCGTCCAGCCCGGAATGGACAGCTCGCTGATGGTCCCGTCGCCGGCATTGCTGACATAGGCACGCTTGCCGTCGCGCGTGATCAGCGTGTAGTTCGGGCCCGCACCGGTGGCAATGGTTTGCACAATCTTGTTGCCCACCAGGTCCAGCACGCTGACCGCATTACGCGTCGGGTGGGTCGAGAGCACATAGCGTCCGTCCGGGGTGATCGCCTGATGGTGGCTCCAGCCGGCCACCGGTACGGTGCGCATCACGTGTCCGTGCTGGGGATGAATCAGGAACAGCTTGCTGTTCGGCGTGTCGTGCGCGGCCCCCGCGGGCAACGGGGTCTCGACGAGACTGCCGGCAATCAGGTACTCGCCGTCCGGCGTGGCGACCAGTCCGTGTGGATTGTCGACCGCCGGGTAACTCGTCAGAATCCGGTCGGTGGCACCATCAACCGCGATCACCTGGTTACCGGAACCGAGCGGGATGTAGACCGTCGGCGCCGGGTATGCGGCACTCCCGAATACCGTCAATCCCGCCATGCCCATCGCCAAAATAATTGTTTTCATTGTCTGGTCTCTTCGATTGGTTGCAGTCGGTCACTTCGGACTCCCGTGAGCCTGCGCAGATGGCCAAGCGTGGCCCGCAGGTCGGCATCGGTAAGCGCCGGATTGCCGCCTCGCGGCGGCATCGCGAGCGGTACGCCGGGAGTTTGTGTGCCCTTCACCAGGCTGCGAAGCAGTTCCGGATCGGGTTTGGTGAGGGCACCTTGCCGCTCGGTGAGATCCGGTACGCCCGGCATCGCCCCGGATGCGTCCGCTCCATGGCACACGGCACACGTTTGATCGTACAGCTGCTTGCCACGGTCCTCCGTGGCGCCCGCGTAAACTGAGCCGGCGGCGAACAGGCCAATCAGCAACCGCATCCGGGGCACCGATTTCATGTGTGCGGTTTTCCAGAACAACGGACCCGATGCGACAGGCGCTTAACTGCTATCCAGGTCATGTTTCTTCTCCTCGTATTCCTTCTTGTCGATCTCGCCGCGCGCATAGCGCTCCTTGAGGATATCGAGCGCGCCCTTGCCCTGCGGCCGATCGGCATTCATCGGCGAACGGACGCCGAACAACCACTTCACCAGCAGCGCGATCACCAGGATCAATACGCCCCAGTAGAGCAACATGTGCAGGGCGCCGAACCCCCACCACCAGCCGGTGCCGCCGTCATAGTCCCACATCATGGTTGGCCTCCTGGTCTGGCCCGGATGACGTCGCGTGCTACCACAGGTGTGTGCGTTTTCCGGATGAACGCCATGAACGCCGCGCGGCATTCATCCGGCCCATACAGCGGTCGCATCGAGGCCACCGGTCAGCGCCCCATCATGCCGCCCGGTCCGTAACCGCCGCGCATCCCGGTTCCCATGCCCGGACCCATGCCGCGCCGCCACTGCTTGAGCTGCTCGCGCTGCTCCTTGGTGAGCACCGCCTGTATGCGGTTGTACAGCTCGACATTGGCCTCGACCGCCTGCTGCTGGAGCCGGGCGATGTTGCCGTACACGGCACCGATCTTCTTGGCGTCGAGAGTGTCGGTGTCGTACAGGTCACGCAGCCTGGCCTGCTCGTCCATGATCTTGCCGGCGATCTCCCAGTCCTTCCGGCGGTGCTCATCCTTTAGTTTGTTGAGCTTGGCGCGCTGGTCGGCACTCAAATCGAGCATGCCGATCGGCCCCATCCCCATCATGCCGCCGCCCATCATCCCCGCACCCATACCCATCATTCCGGATCCGCCCATCATGCCAGGGCCCATCCCCATGCCGCCGCCCATCATCATCCCTGGACCCATACCCATCCCGCCGCCCATCATGCCGGGCCCCATACCCATGCCGTAGTTGCCGTGTTGCTGCATCATCTCCTGCATCTGCTCGGGGCTCGTGCCCGTGTCGGCCTCTGCCACCGCGACTGGTACCGCCAACAGCGAGGCGAGAATGACTGTATGGCGAAGCATTCGAAAAATAGACGGATGTGTTTTCATGGCAATCTCCTTATGAACGAATATCGGGAATGGCACCAATGCGCGCGCAACGGATGCGTGCGCGTGGCGCCCGGCCTGCGGGCGCCGAGGGTACGGCTATTCGAGGAGACGGACGAAGCGCAGAAACAGCGGTCGTGGTGCCAGCGGTGGTGCGTGCACGCCCCGATGTACATCGAGCCGGCGCGCAAGGGCAGGAGTAAACTCACTGTCGCGTAGCAGTGCCACCGGGTTCTCCGGCGAGGAGGTTACCGGTAGCAGGGCCGGTATGGAATCCAGTGTGGACAGTGCGACGTTGAGCCACGGCGCGCAGAGCCCGTCGCCGACGTCGCCATGAGAACCGTTTGGATGATCCGCTACGTCAAGCACCTGCACGTCCGTGTGCCCATGACCCGCGAGGTGTGCAGTCGGCGACGCGCTGGCGAATACCTCACAGCAGGGCGTAAGAGCGAGCACGAGCGCAGCCGACCACGCCACCGCCAAAATACGGGCGAGCGACGCATTGCGTCTCAGGTTGCCGCCGATTCGGCCGAGGCTCAGATACATGACCTGCCCTCCGGTGAAACTGCCCTGCCGGTTTACTGCGATAAAAACGCTGTTACCTTAATGCGTCCAGTCCTCGCAATACTTTGATGCAAGTCAAAATGCGACACGCGCGGGGTACCCAGTGGGGAATTGTGGCAATTCCAGCAGCCTGATCAACCTCGCCGCGGATCTCGGCGTGTCTTGCGGGAATGTCGGTACTGCGCGCGGACTCGCAATTGATGACGCAGCCACCGCACTTATGTTGTTGACGCTGATGACGGTTTGTTCCATCGGGCTAGTTCTTGAGCTGCGCGGCCACCCGCTCCAGGCGGGCGCGCACGTCCTTCGCCAATTCGCCGATGTTCGGATTATCGGTGAGCTTCAGGACCGCGATCGGGTCCATGAAGCCGACGATGATCTTGCCCTCCACGTCCTCGCGCACCACCACGTTACACGGCAGCAGCAGGCCGATGTCCGGATCGGCGGTAATGGCCTGGTGCGCGAGCGGCGGGTTGCAGGCGCCGAGGATGCGGTAGGGTTTGCCGTCGATGCCGAGCTTGGCCTTCATGGTCGCCTGCACGTCGATGTCGGTGAGCACGCCGAAGCCTTCGGTCTTGAGGGCCTCGGTCACGCGCTGTACGGTGGCGTCAAAACCACCTTTAACCTGAATGGTGAAACCGTACATTGGCTGACTCCTGTGGAATCGGGTTACTGATCCGGTCGCTAAATAGTGCATGTCGCTTTACTCCCTCTCCCTGCGGGAGAGGGCCGGGGTGAGGGCCAGGCAGCGCAAAAAACGGCCCTCATCCTGTCCTTCTCCCGCGGGGAGAAGGGACCCAGGGCTTGACGGGGTGCGCACTATTTACCGTTCTCCTCAGTAATGCGCGCTACTTCTTGCTGGAATCGCCAAGCAGGTATTTGACCAGTGCGGCAATAATAAGAATGACAATAATCCAGACGGCGATTTGCATGAATATGGCTCGAGGGAAAAGTTGATCAGCTCTTTGGCGTTGCGGCGGCGGCCTGTGACTTGGTCCAGGCATCGTAGACATCCGCCGGCCACAGCGATTGCAGCCAGTTTAACATGTCATCGATATCCTTTTCGCTGAGCCGGCCTTTCCAGGCCGGCATTACATCGACGTTGTCGCTCTTGCGGCGCACGCCATTCTGAATGGTGGCGGCAAGCATGGCGCGGCTGCGCTTCCAGTCGTTGCCGGTGCCGTTCAGTGGCGGGGCGGCCGCAAAGCTGCCATCACTCGGTGTCTGCCAGTCGGGGTGGCCCTGGGCCTGCGGGCCGTGACAGATCACACAGTGCTCCTCGAACAGGCGCGCGCCGCGCGTGATACTGGCCGTGTCGAACTGGCGCACCGCCATGCTCGGAACCGGGGCGGCGGGCTTGTCCCCTTCCTTGCTGCATGCCCCGAGCAGTAACAGGGTTGCCGCCATCAGCCATAATTTGCTTTTCATGTGATATTTACCCTGCAACCTGAACCAGCTGCGTTATGGTCTATCGGCGGCTGCCAGAAATCAACAGCTGCGGACTTAGGGCCAGGACTGCGGGTCATTATCTGCGGACGGGAGGCAGCATCCCTCGAACTCTTATTTCCGAGCCGTGCGCGAGCGCCGGTCGATGTCCGACCAGGCGTTGTATATCGGATCCGGCCAGGTCGACTGGAACCAGGCGATCACCGCTTCCGAATCCGCCTCGCTGAGCTTACCCTTCCACGCCGGCATGCTGCCGCCCAGCTTGAGCGTTCCTTCCTGAATGGTCTGCTTGAGCTGTGCGTACGGGTGATGCCAGGCATGCGCGCTGCCATCGAGCGGCGGAGCCGGATATTTTCCGTCCGCTCCCGGCTTCTGCCAGTTGGCCGCGCCCTGCGCCTGCCCCCCGTGGCAGACCGCACAGTTATCCTTGTAGATTTTCGCGCCGCGCGCAAGCTGACCGGCATCGGTCACCCGTACCGGCGCGGAGCTGACAACAGCCGCCGGCGGCTTGCCGCCACCCTCGTCACAGCCCGCCAGCGACAGGACGACGAGCAGCAGCGCCGCGCGACGAGAAGGAAGCCCTGCTCGCTGCGCTCCTCGCCGATCGGATTGACGACTGCATGGATGCAGGAGGTAGAGCAACGCCGGGAGCAGTTGCCGAGGCGAGGGCCGCAGGCCAGGGATGGCCTGCGTGCGGCTTTCGTCCTGCCAAAATATGGGCACCGTTTGCGGACTCGCCGATGGGACCGAGGCGAGGGCCGCGCGACGAGAAGGAAGCCCTACTTGCTGCGCTCGTTCGTCCTGCCATGAGATTAGGCGCGGTTGCGGCTTCACTTGGCTGTCTTCTCCATGCGCGTGATCACCATTCCGGTGGCGCCCTTCTCCAGCTCAAAGCGCACCTTGTCGCCGGCGGCGATTCCTGCCAGCACCGCCTGGTCCTTGACGCGGAAGAACATGGTCATCCCCGGCCACTTCAACGCCGGAATGGGATCGTGGTTGATCTTGACCCGGCCCTCGTCCGCCTTGACCTGCACCACCACACCGGTAGCGGAAACGGCCGTTGCCGCGGCGTTGTCCGCGGCGGCAAGACCGATTCCCGATACACCCATCCCGATAATTCCGAACAGCCCCAACCAAAGCATGCGTTTCATGTTTGCGTTCCTCTTAATTGTTAACGGTTGCGTTGCCGAAGCCGGCGCGCGCTACTTGGCGTTCACCCGGATGCTGCCCTTCATGCCGGCCTCGTAGTGACCGGGAATCAGGCAGGCGAATTCCACCGTGCCGGCCTGGGTGAACTTCCAGATCAAGGTGTCCGTGCCGCCCGGCGCCACCTTCACCATATTAGGATCGGCGTGCTCCATGTCCGGGTGGCGGCGCATCATTTCAGCATGTTCCTTGAGCGACTGCACGTCGCCCAACACCAACTCGTGCGGCAGCTTGCCGGTGTTCTTCACCACGAACTTGATGGTCTCGCCGCGCCGCACCGTGATAGCGGCGGGCAGGTAACGCATGCTGTCCGCCGCCTGCACCTCGATAGTGCGGTTCACCTGTGCCGCCGTGCCGGGCACTCCATACGGCGCGGCATGATGATCGTCATGCCCGCCGGCGTGCTGGCCGGCGGCCAGCGCGACTGCCGGCAATGTGCCGAGAATCAGGATCGAAAGCATCTTGTTCATAATAATATACCTCTCCAGGTTGTGTAGAGTCACTTGTATACCGGGCGCCCAGCGCGCCCCTGCGCCAAACAGAAAAAATCAATACTCAAAACCAGAAACGCAGGCCTGCGACGAATCGCGTTTCCTTCGTCTCGGCACCGGCGGCGCGTGCGTAATCCGCCGTCGCCCCGTACTTGCCCGCCCATTCGATGCCGACATAGGGCGCGAACTCGCGGCGGATTTCGTAGCGCAGACGCAGACCCGCCACGGCACTGCTCAGACCGGCACCGAGCGCGAGTTCCGCATCGCGTTGGCCGTAGAAGTTCGTCTCGATCCGCGGCTGCAGCACCAGCTTCTGCGTCAGCAACAGCTCGTACTCCACGGCAAACCGCAACGCGCTGCGCCCGCTTTCGCCGACGTAGGCGGTAGCATCGAGCTCGAACCAGTACGGCGCCAGTCCCTCGACACCGAACGCCAGCCAGCCGCGCCCCGGCCGTCCCGCGCCGCTGTCGTGGCGCACGCCGAGCTGCGCGTCCCAATAGGCGGCCACGGCATGGCTCCAGAACAGCTCGGTGCGCGCCGCTTCCATCTTGCCGTCTTCCACCTCACCCTCGGCCTTGAGCACCGCGCGGTCGTAG
>DATEYP010000145.1:0-5553 GCA_035256085.1 Acidiferrobacterales bacterium
CGTATGTTTGAGATTGAGTATTGATTTTACCTCAATAAGTTTGCTCCATTGGTCTGGACGAGAATGCTGGATCTGCTTATAGCCGCTGGCGTCATCCGAGGGAACATACTTGTGAACTGCGCTGATTCTGAATTTTTTGCCAAGTGTCCAAAATGTTGGCTTCACGTGAACCGCGCTCATCGACAGCTTACGAAGAATTGATTTTGATACTCCTACGACCGTATAACCAACGGACCCAAGGATGGCTGCGCCTACGACGGGGTGCTTTTCGATCCAGTTAATCGCTTCCATTATATCGGTAACGGTTATCACAAGAGCCCTCGATGAGGTGGCCTAACAGTGTATTAGACAGAGTTCTGTAATTTCAGGTAATAGACAGAATTCTGTCTATTCCGGTTATCTCAAGTCTGTTCAGAAACCAGCATGTCTGCACTTTTCCTCCTTATTCAGGACCATAAACTACGCTTGGAGCAGCAGTTTGTCTCCTGGAAATACAGAATGTGGACGCGCCGCTCGAAAGCGAGCTAAGCGGTGCCGAGCATCGCCTGTATATGCGCCACCACCGAGCGGCCCAGGACTGGCAGGTTGTAGCCGCCTTCCAGCGTTGAAACGACGCGGCCGTGCGCGTGCCGGTTGGCCACCTTCATGGTCTGTTCGGTCACCCAGAAATAATCGCTCTCGTCGAAATTCAGCTGCGCGAGATCATCGTCCCGGTGCGCGTCGAAGCCTGCCGAGAACATCACCAGTTGCGGTTTGAATGCCTCAAGCGCCGGCAGCCAGCGCGTTTCGACGACCTGCCGAAACTGCTTCCCGCCGGAACCGGCGGCCAGTGGTGTGTTAATAATGTGATCCGCGGTCGGCGCGGTGCCGCTGTGGGGGTAATACGGATGTTGAAAGGTGGAGCAGAACAGCACGCGCGCATCCGTGCCAAAAATATCTTCGGTGCCATTGCCGTGGTGTACGTCGAAATCCAGGATAGCGACACGTTCGATGCCGTGCTCGGCCATGGCGTGCGCGGCGCCGACCGCCACGTTGTTAAATAAACAAAAGCCCATCGCACGATGGCGTTTCGCATGGTGTCCGGGCGGCCGCACGCTGCAAAAAACCGCGCTCACTTCGCCGCGCATCACCAGATCCACGCCCTGCACCGCCGCACCGGCGGCGTGCAATGCCGCCGACAGGGTATAGGGGTTCATCGACGTGTCGGGGTCGAGGGCCACCGTGCCTTGTTGCGGCGCCAATCGGAAGATCGACTCGACGTAATCCGGGTCGTGCACACGCTCCAGCTGTTCGCGCGTTGCCGCGGGCGATTCGTAATGACGCAACACGCCATCCAGCCGCGAGGCGATGAGCTGATCGTGGATCGCCCACAGGCGCGCCGGTCTCTCGGGGTGCCACGCGCCCATCTCGTGGCGCGCGCAATCCGGATGGGTGATCAGGGCGACTGTCATGTTCATTCTCTCAATACAAGAGTAGGCTGAAAAGCGTATCCAACAATTGGTAATTCCTTCTCCCTCCGGGACGACTCCAGGGATGGAGGAGGTAGAACGAAGTTCGGAACCCTAGTCGAGAAGGCGGAGATGAGGGGATAATAAATCATGTTCTCCTCACCCTCACCCTCTCCCGGAGGGAGAGGGGACTATTAGAAGTTCACTTAAGAGAGTGCCATGTTGGCACACCAGGGACGATCTGAGAATGGGGCTGCACTATCTCGACCGGCTGTTTGCGCCGCACGCGGTCGCCGTCTTCGGCGCCAGCGAGGAGCCCGACAACGTCGGCACCCTGGTGTTTCGCAATCTGCTCGCGGGCGGATTCAGCGGCGAACTGTATGCGGTCAATCCCAGACATAAACACGTGCAGGGAAAACCCTGTTATCCGGATATCGAGCACATCCGCAAGGCCGTGGACCTGGCCGTAATCGCCACACCCGCGCACACTGTGCCGGACATCATTCGCCGTTGCGGCGAGGCGGGCGTGCGCGTCGCGGTGATTCTGTCGGCCGGTTTCAGTGAAACGGGCGATGCGGGCGCGGCACTCGAAAAGGAAATACTCGAGCACGCGCGTCTCCATGACATGCGCATCGTCGGGCCAAATTGTCTCGGCATTTTGCGCCCGCCGTCGGGACTCAACGCCAGCTTCAGCAACAACAGTGCGACGCCCGGCCGCATGGCGCTGGTTTCGCAGTCGGGCGCCTTGTGCACCGCGGTGCTCGATTGGGCGCAGAGCAAGGCGATCGGTTTCTCCGCCATTGTTTCGCTCGGCGATGCCGCCGACGTGGATTTCGGCGATGTGCTCGGTTTCCTGGCCATGGACCCGCACACGAGCAGCATCCTGCTGTACGTCGAAGGCATTCGCAATGCGCGCCGCTTTCTCAGCGGCCTGCGCATCGCGGCGCGCCTCAAGCCCGTGGTCGTGGTCAAGGCCGGGCGGCATGCCGCCCGGCTCGCGCGCCGCGGTCTCGCATACCGGTGCGCTGGTCGGCGGCGACGATGTTTTCCATGCCGCCCTGCGGCGCGCCGGCGTGGTGCGCGCCTACACCATCAAGCAGCTGTTCGCCGCGGCCGAGGTCCTGTCCAGCCGCAACGTCCGGGTGCAGGGCAATCGCCTGGCGATTATCACCAACGGCGGCGGTCCGGGTGTCATGGCGGCCGATCGTGCCGCGGAAATGGATGTGGCCTTGCCGGACCTTAGCCCGCAGACGCTGCAGGCCTTGAATGCCGCACTGCCGGCGCATTGGTCGCAGGGCAACCCGGTGGATATTCTCGGCGATGCCGGGCCGGAGCGTTATCAACAGGCGTTGAGCCTGTGCCTCGCCGACCCGGTCATCGACGGCGTGCTGGTCATGCTCACGCCGCAGGCCATGACGAAACCACTGGCGGTGGCGGAAGCCACGGTTGCGGCGGCGAAGTCGAGCGCCAAGCCGGTGCTCACCTGCTGGATGGGCGAGGGCCAGGTGGACGCGGCGCGCGCCCTGTTCGGACAGCAACAGCTGGCGCACTTCGATACGCCCGAAGCCTCGGTCGAGGCGTTCTCGTTTCTGGCCAGTTACCGCCGCAACCAGCAGCTGCTCATGCAGGTGCCCGAGCCGCTTGGCCGCAGCAGCGAACCGGACGTGGAAGGCGCACGGCTCATTATCGAAGAAGTTCTGGCCGCAGGGCGCACGCTGCTCAGTGAACTGGAAAGCAAGGCAATCCTCAGGGCGTTCGGCGTGCCGGTGGTGGAAACGGTCGAGGCGAACTCCGCCAGCCAGGCCCTGGTCGTGGCCGAATCGCTCGGTTTTCCGCTGGCGATGAAAATCAACTCACCCGACATCACGCACAAGTCGGATGTGTCCGGTGTGCGCCTCAACATTCAAACCGCCGGTGCCGTGCGCACTGCATTTAACGAACTGATCGAAAGCGTGAAGCGCAAGCGCCCGGATGCGACCATCACCGGCGTCACGCTCGAACCCATGGCCAAGCGCGCGAACGGCCGCGAAACCATGGTCGGCGTCGGGCGCGACCCGGTGTTCGGCCCGGCCATCAGCTTCGGCGCCGGCGGCACCACCGTGGAGGTGATGCACGACAGCTTTGTCTCGCTGCCGCCGCTCAATCGTTTCATCGCCGCACAGATGATCGAACGCACGCGCATTAATCGTCTGCTCGGTGCGTTTCGCAACCTGCCGCCGGTGCATCGTGAGGCGCTGGAGAATGTGCTGCTGCGCGTCTCGGAGCTCGTGTGCGAGTTGCCGCAGGTCGTCGAAATGGACATCAACCCGCTGATCGTCGATGAGCACGGCGCGATCGCGGTCGATGCGCGCATCAGCGTGGCGCGTCCCACGCATGCCGCGCGGCCTTATGCGCACATGGCGATCCATCCCTACCCGAGTCACCTGGCGAACCGCCAGCAATTGGCCGATGGCACCAACCTGCTCATTCGTCCCATCCGCCCCGAGGACGGCGGCATCGAACAGGAATTCGTGCGCGCGCTGTCACCGCAGTCCAAATACTTCCGCTTCATGCGCGCGTTGCACGAGCTGACCCCGGAGATGCTGGTGCGCTTTACCCAGATCGACTACGACCAGGAGATGGCGCTGATTGCCGTGGTCATGGATAACGACCGGGAAATCGAAGTGGGCGTGGCGCGTTACGCGACCCTGCCGGACGGCAAGTCGTGTGAATTCGCCATCGTGGTCGCGGACGCGTGGCGCCAGCGCGGTATCGGCTTTCAGCTCATGAGCCAGCTGATGGACATCGCGCGTTCGCGTGACCTCGAAATCATGTCGAGTGAAGTGCTGTCCGAAAACACCGGCATGCTGGCACTGGCAGAAAGGCTGGGGCTCACCACCAACTCCGGCGTGGAGTCGCCCGGCATTCGATTTGTCGCGCGCCGCCTCTGACGGCGCTTTAACCTAGAGAACTCACTCAGCCCGACTTTTTCCTCTTGTAGAAAAACCACGCATACAGCACCGCAAGCAGCAGCACGTTCGGGAAATAAATGATCGGATCACTCCACGGCACGCCGTTGACGTGCGCATCCGAGATCGGCCACAGGAATGGTGTCGGGAAGAAAGCGTCGTTGTGCGTGAAGATGTCCAGCGTTATATGCAGTCCCCACGCGCTCAGTTCCATGAGCGGCTTTCCGCGCGCGATCCACACCAGCACGAACATAGCCGCGAACACCACCAGGCTGTGCGTCGTGTTGTAGAGACTGTACGCGTAGGCAGGGATGAGCGCGGGGTCTGGGGGATGGCTGAGGCCATACAGGAATTCCAGCCCGTGCAGCAGCAGACCGTTCGCGAATACCAGCCCGAACGAGAAAAAATCCGGCGCCATGCCGATCAGGAGCGCCGTCCAAAAGCTCCTGCGGCTGGCGCGGCCGAAAGCGATCGCGCCCCAGAGTCCGTGCGAAACGATGTCCATGCGATGGTCGTTAGTTCTGCCTGCCAATGTTTAACGAAGTGCTGGCCGAAAACACCGGTATGTTGGCATTGGCTGAAAGACCGGGTTTCACCACCAAATCCGGCGTGGAGTCGCCCGCCATTCGATTTGTCTCGTGCCGCCTCTGATGGTGCGTGAACGTGCTGTAAATGGCCAGCGATGAGCAATGCGAAATATCACCAGCAGGGCAGGGAAAATGGTGGCCGGGGGCAGAATTGAACTGCCGACACTGCGATTTTCAGTCGCATGCTCTACCAACTGAGCTACCCGGCCGTGGGAGGGCGGATTATAGAGAACTGCCCGGGGATTGTAAAAAAACCCCGATCGAGGCGAATGGTACTTGCTTAAGCGCCCTTGCCCGAGAATACGGCGCTTGGGCCATGAAATGCGTAACACGTAGCCCGCATGCAGCCCTTCGACTTCGCTCAGGACAGGCGCAGCGGAATGCGGGGGAAAATGCTCATGCCGCGGCGCCGATCCCCGGATTCCGCTGCGCTTCATCCGGGCTTGTATGCTTCTCCTCGCACCCGAAAGGTGCTGGGGTGGAGGGACGATCCGGGCTATCTGCCGTTGTTGCGGACAGACTCACGTAGCCATGTCCCCACCCTGTCTTCACGAACGTCGATTTGGGATG
>DATEYP010000146.1:0-6904 GCA_035256085.1 Acidiferrobacterales bacterium
GATCGCCACGGTGCAGGCCGAGGTGTGGATGCGGCCCTGCGCCTCGGTGGCCGGCACGCGCTGCACGCGGTGGCCGCCGGATTCGAACTTGAGGCGCGAGTACACGCCATTGCCGGCGATGCGCGCGATGATCTCCTTGTAGCCGCCGTGTTCGCCGTGGCTGGCGCTGATGGTTTCGACGTTCCAGCCGCGCTTCACGGCATAGGCGCTGTACATGCGGAACAGGTCGCCGGCGAAAATCGCCGCTTCGTCGCCGCCGGCGCCGGCGCGTATTTCGAGAAAGATATTGCGCGTGTCGTTCGGGTCCTTCGGCAACAGCAGCTTTTGCAATTCCTGCTCAAGGTCGGCCAGATGCGCCGCTAGGCGCGTTACCTCGTCTTCCACCATGGCGCGCATGCCGGGTTCGGACTCATCCAGCATGGCGCGCGCCGTCGCCAGTTCGCGCACGGTCTCGCGGTGCTCGCGGTAGCGGTTCACCAGCGGCTGGAGTTCGGAATATTCGCGCGACAGCGCGCGGAACCGGTCCTGCGCGCCGATCACGGATGGATCGGACAGCAGGGCGCTGATCTCCTCGAGGCGCAGATCGAGATTTTCCAGCCGCGACTGGATGGTGGGTTTCATGATGACCGGCTCTGAGGAATCACTAATTAACCATCATTTACCGCAAAGACGCAAAGAAGAAAAATGAGTTTGTAATGAGAAAAACCTTTGCGTTCTTTGCGTCTTTGCGGTGAAGAATATTTGTTTTGGAATTATTCAGAGATGCCCTAAAGATCGTCGCCGAGATCGAACAGCCGGCGTGCCGCATCCAACAGTTGGGCATCGCCGTCGTGCCCGGCCTTCTTCAAGGCATCGCTCGGCGCATGCGTGAACTTGTTGGTCAGTGCGCGCGCCAGCTGCTCCATGACCTGTTGCGGATCGTCGCCGCGTGCCAGCCGCCGCTGCGCGCGTTTCAGTTCCGCTTCGCACGCGGCGGCCGTGGTTTCACGCAGTGCGCGGATCGCCGGCACCGAGTCGAGCGAGCGCACCCAGTGCATGAAGTCCACGACCTGGATGTCGATAATCTTCTCTGCTTCCATCGCCGCATCCTGACGCGACTGAATATTTTCCTGGATGGTCTCCCGCAGGTCATCGACCGTGTAGAGATACACGTCTGCCAGCTTGCCCACTTCCGGCTCGATGTCGCGCGGTACCGCCAGGTCCACCATGAACATCGGCTGGTGACGGCGCGCCTTGAGCGCGCTTTCCACCGCCCCCTTGCCGAGGATCGGCAACTGGCTGGCGGTCGACGAGATGACGATATCGGCCTCGGCGAGGCGCTCCGGCATCTCGGACAGCGAGATCGCCTCGCCGCCGCAGGCATCGGCGAGCAACTGGGCGCGCTCGCTGGTGCGGTTGGCGACCAGGAGGCGGGTCACGCCTTGTTCAAGCAGGTGCCGCGCCACCAGCTCGATGGTCTCGCCCGCACCGATGAGCAGCACCTGTTTTTCGGCCAGGTTCTGGAAAATCTTGCGTGACAGGCTGACGGCGGCGTACGCCACGGAAACGGCACTCGCGCCAATGGCAGTGTCGGTACGCACCTGTTTGGCGACCGAGAAGGTTTGCTGAAAGAGCCGGTTGAGGATTTTTCCGGTGGCGCCGGTCTTGTGCGCCAGGGTGAAGGCGGTCTTCATCTGCCCGAGGATCTGTGGCTCGCCCAGCACCATGGAGTCGAGGCCGGCGGCCACGCGGAAGGCGTGCTTCACCGCCGCCTGGTCGGGGAACAGGTAAAGGTGCGGCTGGATGTCGTTTGCCGGAAGGTGGTGGAAGTCGCAGAACCACTTGATTGCCTTGCGGCTGTCATCCGCATCCAGCCGGCAGTACACCTCGGTGCGGTTGCAGGTCGAGAGGATCGTGGCTTCATCCACGCCGGCCTGCGCAGTAATCTCGTGCAACGCCTGCGGCAGCTGCTCGGGCGCAAACGCCGCCTGCTCGCGGATGGCGACCGGTGCGGTCTTGTGATTGATGCCGAAGGCGATAAGGTGCATGCGAGCCGGGATTATCGGGCGGGCGGGACAACCGGTCCGGCAATCCCGTCGTGAGTGTTTAGCATATTATAGGATTCCGCGGTTCCGGCCAAAAGCCGGAAGGTCGCGGTGGCTTGCCGCGGGATGGGCCGGCCAGTGTACTATACTAAAAAGCGTGCGGGTGTGAGGCACCGTCGGCCGTGGCCGGATGTTTGTCCATGCCGGAGTTCTGTCCCGGTACAGCGGCGGGAACGACTGCCCAACAGCGCTGTCTGTAACTGAATAAGGTTCTGCCGCCCCGGCAGGGCGGAGACCATTCATAATGAAGCTCAATTTACTGTCGATTGTATTCCTGGCGGTGTTGCTCCCGGCCTGCCAGGCGCTTTCCTCGCGTCCGGAGGCGGCTGCGGATGCCGCGTCCAGCGAGAACCAGGCGCTGCCGTCCATGCCGCTCGCGCCGGATGTGTTGTACCAGCTGCTGCTTGGCGAGATTGCCGGCCACCGCGGCCAGCTCGACGTTTCGGCATCGGCGCTGGGCCGCGCCGCCCAGAAGACCCGCGATCCGCGGGTGGCCGAACGCGCCACGCTGGCGGCCTTGCATGCGCGCCTTCCGGCGGCAGCGCTTCCCAATGCCCTCCTGTGGGTGGAACTCAGGCCGCAGAGCAGCCAGGCGCATGAGGCATTGGCCGCCGCGTACATGGAGAACGGCAAACCGGCTGAGGCGCGACAGCACTTCGAGAAAATCATTACGCTTGGCGGTGACGCCGGCCTGACACAGTCGTATCTGCGCATTGCCGCGACCCTGGGCCGTCAGTCCAACCGCGCGGACGCGCTGGAGACAATGCGCGCACTCGCGCTCCTGCATCCGGACAAGGCGGTGGCGCATTATGCGCTGGCACACCTGGCGGTGCGTGTCTCCGATCTCGATACGGCGACGACCGCCATCGACCGCACGCTCGCCATCAATCCGGCGTGGGAGGATGCGGCACTGTTCAAGGCGCGCGTACTGGTGTCGCTCAAGGACATGCCGAGGGCGTTGGCGTTCTATGAGAGTTATCTGGATAGCCACCCGCGCGCCAACAACATGCGCCTCGGTTATGCCCGTCATCTCGTGGAACTCAAGCAGTGGGACAAGGCGCGCGAACAATTCAAGCGCGTGGTGACGGACACGCCGCGCGACGCCGAAGTGGTGTTCACCATTGCGCTGCTCGCCCTGCAGAGCAACGAGCTGGACGAGGCCGAGCGTTTCATGAAGCGTGCCCTCGAATTGCAGCCGGAAAACGACCAGGCGCGTCTCTACCTCGGCCAGGTGGCTGAACAGCGCAAGCGCTACGAGGAAGCCATCCAGTGGTACGGTTCGATCGAGTCCGCCGAGACCCACTTCGAAGCGCAGGCGCGGCTGGGCGTGGTGCTTGCCCGGCAAGGCAACCTCGAACTGGCGCGCACACACCTGCACAAGCTGATGCCCAGGACCGAGGCCCAGAAGGTGCAGCTGGCGCTCGCCGAGGAACAGATGTTGCGTGATGCGAAGCAGCACACCGAAGCGTTCGACGTGCTGAGTCGCGTGCTCAGTGAGTTGCCGGACAATGCCGACCTGCTGTATGCGCGCGCACTCGTGGCCGAGAAACTCAACCGCATCGAGACTGCCGAGAAAGACCTGCGCCGTATCCTGAAGAAGGACCCGAAGAATCCGAACGCCCTCAATGCCCTTGGCTATACGCTGGCCGACCGCACCATGCGCTATGCGGAGGCGCTGGCCTTCATCGAACAGGCGCTGGCACTCAAGCCGGATGATCCGTTTATCCTGGACAGCCTGGGCTGGGCGCATTACCGCCTCGGCAACCACAACGAAGCGGTGCGCCATCTGCGCGCGGCATTCGACAAGCGCGCGGATGCGGAGATCGCCGCGCATCTCGGCGAGGTGCTGTGGGTGACGGGCGACCGCAACGCTGCCGAGTCGGTGTGGAAGCGCGCATTGCAGCAGACACCGGACAATGAAGTGCTGCTGGGCGTGATTTCGAAATTCAAGGGAAAGTGATCAACAGCAGAGAAAAGTGAAAAGAAGAAAGAGAAAAGGGCAATTTCCTGCCCTTTCTCCTTATTGATGTATCGGCAGCATTCCACGGCCTTCCGACCACCACATTCTCCACATCTACCGCAGCGTCCATGACATGAAGCGCCGGTTCACTTTTCTCTTTCTTCTTTTCTCTTTCCTCTGCTTCTCCTGCGCCGCGCCGCTGCCGCGCCCGCCGGCCGACCATCTGCAGCAGCTCTGGGAGACGCGCGAGTCGGCATTGGTGCCGATCCGGCACTGGGAACTGCGTGGGCGCCTGGCGGTGCGCGCCGATGAGCGCGGCGGCCAGGCGTCGCTCACTTGGAAGCGCGCTGCCGCACAGCACGATATTCGTCTGAATGGGCCGCTCGGGCGCGGCGTGGTGCGTGTTACCCAGAACGAAACCGGCGCACAGCTGCAGGATGCGGAGCAACGCGTGTTTCATGCCGCCAACGCGGAAGAGTTGCTGTATCGCTACACGGGCTGGCGGCTGCCGCTTACCAATCTGAACTACTGGGTGCGCGGTGTGCCGGTACCGGGTCTGCCCGCGAGCCGGGAGCTGGATGATGCCGGGCGCCTCAAGACGCTGCGTCAGCAGGGTTGGGAGCTACAGTATCAGGAATATGTACGGTTCGAGGGACATGAGTTGCCCAACCGTCTCACCCTGACCTATGCCCCGGATCAAGCGACCCCGGAGCTGCCAGCCATGGAAGTTCGTCTCGTGATCGATCGCTGGGCGCAGGTACAATAACCCTAAAAACGGCTGACTGCTTTTTCTAGGATAAACGGATGACAGCATCCTGGCCGGCTCCGGCCAAGCTCAATCTTTTTCTGCATGTCACCGGCCGCCGGCCGGATGGCTACCACACGCTCCAGACGCTGTTTCAGTTTCTGGATGTGGGTGACGAGCTGCGATTTGACCTGACACGCGATGGCCGCATTGTGCGCGCCCGGGAGCTTGCCGGTGTGCCGGAAGAACGCGATCTTTGCGTGCGCGCGGCGCGTCTGCTGCAAGCGGCAAGCGGCAGCACGCAGGGGGTCGTCATCCATCTCGACAAGCGTCTGCCGCTCGGCGGCGGCCTGGGCGGCGGCAGTTCGGATGCGGCCACCACGCTCCTGGTACTCAACGAACTCTGGGGCTGTGGCCTCAAGCCCGAGGCGCTCGCCGCGCTCGGCTTAACACTCGGCGCGGACGTACCGGTGTTTGTGCGCGGGCACGCGGCCTGGGCCGAGGGTGTAGGCGAGATGCTGACACCGGCCGATCCGCCGGAACGCTGGGTGGTGGTGTTGGCGCCGGCCGTGGCGGTCTCCACTGCCCAGGTGTTCGCGGCCTTTGATCGCGAGCATGATTTGACACCCTATAGCCCTGCCATCACAATACGCGATTTTCACGCGGGCCGGGGGCGCAATGACCTTGAGCCGGTGGTCCGCCGGCTTTACCCGGAAGTGGATAACGCACTGAAGTGGCTCGGGAAATTCGGTGATGCCCGAATGACCGGATCTGGCGCCTGCGTGTTTCTGCCGGTGGCAGACGAGGCGAGTGGGCGGGCGATACTGGCGCAGCGCCCGGCAGCGCTGGCAGGCGGGTTCGTGGCGCGCGGCCGGAATGTGCACCCGCTGCGGAACTGAAAGGGACAAGGGACAAAGGGACAAGGGACAAGGGACAAGGGACAAGGGACAAGGGACAAGGGACAAGGGACAAGGGACAAGGGACAAGGGACAAGGGACAAAGACGATGGCATGAGCGAGGGTGCTCGCCCCTTTTGCCTCGTACCTGGATTCTTGGGGCGTCGCCAAGCGGTAAGGCACCGGATTTTGATTCCGGCATTCCCAGGTTCGAATCCTGGCGCCCCAGCCATAATGAATTGCCCGCGCAGCGGGCTGTAGTTAAGCGGGGCGGCAGGATGAGAACCCGAAGGGTTCGACAAATTCGCCGGCGACCCACATGGATGTGGGGAGGTAGAGCAACGCATGGAGCAGTTGCCGGGAGCGAATTTGAACAGCGGAGCAAAGCGACGCTGGCCCCGAAGGGGCGGAACACATGGATGTGCGGAGTAATCCTGGCGCCCCAGCCAAAATGGTTATTGTAAGAACAAGCGGTTCCAGAAAGGCGGAAAGGCATGTCGCTCGACAACATGATGGTTTTCACCGGGAATGCCAATCCGGCGCTCGCGGAGAAGGTCGCGCACCATCTCGGCATGCCGCTCGGCAAGGCGCACGTCGGCCGTTTTAGCGACGGCGAGACCCTGGTTGAGATCATGGACAACGTGCGCGGCCGCGACGTGTTCATCATGCAGCCGACCTGCGCGCCGTCGAACGACAACTTGATGGAACTGGTGGTGATGATCGACGCGGTCAAGCGCTCCTCGGCGCGGCGCATCACCGCGGTGATTCCTTATTATGGTTATGCGCGCCAGGACCGGCGGCCGCGCACGGCGCGCGTGGCGATCACCGCCAAGCTGGTGGCGGACATGATCACCGTGGCCGGCGCACACCGCGTGCTGACCATGGATTTGCACGCCGACCAGATTCAGGGATTCTTCAATATCCCGACCGACAACATCTATGGCGGGCCGGTGCTGCTGGGCGACATCTGGCGCATCGAGTATCCGGATCTGCTGGTGGTGTCGCCGGACGTGGGCGGCGTGGTGCGCGCCCGCGCCCTGGCTAAGCATCTCGAGGCGGATCTGGCGATCATCGACAAACGCCGGCCGAAGACCAACGAGGCCAAGGTGATGCACATTATCGGCGAGGTGAAGGGCCGCACCTGCGTGCTGATGGACGACCTGGTGGACACCGCCGGCACCTTGTGCGAGGCGGCCGCGGCGCTCAAGAACCATGGCGC
>DATEYP010000147.1:0-3410 GCA_035256085.1 Acidiferrobacterales bacterium
GCCCAGACCACCGCCTGGCCGATGGTCATGTCGAGAAAATCCTCCCAGCCGATCTCTTCCTTCTCCTTGGTATCGAGAACCTCCTGCGTATGCATGAAGATGGGGCCCTTGCCGGCCTTCATCTCCTCGATCATCGCGTGATTGCGCAGGCAGGTCGGCATCGGCGTGATGTCCGCGTACTTCCCGACGAGAGATTTGATCTCATCGAACCGGGCTGCCTCATACTTTTCGCCGTAGGCATTGGTCGCATACGACTTGAGCAGCAGGAACCAGGCACCGACCGGACCGTAACCGTCCTTGAAGCGGGCGAGTACAATCTTGTTCTCCATCTGTGTCATCTTGGCGCCGGTCGGTATCAGGAGACCGTAGGCCGAGGCGCTGCTCCAGGGCGCATACCAGGTCCTTCCCATGCCTTCGCCGACCGACCTCGGCCGGTAGATGTGCGAGGCGCCGCCGGCGCCGACGATCACCGCCTTCGCCCGGAAGACGTAAAAATTTCCATCGCGGACGTTGAAGCCGACCGCGCCGGCGATCTGGTTGGGTCGCGCCTTGTCCATCAACAGATGCGTGACCATGATCCGGTTATGCACTTCGCTGGCCGACTTCCTGGCCGCCTCGGCGATGATCGGCTTGTAGCTCTCGCCGTGAATCATGACCTGCCACCTTCCTTCTCTCAGGTAGCGGCCGGTCTTCGGGTCCTTGATGATCGGCAGGCCCCACTCCTCGAACTTGTGGACCGTGGCATCGACGTGCCGGGCGATGTCGAAGATCAGGTCCTCGCGCACTAGGCCCATCAGGTCACCGCGCGCGTAGCGCACGAAGTCCTCGGGCTGGTTCTCGCCCCACTGCATGCCCATATAGCAATTGATCGCCGACAGGCCTTGCGCCACGGCGCCGCTGCGGTCGATATTGGCCTTTTCGACCAGGACGATCTTCAAGTCCCGCCCCCAGAATCTGGATTCGTAGGCGGCCCCGCATCCGCCAAAGCCGCCGCCGATGACGAGGATATCCGAATCGATGAACCTGGTTTTTCTGGCCATGGCGTCACACCTTCTTTTTGCCGAAAGGCGGCAGTGTGAGAAGCTTCCCGACCTTGAGCGCCGCGGGCTCGTGCGCGAGCATCGCCGAACCCAGACCGATCGCATCGGGTGTCTCGTACTCGGATGGCGACTTGATGGAACCCCAGGGGGTGGTCCTGATCGGGAAGGTGAACTCCTTCACCCGCCCATCCCGGTACCTTATCTTCCAGGAGATCGATCCCTTTTCCTCTTCCCTGAGCACCCTGACCTTGTGGCCCAGCGGGGCGAAGTCCGCGTATCCGCGGACGTCAATCGCGTGCTGCGGGCAGGCCTTCACGCACGAGTAGCACTCCCAGCAGAAATTCGGCTCGATGTTGTAAGACCTCCGGTAGACCCGGTCGATGTGCATGATGTCGGAAGGACAGATGTCCACGCACTCGCCGCAGCCGTCACATCGCGTCATGTCAGTGTAGGTGGGCATACCATCAACTCCTGCCGTGACGGCCGAGAGCGGGGCTCGGGAGATCGGAGGAACCGTTTGCCTCCTCTACCCTTCGCTGGAAGGCCACCACCGGCTTGTAGAACATGTGGGCAAACTTGGACCAGAAAACGGAACCGAAGAGCAGCGTCGTGAAAAAGATGTAGAGGCCAAAAAATATCAAGGTCGCCGTCGGGCTGGCAGACGCCGTCTGTACAAAATGCCAGATCAGTGCGAATGCGGCGCTCGCGAGCAGCGAGCCGACGAACAGGTCCGCACGCCCCAGATGCAAAGGCGAATCGCCGTCATAGGCGACGTTTACCCTGAGAAAGAACAAAAACCAGAAACCACCGACGAGAATCATCAGCGCGCCCAGGGTCCACAGGATCGGCAGGATGGTCGGTGTCTGCGCGGCTGTTGGATAGGCAAATACCATCACGATGGTGGTAATCACATAGAGGAGGAAGCCGTACATCATCAGCAGATGAGAAGTGCGCCGCTTCCATTTACGGAACTCGCCGGAGACCGCGGCCTCGGCGATGGTCCTGGCCGCCAAGGAAGCGGTCTGCGTGCCGCCGAGCCGCCTCTGCGCGGCGGCCTTTGCTTTCTCCCTGCGCTGCGCGAAAAACCGGGCGCTGCCCTTGTGATAGGTATCGAGTGCCGTTCCGATGATGACGGCCAATATCATCAGAACGATGTAGGCCTGCATCGCAAGCGGAGGAAGAAAGACCGTAAGATCGGTGAAGGGATTGTTGGTGAACACTGATCACCCCCCAACGTTAGTCAGTTCGGGTACAGAAAGAATAAACCCCTCGTGCCTGAAAAACCATCCGCACTCAACAGTGCTGTTCACCCCGCCATCGCCACTCAATATTGCACAATTCGTGCGGCCTTGTCGGGAAGCAGCGACAATACATCACCATATTCTGGCCAATTCCAGCCTTCAGGCCGACAGATACCCTTGCGCCGAGTACCGCCACGCGTGTGGTTTTTCTTACAGTGCGTCAAACAGGACTGCTATATCCTTCAATTGCGCATTACCGTAGCGCTTAACAAAACCTTGATGCTACACCGCGCGCAGGATCGCCCACACGGTGATCCCCGCAAGCCCGGCCACACACAGCCAGGCCCAGGCGTCGCCGATGCGCGCATAAAGCGTGCGCCGGCCGGCGACCGGCAACTCGGCGATCAGCAGTCGCTCGCTCACCGCGAAGTGATCGAGGCGCGCCAGTTCGCGCCCGCAGGCATCCACAACGGCCGACCAGCCCCAGCGCGTGGCGCGCACCAGCGTTACGCCGTTTTCGACGGCGCGGAACACGGCCGCGACATGGTGCAGCTCGCCGATCTCGCGCCAGTCGCTGGCCGGCGCCAGCAGCAGATCGGCCCGGCCCTGCCCGGCCTGGCGAATCAACCACGGGAAGTCGAGGTCGTAGCAGATGGCCGTGGTGACGCGGCCATGGGGCGTTGTCACCATGGGCAAGCGACCATCGCCGCGCACGCCGAACTTGGCCTCGAAGCCGGGCACCGCCGTGGTCTTGATGTAGCGCGCGGCGGTATGGCCGGCAGGATCGAACAGCATCGCCCGGTTCTCGAAGGAAAGCCCGGTGGAGACATCGAGCACGGCGATTCCAGCCAGGAGATAAATGTCCTGTTCCCTGGCGAGGGCCTGCAGACGTTTCAGCAAAGCTGACTCGTCTGCGCGATACACCATGATATTGGCCTCCGGCCAGACCACGATCTTCGCGCCGGCGCGCGCGGCATCTTTTGTTTTGGCGATGAAGTGTTCGTGGATGCGAACGTACGCGGCACGCAGTGCCGTCTGTTCTTCCGCCGGAAGCTCCGGTGAAAACGCGCGCATGATTCGTTCGACATCGAGAATGCCTTCCGGCCAGCCGACCGTGGCCACGCGCACG
>DATEYP010000148.1:0-15693 GCA_035256085.1 Acidiferrobacterales bacterium
TGCGCTCTTACCGCACCATTTCAACCTTACCTGATCCGGTTGCCCGGCCATCGGCGGTATATTTTCTGTGGCACTTTCCGTCGGCTCGCGCCGCCCAGGCGTTACCTGGCACCCTGCCCTATGGAGCCCGGACTTTCCTCCGCGCTTGCGCACAGCGACTGTCTAGCCGACTCCCACCGGGATTATACCAGCCGTTGAAACATAAGTTCCGGAAATTTCAGCGAAAAATGGCCAGCCCTAAATCAAGTCTTTGGTTCCTGATCGGTCTTGTCGCCCGCACCAAACAGATCGCCCAGCTTGGCGCGCGCGGCCTGCGTCCTGGCTACCCCGTCTGGGTGGTAGGCGTCGGGCTTGGCCTTGAAGTAGCCGCAGAAATTGGCACGCTCCTTATCCGTAACGTCCTCGGCATCCTGCTCGCGGCATCTGCGTGTCAAATGCAAATCGTAGGAAACACACATGCGGCAACAATGCAGATAGGCGCGACACTTCGGGCACACTGCCAGCCGGCTGAGCGGCAGCAGCAGATCCGTCAGCGTGGTCGCGCATTTCCAGCATACAAGGACACTCGTCATCGAGGCATCACATCCGAGTTTTCAGTCAGAGAATAGGCCGGAGGACATGAAATGATCTGCCCCCCGACCATTCAGCCGGGCGGCCTGCGTGCTTGATGGGGATTTAAGAATGCCGCATGCAGGCAAGAAAACGCGAAATGCACAATAGACACCTTCCCATCCAGACGATGGGGTCGGTGCGCGGACAGCTGTATTCCGATAACGCCTTGCTACCGAAATGCCAGCCAGAACGCGACAAGCAATAACAGCAATGTTATGCCCTGAAGCCCAACCCTGGCGAACATGATCTGATGGCTGTGGCGCTGATCGAAGCCGCCACCGTGCGCCATGGAAACAATTCCCGTAACCAGTACAGCCACAGTCGCCAATAATGCAACTACAACCAGTGCGGTCATAAGGGTCATGGTATTTTCCCTCCATTCAACTGTTTGCATCGAACCACAAACACCCTGCCGCTGCATTGATATATATCAGTTGCCAGTGCGAATCCCGGAAATCGGAAATCCCGGCGCGACACAAGAACTCAGCACCGCATAAGGTATGCAGGGAGAATCGCCTGCCGGAGGTGCTCCCAACCGCTGGTAGCGCTGTGTTGATTTCCTGGCGGTTACAGAAATATCCACCATGGCACGCATGCCGGCTAATTTCATCCAGCTGCTAGGCCCGGCCAACATTACTGTCGGTCGGCGAATGAAAGTACTCGCTCTCCTCGGCAAACTCGCGCATCAGGCGCAGCAGTTCATGCATGCGACCCTCAGCAGTGCAGACGGGCTCGCAATCCATGCAACGCGGGTCGCCGCACGGCTGGCGCGAGTACAGCCAGAACTGGATCGCACCGGCAAGCAGCCCGTCGGCGACGTCCCACACATCGGCTACTTGCTCCTTCTCGTCCTTGGCCAGGTTATTGCCGAGTTCGACCGTACGGCGAAACACTTCGTCAAACACATCTTCCGGTTCCTGCATGACAAGACACATCCTTTCGGCGATCAATTGCCGACAAGTCTACCAAATACGAGGGAATAAACGCGCTGTAAAAGACAGCTACAGGCTTTGCGCCTACGGCCGGGGACTGAACTACCAGGTGCGTACGCGACCGGTATCGAGGTGGATGAAATCAGACTGCGGATAGTAGCCAACGCCGCCGGCGCGTAACGCAAGTGCCGCGCGTTGCAGGTCGCGCAACTCGTGGCCGGGAAGCCGGATGTCGATCGCCTTGCCATGGGTATGCAGGCTTTCCCTGGCGATGCCGCTGTGTTGGCGCCGCAGCATGGCGTTCGTGGCCGGGGAGCGGTATCCGGAGATCACGTGAAAGTCCGTGCGCGCACCGGTCAGCGCCTGCAGGTCGTACAGGGTATCGAACAGTCTGTGTTCAATGGCGAATACCCGGCCACTGCGGTGATCGCGCAACAGCCGGTTCAACCGGGCAATTTCGGTCTCCACATACTCGCCATCCGCCCAGTAGGTGGCCTGCGCCCGCTCGCCGGTGTGCGTGTTATAGAGGGTGAGCACTCGCTCGCGCATGGGCGAGGCAAGGCCGGCCAGCGCTGGCTGTGTTGCCAAGCCGGCACCTGCACCGACCCCGAGGGAAAGTCTGAGAAACGCGCGGCGATTCAACATCGGCAAAGGGTCTGAATGTGTCATTACTTACACAATTATAGGCTACCGTCTCCGGCACGCCGAGTGTTTGGTGCATCATCCGTCGCAAACACAGCGCCGCTGATCATTCCGCCGGCACCGGAAAGTACTGCGCCAGCACCCGCTCACGTGCATAGATATCCTCGCGGAAGTGGGTCTGTCCGTCCTCATCGGCCCAGCTTGTCAGATAGAGTACATAAACCGGGATAGGTTCGGGCAAACGCAACGACTGTTGCCGCAGCGCATCGATCTCGCGCTGGATACGCGGCGCATCCCAGTCAGCGGATTGCCGCAGCGTGTGCACGGCCAAGGCCATGGCATTCTCGATACGAACACAGCCTTCACTGTAGGCCCGCTGATCCCGGTCGAACAACCAGCGCTCCGGCGTATCGTGCAGGAACACATCGAAGGGGTTGGGGAACACGAACGACAGCCGACCCATACTGTTCTTTGGACCCGGCTCCTGGCGCAACCGGTATGGAAAGCCATCTCCCTGCAGGCTCGACCAGTGGATGGAGGCCGGATCGAGTTCGCGTGCCTCTGCATTCCAGCCGTTGAACACGCGTATACCGCGTGTGACGAAATACTCCGGATTGCGCTGCTGTTTGGGCAGGAGCTTGTCGCGCGCGATACGCGTCGGGATGTTCCAGTATGGATTGATGACCAGGAAACGCAGCATGGCCGTGAACGACGGCGTGGCCTGATCCGGTGTGCCGACAATCACGCGCATGCCGAGCACCGGCTGGCCGCGCTCGACAACGGTGAGCTCATAGCCGGCCGTATTCACGATGACATAGTGCTCGCCGAATGTGCGCGGCAACCAGCGCCAGCGCTCCAGCGTGCGGCGGATCTGGGCGGCGCGTTCCGCGGCGGAGACATTCAGCACCGCGCGCGTGCGTGCGCCCACGATACCGTCGGCGGCAATTCCATGGCGCCGCTGAAAGCGCTCCACCGCCGCTGCGAGTAACGCGTCATAGACATCGCCGGTCTCGGTGCCGATATAGTCACCTTCGGCGCGTAGGCGCGCGCGCAGCAGCGGAACCTGGACATGCTGCAACGGCGGTTCGAGTTTCGGACCGGGCGGCAATGCCATCCAGCCGCCGCCGCGTTCCAATTCCGCATAGCGGGCAAGCGCGCGGCGCAGCTGTGCGTAGCCGGCGTGCGGCGGCGGCAAGGCATGCAGCAGATTCGCAAACTCATCGTCCGTCGTCACCGCCTGCAATACTGCAACCGGGTCGAGCTCCGGCGGCCGCAGGTGCCAGGCCGGATCGGCAACCTGCGGGTCGATGCGCCCGTTCTGGACATCGCGGCTGTAACGCCGGAAGGCATCGGTCAGGAGCAGATCGAGACAGGCCTGCTGGGCCGGGGTGCGGGCATTCCAGAAATGCTCGATGTCGGCAAGCCGATAGCGAGCCGGCGTCAGGCCCTCCTGCCCGGCCATGGCCAGCGTTTTGACAAGTTGCCGGGCGCGTGCGCCAGGTCCATTTTCCGCGAGCCAGCGCGGGGTCGATCCGTTCACCGGATAGAACGGTGTAAGCAGCCGCACATCGAGGCGTGTTTCGCCGCAATCCACGACCGCTTCACGCAACCGGTCACGAAGCACCGCACCCGGCGTTTCGGTGGCAAGTGCCGGCGCAGGAGATGGTGCACGATCCATCGCACAGGCAGAAATTGACAGGGCCGCTGCCAGCACCGCCGCCGTGAGCCTGTTGTTTATTAATCCGATTGCCATGGGTGTCAGTGTAACGAAATGCGAAGAAGATAAACTGTGGCCATCAGGACGGCCGCCTCAGCGCGATAGACTGCGCTTCGGGGTGATCATGGTAATTTCCCGATGCCTGCAGTCGGCCGCCTTGATGGCACCTTCGCGCATCCAGCCGTCCGGTGCATGAGGAAACTGCGAATTCTTGCCTGCCCCACTTTCGGCCTCCATGATCGCTTCTATCAGACTTGTCATGGCACTACCCTCCACTCAATATCATAGTTTTAGAGTTTCCTACGCAAGCGCCTGCATCTGCTTTGATGGATATCAACTTTGGCATCGGGCGCCATTCAATTCCCGCATTCGGGCAGCCGCCCTAAATCGGAATTCACGATCGAGAACACCAAATGCACCTTGGGCAGGCCATTGCAGATTCCGGTTGATCGACCCGGCTGCTACAAGGCACAATGCGCCCCTTTGATTTGGCCAACCGCCAGCGGCTGACCGGAGCAACAACGTTTTTTGATCAGGAAAGGGGAAATGCGATGAAATTGATTCTGTTGGGCGCCCCGGGCGCAGGCAAGGGCACGGTCGCCAAGCTGCTGACACAGATGGATGGTTCCGTGCAGATATCCACCGGCGACATCCTGCGCGGCGCGGTTGCGGCCGGGACCGGACTCGGCAAACAGGCGGAAGCCGCCATGAAGCGCGGCGACCTGGTCTCCGATGACCTCATCATGGGCATCATGGAAAAGCGCCTGCAGGAGCCGGATTGCGCCAAGGGTTTTCTGCTCGACGGCTTCCCGCGCACCATTCCGCAGGCCGAGGCGCTCAAGCTGCTGCTGGCCAAGCTCGACATCAAGCTCGACATGGTGGTGAGTATTGAAGTGCCGCGCGACGTGATCCTCGACCGTCTCAGCACGCGCCGCACCTGTTCGAACAGCAAGTGCCAGGCGATCTACAACGTGAAAAGCAATCCGCCGAAGCAGGAAGGCATCTGCGACAAGTGCGGCAGCCCGGTGGTGCAGCGCGAAGACGAAACCGAAGCGGCCATCAGCCATCGCCTCGAAACCTATAACCAGAAGACCGCGCCACTTATCGGCTTTTATGAGAAGGAAGGCATGTTTGTGCGCGTGAACGCCACGTCCAGCGACGCCGTGATCGCCGCCATCAAGGCCAAGCTCGGCAAGTAGCCAGTAACAACGACGGGGCCGGTGTGTGTCTGCCGCTTTCTGGCAGAACCCGCACCGGCCCCGTTTTTATTTCAGATCATTTTTTATAACCAAAAACGGCGTATAGCCACAGATGAACGCAGATTAACGCAAATGAATCATGTCACGGATGCACCGAGGCCATTCACCCTTTTGGTGGGCGGGCGAATACAGGTAGCGCTCTGAATATCTGCGTTTATCTGCGGCTAACTGCTTTTTTCCAAGTTTAGGAATCGTCGCGCTTGTTGCCATCCAGCAAGGCCGGCACTTCCTGGCCGCGCTGCGGGCGCGGCTTTTGCCGTGGCGTACTCGGACGGGCATGTGACGGGTGTTGATGTGTTCTGGCGGGTGCGCCACGATCACGATCATTGCCGCTCGGGCCCGCGGCCGGGAGCCGATTGCCATCCACCTCCGGCCGGTTGGGATCGCCGAGTAACTGCGGGTCGGCAGAGACGCGCACGTGTACATGCGGCTGCGGACGGCCACCGGCCCGGGCCGGCGCATGCGCCGGCGGGCGCGGGCGCTGGTCCCGGCCGCGATCACCGCCACGGCCCTGACTCTGACCACGGCCGCGATCCCCGCGGCCACGTTCTGCACTGTTTCGTGCAGCCTGCGGCCGGCCACCACCACCGCTGCGCTGTCCACTGCGCCCGCGGGTAATCGGCTCGGCCTTGATGTCCGGATTCGGTTCGAAGCCCGGAATGATAACTTTTGGAATTTCGCGGTGCAGCACGCGTTCGATGTCACGCAGGTAATCGCGCTCGTCCACGCACACCAGCGACAGCGCCTCGCCCTCGTTGCCGGCGCGGCCGGTGCGGCCGATGCGGTGCACGTAGTCCTCCGGAATATTCGGCAACTCGAAGTTCACGACGTGCGGCAGCTGGTCGATGTCGAGGCCGCGCGCCGCGATGTCGGTGGCCACCAGCACCCGTACCGCACCCTTTTTAAAATCCGCCAACGCCTTGGTGCGCGCACCCTGGCTCTTGTTGCCGTGAATGGCGACAGCACTGATGCCGTCTTTTCCCAGTTGCTCGGCCAGACGGTTGCAACCATGCTTGGTGCGCATGAACACCAGTACCTGCTTCCAGTCATTAGCCTTGATCAACGATGACAACAGTTCGCGCTTGCGCTCGCGATCCACCGGATGCACCACCTGGGTCACGAGTTCGGCGGCGGTATTACGGCGCGCCACCTCGATCAGCACCGGCGCGTTCAACAGACTGTCGGACAACTGCTTGATCTCGTCCGAGAAGGTGGCCGAGAACAGCAGGTTCTGCCGCTGCTTCGGCAGCAACGCGAGAATCTTGCGAATGTCGCGAATGAAGCCCATGTCCAGCATGCGGTCGGCCTCGTCCAGCACCAGGATTTCGATCTTCGACAGGTCCACGGTTTTCTGCTGCACGTGATCGAGCAGGCGTCCCGGTGTCGCCACCAGGATATCCACGCCGCGGCGCAGCGTGTCGGCCTGCGGATTGAAACCGACGCCGCCGAACACCACGGTGGATTTCAACGGCAGATGCTTGCCGTAGACACGCACGCTTTCTTCCACCTGCGCCGCGAGTTCGCGCGTCGGAGTGAGAATCAGCGCGCGAATGACGCGTCGATCGGCGCTCGGCGCCTGCGCGCTCAGGCGCTGCAACAACGGCAGGGTGAACCCGGCGGTCTTGCCGGTGCCGGTTTGCGCGCCGGCGAGAATATCTTTTCCCTCAAGAATGACAGGAATGGCCTTGATCTGAATGGGGGTCGGCTCGCCATAGCCCTTGTCGGTGACGGCGCGCAGGATTTCGGCCGAGAGGCCGAGGGTATTGAATGACATAGTGTTGGTTGCTCCTGGATGGCCTACCCGAAACACTTGGGTCTTGGGCCGGTCTTAGGCTTCCAATGGGTTAATGGTATCGAGGCTCGCCACGTGGGTTTGCCGCGAAGGATCGGGCGCAGACCGGAGTGCGCCGATGTTTGGTTTGTTTTTTTGTGTGCGGGCGAAGGTGAACACCCTAACACACGTCAATCGGTTTGCGATGCCTCTGTTCGTCTTACGCGGTTGCCCGATTCGCCAGTTCCACGCCCTGGCTGCGCAGGTAGTCGTCGTAGCTGCCGCCGAAGTTCACCACGCCCTGCGGGGTGAGTTCGATGATGCGGGTCGCGAGTGACGAGACGAATTCACGATCGTGGCTGACGAAAATCAGCGTGCCGGGGTAATTCTCCAGCGCCAGGTTGAGCGCCTCGATGGATTCCATGTCCAGGTGGTTGGTGGGTTCGTCCATCACCAGCACATTCGGGCGTTGCAGCATCAACTTTCCGAACAGCATGCGCCCCTGCTCGCCGCCGGAAATGATCTTGACCGACTTGCTGCTCTCTTCGCGCGAGAACAGCATGCGCCCGAGCACCGCGCGGATCGACTGCTCGTTGTCTTCCGGTTTCGCCCACAGGCTCATCCAGTCGAACAAATTGGTATTGTCGGCGAAGTCGGCCGCATGGTCCTGGGCAAAGTAACCGATGTTGACGTTCTCCGACATCTTGACCCGGCCGCTGTCCGGCTTCAGGTCGCCCACCAGCGTGCGCAGCAACGTGGACTTGCCAATGCCGTTCGGGCCGATCACGGCGACGCGTTCGCCGACTTCGACCATCAGGTTGAGATTGCTGAACAATGGTTTCCCGCCATAGCCCTTGCTCAGGCCCTCGGCTTCCAGCGCCTGGCGATAGAGCTTCTTGTCCTGATCGAAGCGGATAAACGGACTCACCCGGCTCGACAGCTTCACCTCGTCCAGTTTGATTTTCTCGATCTGGCGGGCGCGCGAGGTAGCCTGCTTGGCCTTCGAGGCGTTGGCGGAGAAGCGGCTGACGAAGGTTTGCAGTTCGGCGATCTGCGCCTTTTTCTTGGCGTTGCCGGACAGCAGCTGTTCGCGCACCTGGGTGGCGGCGGTCATGTAGTCGTCGTAGTTGCCCGGATAGACGCGCAGCTCGCCGTAGTCGAGATCGGCCATGTGCGTGCACACGCTGTTCAGAAAGTGGCGATCGTGCGAAATAATGATCATAGTGCTGTTGCGCGCGTTCAGCACGTCTTCCAGCCAGCGAATGGTGTTGATATCGAGGTTGTTGGTCGGCTCGTCCAGCAACATGATTTCCGGGTTGGCAAACAACGCCTGTGCCAGCAACACACGCAGTTTCCAGCCCGGCGCCACGGCGCTCATCGGACCGACATGCTGCTCGAGCGGGATGCCGATGCCGAGCAACAGCTCGCCGGCGCGCGCCTCGGCGGTGTAGCCGTCCAGCTCGGCGAACTCGACTTCCAGCTCGGCCACCTTCATGCCGTCGGCTTCGCTCATGTGCGGCAGGGCGTAAATGCGGTCGCGTTCGGATTTCACGCGCCACAGTTCGGCGTGGCCCATGATCACAGTGTCGAGCACCGTGTAGTCTTCGAACGCGAACTGGTCCTGGCGCAGCTTGCCAAGACGCTCGTCGCTGTCGATCGAGACTGTGCCGGCGGTCTGGGCCAGATCCCCGCCCAGAATCTTCATGAAGGTCGACTTGCCGCAGCCGTTCGCACCGATCAGTCCGTAACGGTTGCCGTTGCCGAACTTGACCGAGATGTTCTCGAACAGGGGCTTGGCCCCGAACTGCATGGTGATATTGGCGGTGGAAATCAAAAAGACGGTTCCAGAAAATAATCGAAATATCAGTAGTGGTGTTTTTTCAGAATCAGGCACGACCTGTCGTCATGCACCCGGGGAACGCCTGCGTAGCTTGAGAAGCAGCGGGTTCCTGGTACTCCGGGAAATTCCCGATAATGAGATACCGGACAGAAACGAATAACGGATAACAGGGTAGCGCTTGATTAAAAAAAGACCCCGCCGTGAGGCAGGGTCTTTCCATCAAATCTGCTTGCGCAGTGCTTGACGCTTAGGCTGCCTGCACGTTCGCGGCGGACGGACCCTTCGGGCCCTGCTCCAGCGTGAACTGGACCTTCTGGCCTTCGGCCAGGGTCTTGAAGCCGCTGCCCTGAATGGCAGAGTGATGCACGAAGACATCCTTGCCACCATCGGACGGGGTAATGAAACCGAAGCCCTTGGCGTCGTTGAACCACTTCACTGTTCCTGTAATCACGGAAATTCCTCTATTTGGTTGAATTGCGATAGTTTGCAGTTCTTTCTTGGAAGCTAAAATTGCGGGAGATTACTACCAAGTGACTGGAGGGGCTTCCGAACTTGACTACAAGAATGCACTGCAAGGCGGCCACTATACACATACCCGTTTGAAAAGCCACTAGAATTTTCAGTTCGGGCCAGGTACAAAATACGGCGAATATTCGCGCAATATTATGGGGACAAGTCTGCGGTACACAAGTCCGGCAGGGCCGGGTAATACTTTTTCAATCTCATTTAGATCAGGAGTCCCGTGTCGCCCACCTGCCCCGGCCGGACAGCATTCCGGCACGGTGCGTCAAGATTGATCCGATTTACCGTCGACTGGACGGTCTGTCCGGCTGCCGGCCGCGTCGCGCTGTTCCGGATCCGCCAGCAGCGTGTGCCAACCACGTATGGTTCCGGCCAACATCGCCCGCGCCTGGACCGGACTCACGCCGTACATCGTATTCAGTTCTTCGGCGGTCTTGGTCGTTTCCACCCGGTAATAGCTCGGCTCGCCACGACAAATCGCAATCGTCTCGCCGGTGATCGCAATCGTCGCGAAGGCAACCCCCGGCAAACTGGAAAAAATCGAGCGGACAGCAGTCATTTCAGTTCTCCTGCAAAGTGTTGTTATTGGCGTGAGCTCTTCCTGAGATCAGGCTATCGCGTGCTTGCGCCACGGCAACGGCGCGAGGATACGCCATTTGCGCCAGATTGACCGCGTGAAACCGCTGCAAGTTTCGGATCGACCGACGTTCTGCACGTATGGACAGACAAACGATCACATCTGCGGGGGAGAATGAGACGAAGCGGATTAACCGTGGAAAATATTCTGCATGCGAGGGTGTGGCACCTTCGCAGGCATCATGCCGGGGCGATCTGGCCGTCCACGTACAACCACTGCCCCGCCTCATCCACGAAACGACTTACCTCATGCAGACGCTCGGCCCGACCGTTGACCTGGTAGCGTGCCTCAAACTCCACGATCCCGTCGCGATCATCCTCTCCTCCCGCCTCGCAGCGCAGAATCCTGAGGCCCAGCCACTTCACCGGGCCGGCCGCCTGCAATCCGAGATGCGCAGGACGCGTGGAACCATGCCAGGTGCGCAGCAGGTAGTCTTCCCGCGCCAGGACATACGCCGAATAACGCGACCGCATGAGCTGCTCGGCAGTGGCGGGCAATACACCGTTGTCGATGAATGTTCCGCAACAGGCTGCGTATGCTTGCCCCGACCCACAGGGACATGCCTGCGCTTGTCGCAATTTCTTCACGCCGGCCTCGTCAGCCATGCCTCGATCTCCGGCCGTAGTTCCTCGAACGCACGATAGCCGTGAGTCAGTAACATGATGCCGGATGCGTCCTGCCCCAGCAGCGTGGGAAAGCCGCGCACTCCCGCCTGTTGCGTCTGTTCGAAGTGCCTGCGGGTTCTTGCATTCACCGCATCGGAGTGGAATCGTTCGAGGAATTGCGGCACCGCAATGTGATGCGCCTCCGCCAGTGCGGCCAACACCTGAGTCTGGGTGACGTCCTGGCGGTGCGCATAGAATGCCGCCTGCACCGAATTGAAATAGGGAAAGGTCTGTTCCGGACTGATCTCGGCCACGGCCACCACCGCGCGGCTCGGTGGCTCGGTGTCGTACACAAACCCTGCCGGCATGGCCTCTTCAAAGGTAAAGGGCTGGCCGGTGCGCCGCTGCACCTGATGCCAATGATGCAGAATCTCCTCGCGCAACGCGGCAGTCATGGGTTCGGTCGTGCCCGGGCGTAGTCCGCCCAGCAGCAAGGCGACCTTGACCTGATCCGCATAGGCCTCTTTGATGGCGCCGATCACCGGCGCAAACCCCCAGCACCAAGAGCACATGGGATCGGCGAAATACCACAGGATGCGCGGCGCTGTCATGGCTCTGGCGATCGAGGTCAGTGCAATAGTCTCGCAGCACGCACCAGGACCCGGCCCGGGATCAGGCGGCGTTTAACCAGGCGATCGCTGGATCGCGGTTGTCGAAAATCCTGGCCTCGGCATCGCTGAACGCCGCACTCACCCACGAAAGCCACGGTGCCAGTTGCGTTGCGGAAACGATGGCGATGCGCTGAAAATCATGCGCATGGGCACGCGTGAATTTGATCTCCTCCCAGGCCACATCCAGCGTGTAGCCGGTCATCTGGGTGAGGTCGAGCAGCAGCCTGATCTTGGGCGCGGTCTTGAGTTCCCGGCCCACCGCCTCTTCAAAACCGCGATAGTCGGCGAGCGTCAACTCGCCATACACATGCATCTCCAGCAAATCATTCTTTTCGTTGACGACGATCATGATTACCTCCCCGATTGTTTGCGCCGGTCTTGTACGGTCAACGTAAGCATCCAGGGACAGCTTTGCCATGATCTGCATCAAATGCGGACATTCATGGATATCGTTCGTTTTCAGTCGCCAGAACCATCGATTGCTCCCGGGCATGGCGCGGTCACCGGCAATGGATAAGCCCATGCCCGTTTTCCGGCTATACATTGACGCCGGCATTCGAAAAAGTATTGGACCTGCAATGCCGTCCCGGCACACCTGACTCAGAAATCCGAACAGGGTGATTACTCCGAGATCGAGCGTCTGCCGACAGTTCTGCGTGCTCCGTGCAATGAACATCCGCAGCTGGCGCACTACGCTGAAGCGCCGCCGGCATGGGCCGACAATGTCCGGTTCGGCTGCTCATCGTGAGGGCCTAGTGACGGCGGCGAAACCACTCCCCGGTTAATTCAACAGCGTACGCACATACAACTCTTCAACCTTCTTTCTGGCCCACGGCGTCTTGCGCAGGAACTTCAGGCTGGATTTGATGCTGGGGTCGCTGGTAAAGCAATTGACCGTGATGATTTTTCCCAACTCGTCCCAGCCATAATGCTCGACCAGTCGGGTCAGTATCACCTCCAGGGTGAGGCCATGCAGAGGATTGTTTGGCTGCGGATCAGTCATACTTCTGGCTGGAGGCGATCGGGGCATCTGAAAGCATGCGCCCGATCGCCACAGGATTACCGCATTCCGCCCTTGGCTTCTTTCTTGGCCTTCTTCGCGGCGCGTTTTTCCTTCATGGTCTTGGCCGGCTCTTTCTTGCCTTGCTTCTTACTGTCCATGCCCTTGCTCATTGCGGTCGCTCCTTAGAGGATAGTTGCCAGGTCGTTCCTGACGGCAACAACAATACACCGGTTTCGGCGAAACAACACGCCTCTTGCGCCCCGGCCATCACTTGAACTTTACGGCTCAAGCGCAAGATGCACCACGCGTCGCCCCAGCAACGTTATCTCGCCACGCAGACGGTAGTCACGGTTACGGGTAAATTCAAAGCGATACTCCCGATACAGGACAAGCTGGCCGTGCGCATTGCGCCGCAGCCGCAACTTGGCAAGTTCAACGGTGTCGTCGAGAAACTGTGCCTCGACCTGCTGACAGGCGCGTTGCCCGGCGGCGCGCGCAATCTCCTTGCAGCGCAATGCATCCATCCAGTACCACGCCAGCGTGGCAATTCCGAGGAACACAGCGAGATCAAAAGCGGTAATCATGGGGGCAAGTCTGGCGGCGCAACGCGTGCTGGCGCTTTCAGCACGACATGCGGTGCCGGCATGGCCTGACGCCGCCAGCGCGGCGCCTCGCGGGCGAGAAACGCGCCGATTTCCTGAAAATCCTCGTCCTTGAGTCGTCCGACGAATTCAACACTCGTCTCGTCCATGGCAATGGGATAGATCGTCACCACGAGCGGACGCGCCCAGCCACGCACCCACAGGCGTTCGAATAGCGTTACGCCGGCAACCAGCGCCAGCGCGAGCAACAGAATCAGTACACGCCGGGCACGTCGCATCTGGGGCGATCGATCGCGGGCCGGCCGATGTCAACGACCAGGAGGATTTGCTGCGCTTTTCACCACGGACAGCTCTACCTGCACCGCAGCTTTCCCGTCCCCCATCCAGACCTGCCCCTCCTGAATGGTGCATTGCAGCTGCATGTTGCGCTGCACGAGTTTGGCCAGGGCGCGGCTCCCGTCAAGCGGCAGGTTCAGCACCGTCAGATTATCCGCGCGTTCGAGTTTGTCCCGGTTTTGCTCCCACCACAGATCAGCGCCGCGGCCACCATAGGTGTAAAGGAAAACCTGGCGCGCGCGCCCACAGGCGCGGCGAATGTCTTTCGCATCGGGTTGCCCAACGTCGATCCAGAGTTCGATGTTTCCAGTCAAGTCCTTTTGCCAGACATCGGGCTCATCGTACGCGCTGATGCCCCGGCCGAATGTCAGGGCCGCGTGTGCATGCCGGACAAATGCCAGCAGTCGCACCATCATGCGTTCGTCGGTCTCTGAAGGATGGCGAGCCAGTGTCAGCGCATGGTCCTGATAATAATGCCGCTCCAGGTCGGCGATTTGCAGTACGGCTTTAAAGATTGTGGCGTTAGAGGCCATGGGTCGCTGCCGTCCTGATTTCTGGAAGACCCATGCCTTAATGCGACCGGCGCCGGACGTCCATGACATTCGGAATCTGGTCGAGGAGCACCAGCACCCGGCTCAGGGTCTCGACATTCGGAATCTCGATGGTGAATGTCATGCGCGCGACATACTGCCCCTTGTCGGTCTGTGTGTTGACCGCAATCACGTTAATCTTTTCGTTGGCAAACAACCCGCTGATGTCGCGCAACAATCCGGCGCGTTCATGCGCGGTGACTTCGACTTCGACCGGATACGTCCGGACGCTGTCCGCGCCCCACTCCACCTCGATCAGCCGCTCCTCGTTCTCATTGTGATGGCGCAGGGCATTTGGGCAATCCCGGCGATGAATGGCGATGCCCTGGCCGCGCGTGATGAAGCCCACGATCGCATCGCCCGGCACCGGGTTGCAACACCGGGCCATGCGTGTCAGCAGGTTGCCCACGCCGCGGATACTGACACCGGCCGGCGCCTTACGCGCCTCGGGCGCGCGCGCCACGAAAGCCGGGCGCGGCTCTTTCAGAGACGGCTCGACCATATCCTGCACGGCCGTGAGGATCTGCGCGGGCTTGATTTCGCCACGGCCGAGCGCGGCCAGGAAATCATCGACCTTGTTGTGATGAAAACGCGCCGCGAGCTTCTCGTAGTTCACGTCGTGCAGCCCGAGCCTCTGAAACTCGCGCTCCAGTGTCTGGCGCCCGGCGGTCACGTTGCTCTCGAAGTTCTGCTGGTTGAACCAGCTTTGAACCTTGGAACGCGCCTTGCTGGTTTGCAGATAGCCGAGATGCGGTGACATCCAGTCGCGCGACGGAGCGCCCTCCTTGACCGTGAGCACTTCGACGCGATCGCCGGTCTTGAGCTTGTAGACGAGCGGCACCATGTGGCCGTTTACTTTGGCGCCACGGCAACGATGGCCGACATCCGTATGGATATGATAGGCGAAGTCGAGCGGCGTGGCCCCGGCCTGCAGGTCGACGATGTTGCCCTTGGGTGTGAACACGTACACGCGCTCGCTGAACACCTCGGACTTGAACTGGTCGACAAACTCCGTGGCCCCGGTAAGCTCGTCTTTCCATTCCAGCAGGCTGCGCAGCCAGGCGATCTTGTCGTCGAAGCCCTTATCGTGCCTTGCGCCCTCCTTGTAACGCCAGTGCGCGGCCACGCCCAATTCCGACTGGTTGTGCATGTCGTGGGTGCGGATCTGCACTTCCACGTTCTTGCCCTGCGGGCCGATGACCGCCGTGTGGATGGAGCGATAGTTGTTTTCCTTGGGCGTGGCGATGTAGTCGTCGAATTCGCCGGGCACGTGCTGCCAGAGCGAATGCACCACGCCGAGCGCGGCGTAGCAGTCGCGCACGTCGTTTACCAGGATGCGCACCGCGCGCACGTCGAAGATCTCGCCGAAGTCCTTGCCCTTGCGCTGCATTTTGCGCCAGATGCTGTAGATGTGTTTCACACGGCCGCTGACCTCGACGCCCGTTCCCGACGGCGTTCTACCTCCTCCATCCCTGGAGTCGTCGGCGGCGATGCCGGCGGCGCTCAATTCCTGCGTCAAGGTTTCCACAAAGCGCATGACGTAGGCCTCGCGATCGACGCGCTTCTCCGCCAGCCACCCGGCGATCTGCTTGTAGGCCTCGGGCTCCAGGTAGCGCAGCGACAGATCCTCAAGCTCCCACTTCACCTGCCAGATGCCGAGGCGGTTGGCGAGCGGTGCGAAGATATCCATGGTTTCGCGCGCGATACGTTGCTGTTTCTCCTGCGGCAGCGCCGCCAGGGTGCGCATGTTATGCAGCCGGTCGGCGAGCTTGATGAGCACCACGCGCACGTCCTCGGCCATGGCGAGCAGCATCTTGCGCAAACTCTCGGCCTGGGCGTGCTCCTGGCGCGTGCGCGCGCCGTGCGCGGGCCACTCGTGTATCACGTCCATCTTGGTCACGCCGTCCACGAGCGCGGCGACCGGTGCGCCGAAGATCTGCCGGACGTCGTCGAG
>DATEYP010000149.1:0-11270 GCA_035256085.1 Acidiferrobacterales bacterium
GCAGATCCCGAACTGCATTTCCTACGATCCGACCTTCGCCTACGAACTCGCGGTGATCCTGCACGACGGCCTGCGCCGCATGTACGCCGAGCAGGAGGACGTGTACTACTACCTCACCGTGATGAACGAGAACTACGCGCACCCGGCCATGCCGGAGGGCGCGGAGACCGGCATCCTCAAGGGCATGTACCTGTTCCGGCAGGGCGGCACGGGCAAGGGTCCGCGTGTGCAGTTGCTCGGTTCGGGCACGATTCTGAACGAAGTGATCGCCGCCGCTGCTCTACTCAAGCAGGATTGGGGCATCGAGGCCGACATCTGGAGCTGTCCGAGCTTCACGCTGCTGGCGCGCGATGGCGTGGCGACCGCGCGCTGGAACCTGCTGCATCCGACGGCGGAGCCGCGCAAACCGTATGTGCAGCAGTGCCTCGAGAACACCGAGGGCCCGGTGATTGCCTCGACCGACTATGTGCGCGCATTCGCCGATCAGATCCGCCCGTATGTGTCGCGCCGTTACAGCGTGTTGGGTACCGACGGCTTCGGCCGTTCCGATACCCGCGAGAAACTGCGTCACTTCTTCGAGGTTGACCGTTACTGGGTCGCCACCGCCAGCCTGGCAGCGCTGGCCGAGGAAGAGAAACTCGATCCCGCCAAGGTAGCCGAGGCTGTCAAAAAATACGGCCTCGATCCCGAGAAGCCGAATCCGCTGACGGTGTAAAAGATAAAGCGTTGGCCACAGATAAACACAGATGAATATTAGTGATCTCAGCGCAGTGGGTTCGTGGTTCTGATTTGAATTTATCTGTGTTCATCTGCGGCCAAATTAATTAAAGGACCAGCATGCCCCAGACCATCGAGGTAAAAATACCCGACATCGGCGACTTCAAGGAAGTCGCGGTCATCGAGGTGCTGGTCAAGCCCGGCGATGTCATCAAGGCCGAAGACTCCATCGTCACACTCGAATCCGAGAAGGCCAGCATGGACGTCCCCGCACCATCTGCCGGCACCGTGAAAGCGGTCAAGGTGAAAGTCGGTGACATGGTGGCCGAAGGTACGGTGGTGCTGATGCTGGAGGCCAGTGACGAGAAAGCCACCCCTGCCAGCAAGCCGGCGCAGGCGGCGAAGGCGGCAGCGCCAGGCGTGGTTGCCTCGCCGGAACCGGCAACGCGCAGTGCTTCCACCTTGCCGGCAGGAGCGCCACCCGCGCCCGGCCACGCCGAAGGGCCGACCGCTCCGCCCCCGGTGGTGCTCATGCCCGGCCCGGCGGAGTTCATTGCGGCCTCGGCAGGCGGACACCGCTCGCACGCAACCCCGTCGGTACGCCGCTTCGCGCGCGAACTGGGCGTGGACATTTCCAAGGTGAAAGGCAGCGGCCCCAAGGGCCGTATTCTCCAGCAGGACGTGCAGGCCTTTGTGAAGGCGGTGCTCAGCGGCGCACGCCCGGCCGCCGCCGGCGCGCTCGATCTGTTGCCGTGGCCGAAGGTGGACTTCGCCAAGTTCGGCTCGTTCGAGACCCGGCCGCTGTCGCGCATCCAGAAACTGTCCGGCGCCAATCTCGCGCGCAACTGGGTGATGATGCCGCATGTCACGCAGTTCGACGAAGCCGACATCACCGCGCTCGAACAATTCCGGGTCGCGATCAACCAGCAGGCCGAGCAGAACGGCGTCAAAGTGACGGTGCTCGCCTTTCTGATCAAGGCCAGCGTGGACGCGCTCAAGCAGTTTCCGACGTTCAACAGTTCGCTCGATGGCGAGAATCTGATCGTCAAGCATTATTACCATATTGGTTTTGCCGCCGACACACCGAATGGCCTGGTGGTGCCGGTGATCCGCAATGCCGACCAGAAATCGCTGCTCGCCATCGCGCGCGAGGCCGGTGAGCTGGCGAAGAAGGCACGCGAGGGAAAACTGTCTCCGGCCGAAATGCAGGGCGGCTGTTTCTCCATTTCCAGTCTCGGCGGAATCGGCGGCACGGCATTCACGCCAATTATCAACGCGCCGGAAGTCGCGATTCTCGGCGTGTCGAGGGCCGACACCAAACCGAAGTGGGACGGCAAGCGCTTTGCGCCGCGTCTCATGCTGCCGCTGTCGCTGTCTTACGACCACCGCGTGATCGATGGCGCCGCCGGCGCGCGCTTCATAACTTATATGGGTCAAGTGCTGGCCGGCATGCACGACGCATTGCGTGGCGAGTTTCCCGCGCGCAAGAAGCAGTCATCCCCGAAACGCAAGGCACCCAGACCCGCCAGAAAAAAGAGCAAGGCGGCAGGTAAAAAGAAGAAGCGATAGAAGAGATTCTAAAGAAAATGCCTTGGCCACAGATGCACACAGATGAATATTAATGATCGCTGGATAATGGGTTTCTGGTTCTGATCTGAATTCATCTGCGTTCATCTGCGGCTAATTTATATAAAGGAACAGCATGCCCCAGACCATCGAAGTCAAAATCCCCGACATCGGCGACTTCAAGGAAGTTGCGGTGATCGAGGTGTTGGTCAAGCCCGGTGATGTCATCCAGGCCGAAGACCCGATTATCACGCTCGAATCCGAGAAGGCCAGCATGGACGTGCCAGCGCCATCTGCCGGCACCGTGAAAGCGGTCAAGGTGAAAGTTGGGGACATGGTGGCGCAGGGTACGGTGGTGCTGTTACTCGAAACTTCAGAATCCACGGCGAAACCGGTGGCAATGGCCACCGCACCAAGCAAGCCTGCTGCCCCGACGACACCGACCCCCACCCAAACCTCTCGGCCCTCACCCTCATTCCCTCTCCCGCAAGCGGGAGAGGGAGGCGAGCCGAGCGCGCAAGGCGCGACTTCGTATGATCGGGAGGGGCAGGGAGGGGGTGCGGCGCCTCAGTCTGCCCCTGTCGCTGGAAGTTATTCCGGATCAGTTGATGTGGAATGCGACCTGCTTGTGCTCGGCGCCGGTCCGGGCGGGTACTCGGCGGCATTTCGTGCCGCGGATCTCGGCCTGAAAACAATTCTGGTAGAACGCTACGCGACGCTCGGCGGCGTATGCCTGAACGTCGGCTGCATCCCGTCCAAGGCACTGCTGCACATTGCGGCCGTCACCGAGGAGGCGCAGCAGCTCTCCGAGCACGGGGTGAGCTTCGGCCGGCCGACGTTCGATCTCGACAAGCTGCGCGCATGGAAAGACAAGGTGGTCGGCAAGCTCACCGGCGGGATTGGTGCCATGGCCAAGGGCCGCAAGGTCGAGGTGGTGCGCGGGGTTGGCAAGTTCCTCGATTCGAACCATATGGAAGTGGCGCTGACCACGGGTGCCGGCCAGACGCCGACCGGTGAGAAGAAGGTGGTGCGCTTTGCCAAGGCGATCATTGCCGCCGGCTCGCAGGCGGTGAAGCTGCCGTTTATTCCCGAAGACCCGCGCATCGTCGATTCCACTGGTGCGCTCGAACTCAAGGCCGTACCAAACAAGATGCTGGTGATCGGCGGCGGCATCATCGGCCTGGAAATGGCCACGGTGTACTCGGCATTGGGCGCACGTCTGGACGTGGTCGAGATGCAGGACGGCCTCATGCCCGGAGCCGACCGCGACCTGGTGCGGGTGTGGGAAAAGCTGAATACCCGCCGCTTCGACCGGGTGATGCTCAAGACCAGGACCGTCAAGGTCGAAGCCCTGAAAGAAGGTATAATAGTGTGGTTCGAAAGCGCAGACGCGCCCAGCAATATGACAGGACGAACGAGCGAAGCGAGTAGGGCTTCCGTTACGGCGCGCCCCCCTCGCCTCGGTCCCATCGGCGAGGGCGAGCAGGCGCCAGCCGAGCCCCAGGTCTACGATTACGTCCTGGTCGCCACCGGCCGGGCACCGAACGGCAAGCGCATCGGCGCCGAATTGGCCGGCGTGGCGGTGACCGAACGCGGTTTCATCGAGGTCGACAAGCAGATGCGCACCAACGTGCCGCACATCTTCGCGATCGGTGACATCATCGGCCAGCCGATGTTGGCCCACAAGGCGGTGCATGAAGGCCATGTCGCCGCCGAAGCGGCCGCCGGCCACAAGGCATTCTTCGATGCCACGGTCATCCCGTCGGTGGCCTACACTGATCCGGAAATCGCCTGGGTCGGGATCACCGAGGACGAAGCCAAAAAGCAGGGTCGGACGGTCGGCAAGGCCAAGTTCCCGTGGACCGCCTCGGGTCGCGCCATCGCCAACGGCCGCGACGAAGGCTTCACCAAGATCATCGTGGACGAGGAAACCCACCGGGTGATCGGTGGCGCGATTGTCGGCACCCATGCCGGCGACCTGATCGGCGAACTCGCGCTGGCCATCGAAATGGGCGCGGACCCGGAAGACATCGGCAAGACCATCCACCCGCACCCGACGCTGGGCGAATCGGTGGGCATGGTGGCCGAGGTGTTCGAAGGCGTCTGCACCGATCTGATGCCGGCGCGCAAGAAACCGACTTGAACCGCCAAGACGCCAAGGACGCCAAGATTAAAGGTCACTATAATTCGACTTTCTTGGCGTCTTGGCGGTTCAGAGTATTTATTGGGGCCCTATGAAGAAGATAAAGAAAGTCGTTCTGGCATATTCCGGTGGTCTGGATACCTCGGTCATTCTCAAGTGGCTGGAAGAAAACTATCACTGCGAGGTCGTGACCTTCACCGCCGACATCGGCCAGGGCGAGGAGCTCGCCCCGGCGCGCGCCAAGGCGAAGAAGCTGGGTGTGAAGCAGATATTCATCGACGACCTGAAAGAAGAATTCGTGCGCGACTTCGTGTTCCCGATGTTCCGCGCGAATACCCTCTATGAGGGCGAATACCTGCTTGGCACCTCGATCGCGCGCCCGCTGATCGCCAAGCGCATGATTGAAATCGCCAACCAGGTCGGGGCCGATGCCGTGGCGCACGGCGCGACCGGCAAGGGCAACGACCAGGTGCGTTTCGAGCTCGGTGCCTATGCGCTGAAGCCGGAAGTAAAAGTAATCGCGCCGTGGCGCGAGTGGAATCTCACCTCGCGCGAGACGCTGCTGGCGTACGCCGCGAAGCATAAAATTCCGGTCGAGTACAAGAAAGGCAAGAAGTCGCCGTACTCGATGGATGCGAACCTGCTGCACATCTCCTATGAAGGCGGCGTGCTGGAAGATCCGTGGGCCGAGCCGGAAGAGGGCATGTGGCGCTGGACGGTGTCGCCGCAGAAGGCGCCGAACCAGCCGACCTATATCGAACTCACGTATAAGAAGGGTGATGTCGTCGCCATCAACGGCAAGGCCATGAGCCCGGCCACGGTGCTGGCCACACTCAACAAGGTCGGCGGCGCAAACGGCATTGGCCGTGCCGACATCGTCGAGAACCGCTATGTCGGCATGAAGTCGCGCGGTGCGTACGAGACGCCGGGCGGCACCATTCTGCTCAAGGCGCATCGCGCCATGGAGTCTCTGACGCTCGACCGCGAAGTCGCGCATCTCAAGGATGACCTGATGCCGCGCTATGCCTCACTCATCTACAACGGTTATTGGTGGAGTCCGGAGCGCTCCATGCTCCAGGAGATGATCGATGCCTCGCAGGCGACCGTGAACGGTGTTGTGCGCCTCAAGCTGTACAAGGGCAATGTGGTGGTGGCTGGCCGCAGGTCCGCCCGCGACAGCCTGTTCGACATGCGTATCGCGACCTTTGAGGAAGACAAGGGCGCCTACAATCAGAAGGACGCCGAGGGCTTCATCAAGCTCAATGCCCTGCGCCTGCGTATCGCCGCACGGCTGGGCAGGAAGATCAATCCGGTAAAGTAGTCCCGGGTTGTTTCGAGATCCCATGGGCTGGCCCAAGTGGCCGATCCATCGGTTTTTTCTACCTGAATATTTCCCAGGTTCACACTTGAGCAGGCCAGCTCTTTAGGTTGACTGTGTCTCTGTATCAGTGATGCGCATCTCTGATTAACAGAACGTGGTGGCTGATTTGTCTTTGTAAAAAGTAGTATTCGTTGAGATATTGCTAAACACATCGGTTTACGGGTGGTCAGGAATGGCTGCGTGGCCCAGATGATCCGCAGTAGTCAATAAGCAGTTGCTAATAGACAGTTGCTAATTCGCAGTTTGACCCATATCAATTACTTATCCAGGCATCAGTTTCATATTGGGCATCCCAAACGGGGTGCGAATAACTCCTCTTTGCCTAATTAGAAAGAGTATCGGAACAGACGGTGGGGTCTGGGGCGCGCGGGTCCGTGCTTGTTTTTTAGTTGTCCATTTTCAACGCAGAGGAGATAAGTAATGAGATTCACAAAACTAAAAACGATACCAATGTTGTTGATTGCCGCTGTTGCGGCAACGGCCTGCAGCACAACACCCACCCCTCCGCCGGCTAAACCGGCGGCCGCGTCCGCTCCCCAGGCGGCCGAGAAGCCGGTCACACCGGCGGCCGCCGCCAACATGGCGAACAACTGCTTCGCCTGCCACGGACCGAATGGCGTGAGCCCGGGCAGCATTCCGAGCCTGCATGCCCTCACAGCGCAAAACATGACGGAATTGCTCAAGGCGTTCAAGAGCGGCCAGCGCCCCTCTACTGTGATGGGCCGGCACGCCAAGGGTTACACCAATACTGAAATCGAGGCGATCTCCAGTCACATCGCCAGCCTGAACAAGAAGAAATAGGAGATAGCCATGAGCAAAATCACTCGCAGAGACTTTATCAAGCTGACCGGCGCCGGTGCGGCCACCATGGCCCTCGGTTCCCTCGGCTACGCCACGACCGCAAACGCGAAGAACGGTCCGCGTGTCGTGGTAGTCGGTGGCGGCTTCGGCGGCGCAACCTGTGCCAAATATCTGAAACGCGCCGACCAGAACATCCAGGTCACGCTGGTTGAGCCGAATACCACGTTTGTCACCTGTCCGTTCAGCAACTACGTCATCGGCGGCATGCGCAAGATCGAGTCCATCACCCAAACCTACGATGCGCTTCGCACCAAGCACGGGGTAACCGTGGTGCATGACACCGTCACGGCGATCGACGCGGCGGGCAAGAAGGTGACCCTCAAGAGCGGCAAGACCCTGCCCTACGACCGGCTGGTCGTTTCGCCAGGCATCGACTTCAAGTGGACGGCTATTGCCGGTTACAGCGAACAGGCCGCGGCCATCATGCCGCACGCCTGGAAGGCTGGCGCACAGACGACTTTGCTGCGCAAGAAGCTCGAGGCCATGAAAGACGGCGGTCTTGTTGTCATGGTGGCGCCGCCCAATCCGTTCCGCTGCCCGCCCGGGCCGTATGAACGTGCCAGCATCATTGCGCACTATCTCAAGCAGCATAAGCCAAAGTCCAAGGTCATCATCCTCGATTCCAAGGACAAGTTCTCCAAGCAGGGCCTGTTCATGGCCGGCTGGGAGAAGCTCTACCCGGGCATGATCGAATGGGTTTCGGGTGGGAAGGGCGGTGAGGTCGTGTCGGTCAACACCAAGACCATGGTCGTGGAGGGCAAGCTCGACAAGTACAAGGCCGCGGTGGTGAACGTGATTCCGCCGCAGACGGCGGGCGCGATTGCGCTCAAGAGCGGGCTGGCGGATGACAAGGGCTGGTGTCCGGTGGACCCCAAAACCTTCGAGTCCAAACTGCACCCGGGCATTCATGTGATCGGCGATGCTTCGATTGCCGGCGCGCTGCCCAAGTCCGGCTTTGCCGCCAACAGCGAGGCCAAGATCGCGGCTTCCGCCATTGCGGCCATGTTCCGCGGTGAAGGCGTGGCCGATGCCTCGTACGTCAACACCTGCTACAGCCTGCTGTCACCGAACTACGGCATTTCGGTGGCGGGGGTGTACCAGGTGACGGACAAGGGTATTGTGGAGATCGAAGGCGGGGTCAGCCCCAAGGACGCCACGGCCGGTTTCCGCGAGGATGAAGCCAAATACGCCAACGGCTGGTATGCCAGCATCACGGCGGATACCTGGGGCTGACAGTCCTGGGAACGTTGTAAGGACCCACAAGGGCGGCTTCGGCCGCCCTTGTGCTTTTTCTCTGTTGCAGCACGCGAGCAGGATAGTGGTCTTGTGTTACTCCTCTCGTCCGCATGCGCTACCTGTGCCTGGCCATCGGCCGGATGGTTGCAGTTTTCCGGCACGCATATTCGGATCACGCGCATCCCTCCAGGATGGCACGGGCGCGGCGACCAGGGGACACCGAGGGTCTCGTCAAACTCAACGCCTTGCACACGCGCACTGCCGCCAACCACCGCTGACGCAAAGAGAGCGGTGTCAATAGCCGCCACAGATCGGGCAGCGACGCCCACAGGGCCGACGGCCTTTCTTCCTGCCCGAGATTGGCGCGATAATGCTCGTCCCGTCAGCAGCAAAGGGGCCCGATATGGCCGCGCGTAGTTCCGAACAGGCCTTACGCGAAAGCGAAGAGAAATTCCGCACCCTGGCGGAAACCACCGATTGCGCCATTTTTGTCTGGTGCGAAGGCCTGCTGTATGTGAACCCGGCCATGTCGACGATCACCGGCTACACAAAGGAAGAGCTTCTCGTCCTGTCGGCCTGGGAAACCGTCATCCATCCCGACGATCGAGAACGCGTGCGCGCCAACGGCCGGGCGCGACTGCGCGGGGAAAGCGTACCCCGGAACTACGAATTCCGCATTTACACCAAGAGCGGTGAGGAACGCTGGGTGGACTTCACCGCCGGCACTATCCAATACAACGGCAAACCGGCAGTGTTGGGCACGGCATTCGACGTCACGGATCGCAAGCGCGCCGAGCAGGGGTTGCGCGAAAGCGAGAAAAACCTGCGCACGCTTGCGAGTAACGCCAACGATGGCATTGTGGTGCATATTCAGGGCCGGATCGTATTTGCGAATCCTTGCCTCGGCGAGATCGTCGGCTACGAGGCGGCGGAACTCCTCGATCGCCATATCGGTGAATTTTTCCCTCCCGATGAGTACGTCAAAATCAATCAGCGTTACCAGAGCCGGCTGCATGGCGACGCTGTGCCAAACCAGTACGAAACCGTTCTGCTAAAGAAGGATGCAACGGAGGTGCCGGTTGAAATCACCGCCGCGCTTACCGACTGGCAGGGACAGCCCGCGATTATTGTCGTGGTGCGCGATATTACCAGCCGCAAGCGCACCGAAGCCGAATTGTACCGGGAGAAGGAACGCGTCCAGGTTACGCTGGAGTCCATTGGCGATGGGGTCATCACCACGGATGTCGCGGGGCGCATCGACTATCTCAATCCGGTTGCCGAGGAGCTCACTGGCTGGAGCAGCGCCCAGGCGAGCGGCCAGCCGTTAACCGGCGTTTTCCAGGTCAAGGACGAGAATACCCACAAGCCGTTGCCCGATCCGGTGCAACGTTGCCTGAACGAACAGCGCAGCATCCATTTCCCGGATAACGCCCTGCTGAAGCACCGCGGCGGCTACCGGGAATTCTCGATCGAGATCACGGCCTCGCCGATACGTAACCACGACGACAAGGTGATCGGTGCGGTGTTGGTGCTGCACGATGTCACCACACTGCGCAACATGGCGCGGCAGATGGCCTGGCAGGCGCGCCACGATCCGCTTACCGGATTAATCAATCGCGGCGAATTTGAGGTGCGGCTGGAACAGGCGATCGAGAGCGCACGCAGCGGCCACACCCAGCACGCACTCTGCTATCTGGATCTCGACCAGTTCAAGATCGTGAACGACACCTGCGGGCATATCGCCGGCGATGAGTTGCTCAAGCAGCTGACCGCACACCTGCAGACACGGGTACGCGAAACGGACACACTCGCGCGCCTCGGCGGCGACGAATTCGGCATTTTGCTCGAACACTGCCCGATCGAGGAGGCGAGCGAAACCGCCGAGATGCTGCGCGAGGTGGTGAAGAAATTCCGCTTTGCCTGGGAGGATAAGGTCTTCGAAATCGGCGCCAGTGTCGGTGTCGTGCCGATCACAACCGACAGCGGCAGCATCGTGGACGTCCTGAGCGCCGCCGACTCGGCCTGTTACGTGGCCAAGGATCATGGCCGCAATCGCATCCATGTGTACCAGCCGGAAGACAGCGCGCTCAGTAAACGCCACGGAGAGATGCAGTGGGTGCATCGCGTCAACAGCGCCCTGGGCGAGGACCGCTTCCGTTTGTTCTTTCAGAAGGTCCTGCCGCTGTCCGCGGACGAACACGAGCAATACGGTGAAATCCTGGTGCGCCTGGTGGATGAGCAGGGCAAGCTGGTATTGCCCATGGCGTTCATCCCGGCGGCGGAACGTTACCAGATCATGCCGGCCATCGACCGCTGGGTGTTGAGCGCAACCCTGACGGCGCTGCGCAAAAGGGTGCCGGTTCTGGGAGAGATCAGCGTTTGCGCCATCAATCTCTCCGGGCAGTCGCTGTGCGATGACCACTTCCTGGCGTCGGTCGTGGATATCCTGGACGCATCGTCGATCAATCCGGCGCATATCTGTTTCGAGATCACTGAAACCGCGGCTATCGCGAACCTCACGCGTGCCATGCAGTTTATTACCGTGCTCAAGGGCATGGGCTGTCGATTCGCGCTTGATGATTTTGGCAGTGGCCTGATTTCATTCATGCATCTTAAGCATCTGCCGGTGGATTTTCTCAAGATCGACGGCAGTTTTGTGCGTGACATGGTGAAAGACCCGGTGGATGCGGCCATGGTCGAGGCGATCAACCGTATCGGTCATGTCATGGGTATCCGCACCATCGCCGAGGCGGTTGAGAACCAGACGACCCTCGATGCATTGCGAAATCTTGGCGTCAACTACGCGCAAGGCACGATCATCGCCCGGCCGGAGCCCTTCGAGGTTGGCGGCCCGCTGCTTGAACCGGTTGGTCTGGTATTTGAGAACCAACGCAGATGAACGCAGATAAACATGGATATTCAATGCGCTGCCTGTATTCGCCAGCCCGCCAATCGGGTGAACGGCCTCGGCGCCTCAATAGCATGATTCATTTGCGAGAATCTGCATGCATCTTCGGCTAAACGCCGTTTTTACGATCAATCATCCTTACCGGGAAATCAATCATGGAATTCAAGAACGTCACCGTCAAACACAAGGCCAACGTCTATCACGGCGGCAAGGTAACCAGCCGCACCGTTATCACTCCGGAAGGTGAAATGAAAACGCTCGGTGTGATGTTGCCCGGTATCTACCGCTTCAGCACCCAGGCACCGGAGCGCGTGGACATCACCCAGGGCAAGTGTCGCGTGAAGCTCGCCGATCAACAGGCCTGGAGCGCCTATCAGGAAGGCATGAGCTTCACCGTGCCGGGTAACTCACATTTCGAAATCGAGGTGGACGATCTGCTCGATTATGTGTGTCACTTC
>DATEYP010000150.1:0-4371 GCA_035256085.1 Acidiferrobacterales bacterium
GGCGACGGGCGCTTCGTGCTGGTCGGCAACTACCTGCCGCACACGCTGGTGGTGCTGGACGCGAAGGACCTCACGCCGCTCAAGGTGATCGCGGTGCAGGACGACACCGGCAAGTCCTCGCGCGTGTCGGCGGTATACGACGCCGGCCCGCGCAAGAGCTTCATCGCCGCGCTCAAGGACATCCCCGAGGTATGGGAGATTCCGTGGGACGAAAAGGCCGCGCCGGTTTATCCCGGCTTGGTGCACGACTACCGCATGGGTGAGGCGCTCGCCGCCAAGGGGCCGTTTCCGGTGCGGCGCATCAAGCTGGATGACTATCTCGACGATTTTTTCTTCGACCCGCCCTACAACCACCTGATCGGCGCGGCCCGGAATGGCAAGAACGGCCAGGTGGTGAACCTGCTGGTCGGGCGCAAGATCGCCGATGTGGAACTGCCCGGTCTGCCGCACCTCGGCAGCGGCATTAGCTGGGACTATAAAGGTATACCGGTGCTGGCGACGCCGAACCTGAAAGAGGGCGTAGTCAGTATCATCGACATGCAGTCGTGGAAGACCATCAAGCGCATCGACACCGCCGGCCCCGGTTTCTTCATGCGTTCGCACGAGAACACGAACTACGCCTGGGTGGATGCCATGATGAGTCCGCGCAAGGACGAGATTCAGATCCTCGACAAGCAGAAGCTTACGGTGGTGAGGACCCTGAAACCCGCGCCCGGCAAGACTGCGGCGCACACCGAATTCACGCGCGACGGCAAGTATGCCCTGGTGAGCGTTTGGGAAATGGACGGTGTGCTGGTTGTGTACGACGCCGCGACCTTCAAGGAGGTCAAGCGTCTGCCGATGAAAAAACCATCCGGCAAGTACAACGTTTACAACAAGATCACCCGCTCGTCAGGGACGAGCCACTAGACTGCAGCGCGACGGTCTCAGCCGGTGGCGCGCCTGCCCATCTCGTGAACCTGAGGTACCTTGGCGTTACCGCGTGCGTTGACTGGTTTGCGGCCACGCATGTAGGTTACGACGTTTTTTCTGGAGATGGCTGCGGTAAAGTCATCAACGCCAGGTGCCTCGCTGGCTTTACGCAGAAAGCTGCCGAGGGCCAATGACATACCCAATGCCACGGCTAACCAGCCAAATACAATCCAGCCGACTGTTCCCAAGTCCATTCTTAAGCTCCTTGCCAAGGTTAGTGCCAAGTAACAATCAGTAGAATTGTCCATTTTCACCTGTTGTTCAATAGTATATTGGGCAGAAGTTCGTGAAAGGAGCCAATTCCACGATGAACGGTTTGCTGGCCTCGGCCTGGCGTGCAGGTCGACAGCCGGGCCTACGCCGCCGCCGGCAGGAGCGTCGGAATAGCGCACCCATGACGGGAATTCTGGCGCAACATTACCCCATCGAATTGGCGGTATCGGCCGGTAACCCGGGGCGTACCATCCGTGTGTGCCCGGGATGGGCGGGAAGTGCCTGGTCTGGGAATGCCTGCGACGCAGGCAATTCCGCATGACCGGCGAGGTTGAAATCGCTCAGGGAATCACCGAGCATGGCCACTGACCAACCCGGAAGCCGCACATGAGCGAAGATTTTGAACCCCGCAACGAGTTGGAGAAGAGCCTGCTTTCCGCCCAAAACGAAGAAATCAGCAGCGATGATTTGTTGAACATCCTCATGAATTCGCAGGTGTTCATGCCGGTTCAGGACGAAAAGCCGTCGTTGCTCAACATCCAGCGCTCGGCGCGCGCCCAGCCGCTGGTGCTCAATGCCGAGGACGGCACGCCGATCCTGGTACTGTTCTCAAGCCCGGAGCGCGCCAAGACGTTCATCAGCGACTACCCCGGCTTCGGCGGCGGCATTCTCACCGAATTCACCTGGGTGCTGGAGAGGATGGGCCGCGACTTCGGCATTGCCCTCAACCCGGGTCTCGATGTCGGTTTCGACATGGAGCCGGCGACCGTCAACGAGCTGGTCGACAGCCTGGGGCAGCAAGTCCGGCACTGACCCCGGTCGTTTCTGTTGAGGGATATTTAAATTATAATTTCAGCCACAGATGGACGCAGATGATCACAGATAAAAAACCAGAAATATGGCAACAAATCATCTCAATTTGCGTTTATCTGAGTTCATCTGTGGCCAAAAATAATTTTACCGGCAAGACCCTCGAATTTCCGGCTTACCTGCTGTCCGAAGACTGATCTTTTCCGCGCGCTTGCTGCATAATCGCCGTTCCATCGGACTGGCGGCATGCTGCGACTCACTGAAATCAAGCTTCCCCTCGATCACACCGCTGAAGCCTTGCCCGCGCTGATCCTGCGCACCCTGGGCATTCCGGAATCGGATCTGCTCGGTTACCGTGTGCGCCGGCGCGGCCACGACGCGCGCAAGCCGGGCGTGATCGCGTTTGTCTACACGCTCGATGTTGAAGTCCGGGACGAGGCGGCGCTGCTGACGAAATTCCGCGACAGCCCGCACATCGGTCCGGCGCCGGATGAGACCTATCGCTACCCGGTGCACGCATCCTCGCCAACGGTCGCGCGCCCGGTGGTGATCGGCAGCGGGCCGTGCGGTGTGTTCGCCGGGCTGTCGCTGGCACGCATGGGCTTCAAGCCGCTGATTCTGGAACGCGGCCGCAGCGTGCGCCAGCGCGCAAACGACGTCTGGGTTTTCTGGCGCGAGCGCCGCTTCAATCCGGCGTCGAACGTGCAGTTCGGCGAGGGTGGGGCCGGCACCTTCTCGGACGGCAAGCTGTACTCCGGCATCAAGGACCGCGGCCACCACATCCGCCGGGTCCTGCAGGACTTCGTGGACTGCGGTGCGCCCGAGGAGATTCTGTACATCAGCAAGCCGCACATCGGCACGCTGCGCCTGGTGAAAGTGGTGGAGAACCTGCGCCACCAGATCATCGCAGCCGGCGGCGAGTTCCGCTTCGAGGCGCAGGTCGCGGATATCGTTGTCGAAAACAATAGCGTGCGCGGCGTCGTGCTCGCCGGCGGTGAGCAGATCGACACTGAACACATCGTGCTCGCCGTCGGCCATAGCGCGCGCGATACCTTCGAGATGCTGCACGACAAGGGCGTGCGCATTGATGCCAAGCCGTTCTCGATCGGTTTTCGCATCGAGCACCCGCAGCATCTGATCGACGCCGCGCGTTACGGACGCTATGCCGGCAATCCGCAGCTCGGTGCGGCCGACTACAAGCTTGTGCACCACTGTCGGAATGGCCGCTCGGCCTACAGCTTCTGCATGTGCCCCGGCGGTCAGGTGGTGGCAGCCACCTCGGAGGAAGGGCGCGTGGTGACAAACGGCATGAGCCACTATTCGCGCGCCGACCACAACGCCAATGCCGGCATCGTGGTTGGCATCACCCCGGCGGACTTCGGCAGCGAGCACCCGCTCGCCGGCATTGCCTTGCAGCGCGAGCTGGAGTCGCGTGCCTTCGTGCTCGGCGGCGGCAACTACAATGCCCCGGTGCAACGCGTAGAGGACTTTCTCGCCGCGCGTCCTTCCACCGCGCTCGGTTCGGTACGGCCTTCGTACACGCCGGGCGTGACACCCGCCGATTTGGGCACCAGTCTTCCGGATTATGCGATCGCGGCAATCCGTGAGGCCTTGCCAACATTCGACCGGACCATCAAGGGCTTCGCCATGCCGGATGCCCTGCTCACCGGTGTCGAAACGCGTACTTCCTCGCCGATCCGTATTCCGCGCAACGAGCACAGTTTCGAAAGCCTGAATACAACGGGGCTTTATCCGGCCGGTGAGGGCGCCGGTTTTGCCGGCGGCATTTTGTCCGCGGCAGTGGACGGCATGAAAGTGGCTGAAGCGGTGGCGCGCGCCCTGATAAAGTAGACGTCTTCTAATTACGCTTGGGGAGAGGAGATGGTAGCAAGTGCCGCTACATGTCACTGAGGCATGAGCGAGAGGGTTCCTATATAATGATTTGAACGGCACACGCGGCATCAGTCCATGCTCCGCGTTCAAAGGATTAATGAAACTATCGACGTTCCGGCAGTACCTCACCTGGAAGCGCCTGCGCCTGTTCGGTCTGGCTCTGCTTTTGCTACTCGCCGGCTTCACCCTGTATCTCGACTTCCGCGTGCGCGATGCCTTCGAGGGGCGACGCTTCGCGTTGCCGGCGCGCCTGTATGCGCGCCCGCTGGAACTGTTTCCCGGCCTGAAGCTCGCGCCCGAGGCGCTCGCTGCCGAGTTCGCGCGTCTCGGTTACAAGGAAATGCTCGCCGGCGACGAACCCGGCCGGTTTGCGCGGCGCGGCAACAGCTTCGAGGTCGTGACCCGGCCGTTCGTGTTCTGGGACGGCGCACAGCCGGCGCGCAAGCTGCGCCTCGACTTTCGCGGCGACAGCCTGAACGCCGT
>DATEYP010000151.1:0-3080 GCA_035256085.1 Acidiferrobacterales bacterium
CCATTTTTCGTTCAACAATCGCTTCGCGGACAATCGCCGGACGCGGCTGCTGAGCGGAACGGAGAAACAGTTCGAGCTTATCCGGCGATACTCGATTGCTTTTCTGGAGAAGCATGTCGCGGGAAGAAAAGATTCTGGTTACATACTGGAGCGAAGCGACCCACTACTTACACGTTATGTCATGGAACCAGTTCCGGACGCATCCAAACAGGATTTGAAGGCATTGGATGAGAGAATACGGCGCGCCGAACCAGACGCGCCAGTGGACGCGAACAAGTCGCGCCGCTGAGCTTCACGTTGAAGATAACCTTCCTCACTCGTAACGCAGCGCGTCAATAGGGTTGAGCCGCGCGGCCTTGCGCGCCGGGTAAAGGCCGAAGACCATGCCGATGCCGGCGGAGAAGATAAACGCCAGCAGCACCGATCCGAGCGTGATCGCGGTGGTCCAGCCGGCGGCCACCGACAGCACCAGCGTGGCCAGTGCACCAAGCAGGATACCGAGCAGGCCGCCAACGGCGCTCACCACCAGCGACTCCAGCAGGAATTGCATGAGGATGTCGCGGCGCTGCGCACCGACCGCCTTGCGCAGGCCGATCTCGCGCGTGCGTTCGGTGACCGACACCAGCATGATGTTCATGATGCCGATGCCGCCGACCAGCAGCGAGATCGCCGCGATCGACGACAATAGATAGGCCATGGTGCGGCTGGTCTCCGACAGCGCCTCCTGGATGTCGGCGAGATTGCGGATGTTGACCGCATCCTGCTGCTGCGAAACCGGGATGCGATGGCGCGCAAACATGAGCGCTTCCAGCGCCTGCTGGGTGGGCGCGATCTCCTCCGCGCTGTTGACCTCGATATCGATGTAGTCCACGTACGTCTTGCCGAGCAGGCGGTACATGGCGGTCTGGACCGGGATCACGATCAGGTCGTCCTGGTCGCGCCACGCGTTGGCACCCTTCTCCGGCAACACGCCGATCACCTGGAAGCTCACCTTGTTGAGGCGAATGGTTTCACCGATCGGATCCTGGTCAGTGAACAGCTTGTCGAGCACGGTACGGCCGATGACCGCGACGCGTGCGCGCCGACGGTTCTCCTCCTCGGTAAAGAATCGGCCGACATCCGGCTGGGCGGCACGCATGCTGGCATAGGACACGCCGGTGCCCAGCACTTGCGTGCTCCAGTTGCGATTGAGATAACCGGCCTGTGCCCGTCCGCTCACCGTCGCCGAGGCATCGCGCACTGCCGGCAAACGCTCGCGGATCAGCGCGACATCCTCCAGCGTCAGGCGCAACACGCTGCCGGACTCCATGGCGACGCCGCCGACACGCGGCGCGCCCGGGCGCAGCATCAGCAGGTTCGAGCCGAGCGAAGCGAGGCGCGCTTCGATTTCCTTCTTGGCTCCCTGGCCGAGCGCGAGCATTGCGACCACCGCAGCCACGCCGATGAGGATTCCGAGCATGGAAAGCCCGGTGCGGATCTTGTTGGCGGCGAGCGTCTTGAGGCCCTGGCGCAGGTGCTCGAAGAATCCCGCCACCCCGGGGTGCGTGACGCCGTGTGCCTGCGCGCTCGTCGCCGCCTGGCCGCGCGCCGGGCGGTGGCGATCATCGGCCTGGATCGCACCATCGCGCATGCGGATGACGCGCGAGGCCATGCGCGCGATTTCCTCTTCATGCGTGACGATGATGACCGTGATGCCCTGCGCGTTGAGGCCTTGCAGCAATGCGAGGATCTCGGCCTGACTTTTGCTGTCGAGGTTGCCGGTCGGTTCGTCGGCGAGAATCAGCTTCGGCCGGTTGATCAACGCACGCGCTATCGCCACGCGCTGCTGCTGGCCGCCGGATAGTTCATTTGGCCGATGGCCGGCGCGCTCACTCAAGCCCACTTCGCCAAGCAGCGTCTGGGCGTAATCGAAGCTCAGATGCCCCTGCGAGTACAGCAGCGGCAGCGCGGTGTTCTCGAGCGCCGTCAGGCGCGGCAACAGGTTGAATTGCTGAAAAATGAAACCGATCGCTTCGCGCCGCAATACGGCGAGCTCGTCATCGCTGAGCCGCGCTGCCTCGCGTCCCAGCAGGCGGTACGAGCCGCGCTCTGGCACATCGAGCAGGCCGAGCACATGCAGCAGCGTGGACTTGCCGGAGCCGGACGGACCCATGATGGCGATGAACTCGCCGGGCTCGATGGAAAGCGTAACGCCGTCCAGCGCGCGCACGATGCTGCCACCGAGACTGTAGGTCTTGTGGACGTCGCGCAGTTCGATCATGGATTATTTTTTCTTGCGCGGCTGCGGCGATAACGGGCTGGCACCGCCGGGGTTTTTGCTGTCGCGCTTGGCCTGGACGACCAGCACCTTGTCGCCTTCGTTGAGCCCGGAAATCACTTCGGTCTGGCGGCCATCGCTGAGCCCGGTTTCCACCGCCTGTTCGCGCGGCACGCCATCCGCGCCCGGCACGAGCACCGACTTCTGGCCGCCGTCGTCGCGCAGCGCATGGGTCGGCACCCGCAACACATCGTCCTTGGCCGCGATCTGGAAGGTCACGGTCGCGGTCATGCCGCTGCGCATCAGCGCCGGTATTCGCGCCGGCACCACGTCCACCGTATAGGTGGTGACATTGCTGACGGTCTTGGACTCGTAGGCCAGCGCGCCGACACTGGCCGGCACGGACTCGCCCGGATAGGCATCCAGCACGATGCGCGCCGGCAGACGCAGGCGGATAAGCCCGATGTCGGTTTCGTCCACCTGCGCCTCGACCAGCAGCCGGTCGGCGATCACCAGCAGCGCATCGCTGGCCGCGAAGCTCTGGCCGGGTTCGAGCTTGCGCGAAATCACGGTGCCATCAATCGGCGAGACCACCGGTGTGGCGCGGTAGAACTCTTCCCAGCGTTTTACTTCTTCCGGGCCGCGGGCGCGGGCCGCATCGATCAGCGCCGCGCGCTCGCTGGAACTCATCCACAGCAGCACCTGGCCTTTTTTTACCAATTGGCCTTCCTGCACCAACACGTCTTCGGCGCGTCCGGCCAGCGGCGGCTTGACTTCGAGGCGGTTGCGCGGCTGCACAATGCCGGTGCTTTGCACCGTGACT
>DATEYP010000152.1:0-17041 GCA_035256085.1 Acidiferrobacterales bacterium
CCCTTCACCGCGTATCCTTCATCCGTGGCCCAACGCTCGCTTCGCCGTCACGCACCCGAGGTGGGAGCCGAGTGCCCGAATCGGGCCCGCTCGGATCTGTGCGGGGGGCGCCTAGTAATGGGCGTTCCTACCGCGATTTCGAGTCAGATAACAGTTTTCGCTAATATAGCCTCGATCAACTCATAGGGGGTGGAGTGGCAGTGGCAGGGCGCATGGCTCTTCGTCATCCGGGAGTTATCCGTTGACCATTGAGTAAAAGGGCGCTTATCCTTCCTGTAACCACGAAACCATCGCCCCGGAGATCGACAGATGAGTGATTCCTCCAATTGGCTGGTGCACGATCACCGCCAGCACCAGGCGGCGCTGGAGGCCTGCGAGATTGCCGCGGGTGTGCGGGAATGGAAAGAGGCGGTGCAGCGGTTCAACGCGTTCGTTGACGAACTCAAGTTGCACATGCGGATGGAAGACGAGGTGCTGTATCCGTTTTTCAAGGAGGAGGCTGGCGATCCGGACGACGAGATCGGCGACTTGAGCTACGAGCATGAAAAACTGGCCGGTCTGTTGCATTCCCTGGCGATTGTCATCAAGCACAAGGATTACGATCATTTCGAGGAATGTCTCAAGCCCCTGTATCAGGCGCTCGTTGAACACAACGCCCACGAAGAGGCAGTATTCAGTCGCATGAGCGGCCACGCCTTGTTGAACCGCCGCGACGAGATCCTGCGCCGGCTGGACACGCTGCACCCCGGGAAACACCGGCTGGTCTGAGTTTCTGATCGGTCCAGGGGTGGGCCGCTCCGGCGCCGCCGCGCCTGGCCATTCACATCAACTGAGCAAACGGGGACGGTGGGATTCCGCTTTAACCATTCCGCCCCTATCGACCTACCTGACAGGCTGCATGCGTGCGCTCGACAAATGCCATCACCCTGCAACTGACCGCCCGCGGCATGGATACCTATTGCCGTGAACTGGCGCGGCAATCGCCAACCCTGGAGAAGCGCGTTGCGGCGCTCGATGCGCTCATCACCTTCCTCTCGACTCAGACCGAGCCGGGGGAACAGGCCAAGGCCGAATTCGTGTCCATCAAGCAGACCCTGCTCGATCACTTCGAGCAGGCGCGCGCGGCGCTCCTCGATGAGCGTGCCCAGCGTCTGCAGCGGGCGCTCCAGGCCCGACACCTGCCAGACATCAGCACTCTCTATGCCTCGCTTTCCCGTGACGCCTTCTGGACGCTTCTGGGTCGGGTGGAGCAACAGCTTGATGCAGCCGCTGTGGATGCACTTCGCAGTTGGGCGGCGGCCTGGTTGTTTGAAGCCAAACAGCGTGCCCAACAGGCGAGTCCCTACCCCGATGCCATCGACTTCAACGCAGCGGGCATCGTTGTCTCGGAATATTTGGCAATCTCCGATCTCTGCCGCTATCTTGGTGCGGTAGAGTAAGTTGGGCGGTGCCCACCCGTGAATCGTGGGGCGGAGGCGGGTTCATCAATACCGGGGCCAGGGCTGCCCCGGGTTCACAGGATCAAGTCTTTCTGCCGGTCCAGCCGTCGGTAATCGTCGCGATTACGGCGTCGGCCTGTTCCCGCAGCACGAAGCGGTGGTTGGACAGGATCCAGCGGAACGCCAGGCCCTGGATCATGGCCAGCAGCAGACAGGCATGCTGCTCGGGATTGATATCCTTGCGCACCTCGCCGGCCTGCTGTGCCGCCTGGATCAGGCCGGTCAGAAACTGGAGAAAGCCGCCCACCAGCTCGTTCATGCGCTTGCGAAAGGCCGGGTCGCCTTTCTGAAGCTCCTCGGAAAACAACAGGCGCGGGATGCCTGGCTGATTCTGGATAAAGTCGAGATGAAAGCGAATGACGGTCTTGAGGCGTTCGAGCGGGGTCAGGCGCTCCAGCGCCAGTCCCTTAAGGCCCTCTTGCAGGCGTGCCTGGATGGCATCGACGAGCAGCACCAGCAACCGGGTCTTGTTGCCGAAGTGCAGGAACAGGGTGGGCTGGGCGATGCCGACCGCCTGTGACAGCGCGCGGGTGGTGAGCTTGTCGACCCCGTGCTTGCGGATGATGTCGAGGGCCGCGGCAATGACGTCCTGGCGCCTGACCTCGCCCGCTTTGCGCCGGGCCTTCACCTTCTTCTGCATCGCTGCTACCGCTCCCTGATTTGCCGGGCATGAAAAACCGGAGGAGGGCGGGACAATACCGATGTTGTCCCGCCCGCCCCCGTACAGCCGTTATCCTATCAGGAGCAGCAGCTGCCGTCTTTCACCCCGGACTTCTTGAGCATGAAGGCGAGCGGACAGAAGCTGGTGATACCGCTCTGCAGCAGGTTGGCACCGACGAACACGCCCAGCCAGATCCAGTTCGGGTTGCTGTAGTGCGTGAGTGCGATGCTGACCAGCACCATCGACCCGGCAACGAAATGCACAATGCGATCCACAGTCATGCGAGATTCTCCTTGCGATTGAGGTCAGTTCTTGTAGGAAAGCTGAAAGTTGACGATGTTCTGCTCGAGCTCGATGCGGTTGGTGCTCGTGCTGGAAACGACCTCGTTCGGGAAAGCACGCACATAAGAGAGCGAACCGGCGACACGCTTGCCGAGCTGACGGGTCATGCCCAGCGCCAGATGGTGTTCGACGATGGCCAGCGAGCCGATGTTGGTGTCGACGTCCTCGGGTCCGATCGGGGAGGCGCCATAGTTGTAGCCAACCCGGACCGTGGTGCTCGGGCTGAGTTCCTTCTGCACGCCGAGCGCAAACACGGTCTGGTCGCTCCAGCCGAACTGGACTGAAGCGGGGACCGCACCGGTGTAGCCGGCCGGACGATCGAAGTACAGCGTGTCGAGCACATCGCTGAACTTGATCTGCTTGACGTCGGCCTCGATCAGCCAGCCGTTACCGGGGCGGAAGGCGGCGCCGATCGCATACTGCATCGGGGCATCCATTGTGGCTTCGATCTGGCCGCTCGCGGTCGGCGCGCCGGCCGTATTCCACTTGAACGGATTCATGTGCTGCTGGCTGATCCACGACACGCCCAGCTGGATCTTGTCGTTCACGTGGAAGATCGTGCCCAGCGAGAAACCGTAGCCGTAGGTCTGGTTCTGCGGCAATACGTACTGGGCGTTGTACAGCGCCAGGCTCTGATAGTCGATATTCAGCGCCGCGCCTACCGTCCACTGGTCGTTGAGCTTGTAGCCGAATCCCGGTGCGATTTTGTAGAACTGCTTGGTGGTCACAACGGCCTGGTTTCCGCCAGTCGTCGGCATGACATCGGGGAAATCCACGCCCATGCCGGACAGGCCGCCCATGCTCATGCCGAAATGCAACTTGTTGTCGACATTCAACGCGACCGCACCGGCGGGCATCAGATACCAGTTGGAGTCGCTTTCCACGCCGTTCGCGCTGCGCGGCGGGTTAAGCAGGCCGACGCCCATGTCGAAGCGTACATCCTCGATGCCGAGCTCGGCGACGCCGGCCGGGTTGAACATCATGGTGGCGGCATCCTGTGGCGCCGCGGTCACCGCGCCGGCCATGCCCCACTGGGTGGCGGTCACGCCGATCATCTGGTCGCCATTGGTGGCATGCGCGCTGACGCCGAGGCCGAGCAGCGTGGCACCGGCCGCCGCCGTCAGGATCTGTTTGTTGAATTGCATGGTCTCTTCTCCTCAGGGATTATTTGGCGGCCGCTGCACTGGCCGGATTCAGCAGCCGCGGCGACACGCCCGGCTGACCGCGGAAAACCTGGTGGCAGGCAACGCAGCCGGTGGTGATGTCACCCACGTAGGTGGCGGCCTTGATCATGTCGCCTTTCTCGGCGGCCTCGGCCAGCTTGAGGGCGCTGCCTTCCACCTGGTCATTGAAGGTCTTGAGCGGCGCGAGACCCGCGTCGTTGACCTTGTCCAGCCCGAAGTACGGCAGCAGGCCGCCGCGCGGGATGCGATGGTTGGCCAGACGGCGTGCGCTGTCGGCCGCCTGCGCACCATTGTCGGCGGCCAGGCCCGCGATCATGCTCTGGTAGTCGGCCAGTACCTCCTGCATCACCTGGCGCAGTGTCAGCGTCGGGCTCGGGCGGTTGTGCATGGCCGAAACCTGTTTAAGCATCTGTTTGGTCTGGGGCGACAGCGCCTTGACCTTCTCGCGCAGCTCGGGCGTGTAGCTCATCAGCTGCTTTTTCTCGGCCGCCTGCGGGTCCGCCGCTGCGCTCTGGGCCTGCGCCGGAAGCGCGCCGGCCAGACACAGGCCGGCGAACAACAGCCCCGCCCGGAGTTTTCTGTCATGAATCGGATACCACATGGTCTGTCTCCTCCATTCTGTAAGGGATGAGCGCATGGCCTGCGACTTGCGCCGCCGCCCGCACTATATGATCGCACGATCATATGATCGCGAGATTATATCGGTGTGGGCGGTTTGGCAAGGTCGGAGCCGCAGTGCGGAGAAAAAAGCACCGGTCAGGAGTGAGTCCAGGACGCGGTCATCCAGTGTGGAAAACACTCTATTTATGGAATATGCCGGTGTGGCAGAATGCCGCACCTCCCCGCGAGCAGGGCCGGCATGCAGAGTTGGCCTGGTATACAGAGTTCGCGGGGTTAGACACCAAGCAGTGTAGAGAATTGACGAGTGAAAATGATATGGGGCCAGCGCCAATAGCCGTGATCAGTGTCGTGAATGAAAGTACCGGGTGTATATCGGCCCCGGTTACCGGCTGAATGCCTATTCGTCTCCTCAGCGACGCGGCCGGTCGCGTGACGGGATGTTGTAGAGGTAGGCGCCGAGCAGTATGCCGAAAATCGCCAGTGCGACTTGCAGTTCCGGCCAGGGCACGAAGTACACGATCGATATGCTCAGTGTTGCCCCCATGAGAATTATGGCGGTCCATTTCACCCGATAGGGAATGCTGCGGTAACGTCGCCATTCGAGGATGGTTGGGCCGAACAGGCGGTTGTTGAGCAGCCAGTTGTAGAAGCGTGTCGATGCACGGGCGTAACAGGCGGCGGCCAGGAGCATGAACGGCGTGGTCGGCAGCACGGGCAGAAAAACACCGGCAATGCCAAGCGCCACGAACAGTGTGCCGAGCGCCAGGAAGGCGAGGCGCACGGTCAGGGAGTTGTGCTTGCGCATTTCGGCGCTGTAATCGATTTTTTCCATTGACGGCTACTGGATTGGAACGATGGGGTCAGCGGAAAGATCGAGTCAGGTCTCGGTTTCCAACAATATGGTCAGGCTGATCATTGCGGCTTTTGCAGCAAAAAACGTAAATACGGCGTAACACCGGACTGGAACTCTGTGTAAATCGCGGAACCCTTTACGCCGGAGAAATCCTTGAACGCACTGAGCAACAGTCTTGGCACAAGCTTGTCGATTAAATGGGTTTTACGTTCATCGTCCGCGTCCAGGGCAGCAACGACATTGGCGGTAATATTTGTCTCGTTGATCAGTATGAGTCCTGAATCGCGGATTTGTTGCCGCCAGTTCTCCAACTTTTCCAGGTCCCGAAAATCCGCATACAGGAAGTATCCGCCGGGCCGCAGTACCCGTCGCACCTGGCGGAGAAATGCGTCCACCGATCCGTAGCAGTGCGATGATTCAACGTTTATGACTGCATCGAAGGCGTTATCGTCGAACGGCAGGTCCTCGGCGTCACCTTGAACAAAGCTCAGGCCCTGAATGTTGTAGACTTCGTTGCACAAGGCAACCGCCTTGGCGGAGAAATCGAGCCCCACCATCGCCGCCGGTTTGTGGTAGCGCTTGATATAGGCGGCGCCTCCGCCACGGCCGCTCCCTATTTCGAGCACCCGCCGATTCGCAAGATTCACCCCGTTGATCACGGCGTGATAGAGCTGCACGCTGTATCGATTGGATTCGTCGCTTGCATCCAGCGCAATGGGATCGGCGGGAATTGCGGCGTAGCCGTAATTCATAAAGGACCAATCCCCGGTGCGGTGCAGGCCCGCCAGGAATTCATACCACCATCGCCACAGCAACTTCTTAATCGGCGCGATGCGGCATAGAAACAAGAATACGCGGGCAGGCACAGAGGTATGGCCGGTAACTCGAAGATTGATATCGGTAGAGGTTTATATCATAGAAAGAAACGGTCAACATAAGCAACATAAGGGGAGACCTAAGGGCCAGTACCCTTTAATCAAAAATAGCGCAACTCTCGATCGTCTCCACATTGATTATCTTTGCTGGCTTTGCCTGGTTTCGACGTCGAAGCGATATTCACAAACGGCTGATGCTGCTTGCCACCTTGAGCATCCTGGCGCCAGGTGTTGCACGCATCCATGCCTCTGCCAAGGCAGGGGATGGGGGCTTTCATCAAGATATCCACGGTCACTGGTATCTGTCCCTGAGCGAGGTATCATGGGTCGACCTCACAGCAGCCACGCCTCGCAGGCCCATGAAACTGCTCGCACAAGTCACCAGGCGTTCCAACGATTTTCTCTGGGGCAGGGATCTTGGTGCCGCCTCTGCGCTGCGCCGACGGCTCGTTCATGCCTTGCGCATGGTGTATGCGGTCGGGCGCGATCTCGCCGAAGGCCAGCTCACGTTACGCGCCATGAGTCTGGTATACACCACGCTGCTTTCGCTGGTGCCGCTGCTGGCGCTGTCGTTCTCGGTGCTCAAGGCATTTGGCGTGCACAACCAGGTGCGCCCGACATTGCTGGCGCTGCTCGCACCAATGGGTGAGAAAGGGGTAGAGATCACCAACCAGGTGATTGGCTTTGTCGACAACATCAAGGTCGGTGTGCTCGGCGCGCTCGGCCTCGGATTGCTGATTTATACGGTCGTCACCCTGCTGCAGAAGATCGAGCTCTCCTTCAACTTTGTCTGGCGCGTCAAGAGCGCCCGCCCCCTGGCCCAGCGCTTCACCCAGTACTTGAGCGTGCTCATGACCGGCCCGTTATTGACCTTCTCGGCCATGGGTGTCACGGCGGCCTTCTTCGGCAGCAGCACTGTGCAGGCCCTGATCGCGATCGAACCCCTGGGTACCCTGGTTAAGCTTGTTGCAACGGTGCTTCCTTTCCTGTTCGTGATCACAGCCTTCGGCTTCGTCTATGTGCTCATGCCCAACACGCGCGTGCGCGTGGTATCGGCGCTGGTGGGCGCCTCCGTCGCAGGGGTCCTGTGGCAGATGCTCGGCTGGGGCTTCGCCGCCTTCATCGCGGCTTCGACCAAGTACACGGCGATCTACGCCGGCTTCGCGATTGTGATCTTCTCGATGATCTGGTTGTATCTGAATTGGCTCATCGTGCTCATCGGCGCCAGCATCGCCTGTTACCATCAGTACCCGGCGCTGCTGGCCACGCCGCGGCGCGAGTTCCAGCTCAGCAACCGCGTCAAGGAAAAAATCGCCCTGCTGATTGTCACGTTCATCGGCCGAAACTACTACACCAACACCCCGGCCTGGTCGCTCGAGGCCCTTGCCAGCCGGCTCGGTGTGCCGGTGATGTCGATCGAGATTGTGCTCACGGCCCTTCAGCACGCCGGTTACATCACCGATACCGCAGACGATCCGCCGCTGTATATCCCGGCACGCTCATTTGAAACGATCAGCGTGAAGCAATTGCTCGATACCCTGCGCGCCGCCGAGGAGGAGCCCGGCCAGAGTGCCGAGATCCTGCCGCATGAAGCCGAGGTGGAGAGACTGCTGGCGCGCGTGGAAGAGGCGGTGGACGCATCGCTGCACGGCAGCAGCCTGCGGGAGCTGGCCATGGGCGGCGTGCCGCCGGTGGAGGAACCGACGGCGGGGCACTAGCCCGGGCGAGCGCGCATTCTCTCAGCCCCGGTCCAACGGGTGCCGGGAGTGGCGCCAATGCGACCGGACTCGACTGCAACCGGAATTACGTCAACAATTGCGACCTGACATCGCTTCGAGGGTAAAATTATGGCTGTATGGATTGTCCCCGCGCTCAAGGCCATTCTGCCGCATATCGGGACCATTGTTTCCGCTGCCGTCCCGGTATTCACCAAGAAGCATGCCGACGCCGCTGCCAATCAGGCGATCCTGCAGCAACAAATTACCGAACTGCAATCGGCCGCCTCTCAAAACGCGTCGCACATCAAAGAACTTGCGGCGCAACTGCAAAGCACCGTGGCAGCCCTGGAACAAGCCGCGGCGGTCGCCGAGACAAGGCTTCGGCGCGTATCCCTGGTTTGTATCGCAGCGAGCATCCTGTCTGTCATCGCATTCGGTGTCGCATCGTATTTAATCTGGTAATCAGGGCGAAACGCAGACAAACAGACCTGATCATTCGACACATCCAGATCGTGACACCGGAGCGGAGTCGGGGCTCAAGTTCAATGCCATTGGGTACCGGCCCCTGATCACGGGACCGGTACCCATTTTGCTGATCAGGTAGCGGGGTGAGACGATGCGCCGGGCTGCGCCACTGGCGCCACGGCGCCGCTTTCGGCGAGCATGTCTGCCTGCAGGACCACGGGTACGGACTCCGCTGTGACGCTGCCGGAGAATGTGACATCTGTCACGGTTGCTGTGGCGATATCGGACAGACGCCGCCCGAGTCAGCGGAGACCGGTTCCGCTGCATCCATCGATTGCGTTTCCAGCGCAGGGGTGTCGCCGATGACCGCTACCGCTGACACCGGCTCGACCATGGTCTCAGTCGCCGATTCGTTCACGGCCACGAGCATATTCGCGCGATTCCGTTCCAGCGCGGCAAATGCGTTGTCCACCAGTTTGCGGCTGGAGACGAAGGCGCTCATCCTGGTCCCGCCCACGACGATTTTCATCGGTGGCAGGACGCACACGCCGGGTATCACAACTTCCGTGCCGTTGACGATCTGCTGGATGCGTGCCGCCACCATATCGGTGTTTTCCTGATCCGCGCCCGGCAGCATGATGACAAACCGGCCCGAGGCGTGACGCGCGATCAGGTCGGTCGGGCGGATTGAAGCACCGAGAGTATTGGCGATCCCGCGCATTGACAGATCGAGCAGTTCCTGTCCGTATTTTTCGGTCAGCCCGGGCAGGTCGAGCAAGTCGACCGCCAGCAGCGAGAGTGGCGCGCTATCCGTGGCGGCGCGCAGAATCATGCGATCGAGGGTCTCGTCCAGCCAGCCCTGGTTGTGAAGTCCGGTCACCGCATCGATATGATTGTAAGTTTGCGCGCATGCAGCTGGAGGTGCTGCCGATACCGGGTCACGCGCCGCCTTGTGGCGCAGGTAGGTCATCAACAAGAACAGCAGATTTCGGGAAACGGTGGTGGGGCTGTTGATCAGCGCCGTCAGACGTTCTTCATCCAGCACCAGCAGGCGGCTTATACCCTCGCTCACGATGGAAACGTGGCACGGCTGGCGGTCGACAAACGATGAAAGACCGACGCATTCGCCTTGCCGGACCTGCCCGACCGGTTTCCCGTTTGGCTCGCCATCGAACACCTGCAGGCGTCCTTGCAGCAGCAGATGGACGCGATCGATCGTCTGCCCCGGCACAATCAGCCGCTCGCCGTTCATGAGCGCGAGCGTGGGACAATAGCGGAGCAGACCTGCAACCTGGGCCATGCTCACCTGCCTGAACAGCTGTGTCCCCACCAATTCAGTAAGGTCGGCGGTTTTGTAGTTCTGTGCGGTAATTGCGCTACCCATGGGCCACCCCCTGGCGTTCTTGGTCCATGAGAAAATGCAGTATTTGTGCCAGAGCGAATGGTGGCTCGTTGCTCGGCACCAGTCAGCTGGGCCATGTACGCAGCAAAACCTAAGTCATGGATTATTATGCGGATTAACCGGTAATGCGCGCGGCGGTCAACGGCCGGCGCGCGTATCGCCGGGGTGACGTTTTACGGAACTGACGGAAACGGCGCAACCAGAACCGTCTACAGGACGGTGTACGTCCGGCCGGTTCGCGCGTTCGCAGCCGGTAAGGAACGGTGAATAAAAGGGGTTCTGAACGCATTCCGCCATCGGATTAGGAGGATACATGGCATACGACGAAGGCCTTGCCGAGAGACTCAGGGAGCTGTTCGTGGACCGGCCCGGCGTCAGCGAGAAGAAAATGTTCGGTGGTTTGGCGTTCATGTACCGTGGGCACATGCTCGTTGGAATCCTCGGAGATTCGCTCATGGCCCGTGTCGGTCCGGCTGAATATGCGGATTCCTTGAAGCGCCCGCATGTTCGGGAAATGGATTTCACCGGGAAACCAATGAAAGGCTACGTCTATGTTGATACGACTGGAATCGAATCCGATACGGACTTGAGCCAATGGGTCGTCCTTTGCATGCAGTTCAACGAATCCCTGCCGCCGAAATGATTTTGCCCGCAAGGGTTTCCTGGCCTCTCGGGCAAGCGGTAATCGGCACGCGTCGGTTCAGCGCGGACGTGCATTTCGAGCGCAGCCTTCACCCGGTATCCACCATCATCGCTGCCGATGGCAATGGCGGCGTTCACGACCCTGTTCGTTGGTTGTGTGTGTTATAGTCCATCGCTCCATACCACCTGAGGTATTGATCTCATGGCCTTCAAAACGAAATTCTCTCCCGCGGCACGCGCGGCCTCCGTGATGAAAGCGATCTCGTCAGCAGAAAAGTCCGCCATGCAGGCGGTTGCCGGTTGGGGCAAGACTACCGAGAAAGCGCTTGCCGCTTCTGAAAAGTCTCTCGCCGCGGCATCCAAGAAAGCCGTCCGCCTGAAGACGCGCGCCGCCGATGCACTCAAGCGCGTACAACGCGCCAATGCGAAGCAAGTTAAGGCAGTCGCCAGCGATGCGCGCAAACTGGTGCAGACCGAGCTGGCCTCTGCGCGCGCCACCCTCAAGTCGGCGCGTGAATCGCACGCTACCGCAAAGGCAGCACATAGGCTTTTTCAGCTGGTCGAAAAGGGGGTGGTGAGCGGTGTGCAGGCGGCGGAGAAAGCCGCACAGCCTAAAGCGCTGCGTCGACGCCTCAGGAAAATGATTTCCTGAACCTATGAACCGCCAACAAGGATGTTGGCAGCAGACCGCTCAGCAGGGCGCGCCCCGTCGCTGCTATCCGGCCAGCGCAGCCGTGCCGTGCGAAGAACAGTGATCTGACAGCGCCTGGAGGGTTCGCAGATGGCCAAATGGCCTGTCCCTGCGCACAAGACCACTCTGCCGCAGTTCGTTAGAATGCGTTCCACTGTTCCTCTCGGTCCCGGGGTGCTCTCTTGCTGACGCCTGCCACACGCATCGTAGGACTCTTCTTTATCCTCCTGACGGCAGGTTGCGTCGGAGCAGGGCGCGCGCCGCCCACGACCGGCTCCTCGGAACCGGGCGTCACCAAGACTGATTCACCGGATGTCAGGGCCCCGACAACGGTCCCCGCAGAGCAGACCCGGAAAAAGGAAAACGCCAAGCCAGGCCCTGGAAAGCGGGAGGCATTGCCGCCGCTGGATCTGGCAATGCTGGAAAAACGACTGCGCGAGACCAGCGCCATTGGCGTGTTTACCAAGATCACGCTAAAGAATCAGATCGATGACCTGCTGGATCAATTTCGGGCGCATTACCAGGGGCGAACCAAAACAAGTCTCACCGAGCTCCGGCAACCATACGAAATGCTGCTCCTCAAGGTGCTCTCGCTGCTGCAGGACAGCGACCCATCGCTGGCCCGTGTTATCGTGGCGTCGCGCGAGGTGATCTGGGGCATCCTGGCGGATCCGGCCAAGTTTTCCTCTCTTAACATATGACGGCAGGAGAATCGCAATGAGAAAACATGTGAGGTGTCTGTCCCTGATCGTGACGATGGCATTTTTCGCCGTACCCTCGCTGGCGGATGACGTGTCGCTCGCCAAGGATATGACGGCCGTGATTGCGCTCCATGGTTTGCCCTGTGGTCAGGTTGTCAGCGTCAAACGGCAAGGCGACAACGATCACATCGCGACTTGCCAGGACGGGAATCGCTATCGGGTATTTGTGAATCCCGAGGGGCGTGTCGTCGCGCAGAAACTATAACTGATCCTACGCAGCGTATTCGCGTTGCTGGCCAGCGGCGCCGTGATCATCGCATTGCCCGGTTCACGTAGGGTTGCCGGCGATTATGCTGCGTATGCCGGGTGCCGCTAGAATTACTGCGACACCGGATCAGGCCAATGTTCAAATCACTTAAAGTTGTTCTCTTTATCGCCGGCGGAATCGCCGGCCTCGTCGTCCTTGCCGCGCTGGCCCTGTTACTTTTTGTGGACGTCAACGCCCACAAGCCGCGTTTGGAAGCGGCCGCCTCGGCGGCGTTGGGGATGGAAGTGAAAGTCGGCGGCCGTCTGGGATTTGGTTTCTTCCCAGGCCTGCTCGTCAAGCTGGAGGACGTACACATACGTAACCAGGGGGCGGACGTCGTCTCGGCGGAGGACACATGGCTTTGGATCGACGTTCTTCCTCTGTTCCTGCAGGAAGTCCGAATCGGGAAGATCGCGTTGAAAAAACCGCGGATCTCCATCGAACGTGGCCTCGATGGCACGTACAACTTCGAGAAACCGGAGTCGGCCGGAGGAACGATAGCCGCCCTGAACCTGGCAAGGATTTCCCTGGCAGACGGAACCCTGCTCTACACGGACACACAATCCGGGGAAGGTTTCGAGGCCGGGCATTGCAGCCTGGATGTCGGTCGTCTGCGGTTTCCGGGAGGGAAAAGCCGGGATTTCCTGAAGCTTGTTTCCATCAAGGCGGAACTTGCGTGCGAGGAAATCCGGAAAAAGGACGTTACCGTGTCCGACTTGAAGTTCTCAGTCAACGGAAAAAATGCCGCCATCGAAATTAAGTCGGTCACGATGCGTATCTTCGGTGGGCAAGGCACGGGAAGCATCCAGGCAGATTATTCGGGCGCTGCCCCCCTTTACCACGTCCAGTACAAGCTGTCGCAGTTCAACATCGAGGAGTTCTTCAAGGTCTTGCTGCCGCAGAAGGTCGCAGAAGGGCCAATGCACTTCTCCGCGACGCTGTCGATGCAGGGCCAAACCGTTAACGACATGATGCAGACCGCGGCCGGAGAGGTCTCTCTTCGGAGCGAGAATTTCATACTCAACGACATCGACATTGACAAGAAGCTTTCCCGGCTTGAGTCCAGTCAGAACTTCAACCTCGTTGACGTCGGCGCCTTCTTCATTGCCGGACCCATTGGCCTGGTGATCACCAAGGGATACAGCTTTGCCAGCATCTTTCAAGGATCGGGGGGCCGCAGCGAGATTCGGATGCTCGTCTCCGACTGGCATATCGAGCGTGGCGTGGCGCAGGCGCAGGACGTGGCCTTGGCGACGAATAAGAACCGGATCGCACTCCGGGGTGGGCTCGATTTCGTGAACCAGCGGTTCAACGACGTGATTGTGGCAGTGATCGACGCCAAGGGATGCGCCACGCTGCGGCAGAGGGTGCGCGGCAGTTTCCAGAAACCAGTGGTTGAGAAACCAAAAATACTCAAGTCCCTGACCGGCCCGGCGGTCACGCTGCTCAAGAAGGGCAAGGATCTATTGTCTGGTGGAGAGTGCGAAGCGTTCTACGCCGGTTCGGTGCCGCCGCCGAAATGAAGCGACAGTAAGGGACGAAACCTGCATTCGCCCCGGCGAGTTTCGGCGCGCGCGACTACGAAGTAAAATAGCAAATATGGCAATCGCTTCATTGAGAGGACGCAGGCATGGGCGCACAGTGGAAAACCAAGATCAAGGAGACGACGGCCGCTGCCAAGGGCCGGATCTTCACCAAGCTATCCAAGGAAATCATGGTCGCCGCGCGCGCAGGCGCCGATCCGGACATGAATCCGCGCCTGCGCATGGCGATGGAACAGGCGAAGAAGGCATCCGTGCCCAAGGATACCGTCGAGCGCGCGATCAAGAAGGGCGCCGGCCTGGTGGACGAAGGGGTGCATTACGAGAAGCTCACCTACGAAGGTTTTGCGCCGCACCGGGTTCCCGTGATTGTCGAGTGCCTGACGGACAACGTGAACCGCACGGTTACCAGCATTCGCATGTTGTTTCGCAAAGGGCAGCTGGGCAACTCGGGTTCGGTGGCGTGGGATTTCGACTATCTCGGCATGATTGAGGCAACCCCGCAAACGCCCGGCGCCGACCCGGAGGCGGCCGCCATCGAGGGCGGCGCGCGCGATCTGGAGCCGGCCGATAAGGGGGCCACGCTGTTCCTCACCGACCCAACCGAGCTGGATGCGGTTGCGCGCGCCTTGCCGGCACATGGATTTAACGTGCAGTCCGCGCAATTGGGCTATCGGCCAAAAAACCCGGTGACGCTCGGCGCTACCGAGCGCGCCGAAGTCGAGGAGTTCCTGGAAGCCATCGATGAGGATGATGATGTACAGAATGTCTATGCGGGATTGGCTGATTAAGGCCGAAACAAATGAAGTGACAGCGCGGTTTTCGTTTCGCTAACAAGCCAGCTGCTGGGGAAATGAATGCATCACCCGGCATTTTACTGTCGTGCCTCGCGACGCGCTGCCCTTGCGCGTAGCGCATCCCGCTGGCGGAGAATGCTGTCATCGTGTCTGGAATAATTCTCATGCAGTCACGCTACTCCTTGTTACCGAAGTTTGCGCGCACGAGTGTGGCGTTCCTGTGTGTGGCGCTGCTCGGCGCCTGTCAGCCACCCAATCATTATTTGATTCACCCGGAGCTGGCGCCAGCCGGCGTCGTGAGCTGGAACGAAGAGATACGCCAGGGCCAGCTATGGATACGTCTGCGCTGGGCAAGACCAGAAGGAACGGGTCGATTTCCCACGGTGCTGGTGCACCCCGAGGCGGGCAAGCAGGCCGCCGAGATGCAGGGCGTGATCTGGGATCTTGCCAGACAGGGGTATGTCGCCGTGGCGGCGGATTACCGCAGGTTGATCGATGGCGAATACCGCGGCAGCCTGTTTGTCTGGCGGGCGGATGCCGATGTCACCGCCGCGCTGGAATACGTGTTGCGTAATCCGGCGGTGGACGGCACACGCGTGGCCACCCTGGGCTTTTCGCAAGGCGGGGTCTACAGCCTGCTGATCGCCGAGCACGCGCCCAGTCAGGTGAAAGCCGTCATCGCCTATTATCCGGTCACCGATTTCGAGTACTGGCTGGATCCAACCCACTACAGCAACCCCATGCGTCGGCAGGTGTATCGCGTTATCCGCTGGTATTTCAAGAAGGAGTCGCAGGCAACAAGCGAAGAAGCGTTTCGCCAGATGTTGCGCCGGGCCTCGCCCTTGCCACAGGCGGAAAACATGCAGGCACCGGTACTGCTGATCCATGGCGAAAACGATACTTCAGCGTCCGCGGAGGAATCCCAGCGCCTGGCCGACCGCCTGCAAGACCTGGGCCGCACCGTCAAGCTACTGGTATTTCCCGGCCAGGGCCATGTGTTCAATTTCAAGCAGCCGGAACCGGGAAGAGAAGCCTGGGCGGCAACGCTGGATTGGCTCAGACACTATCTGGCAGCGCCGGAGACGACACCGGTCGCCGGTCGGCCGTAGAGGGCGTCAGACCCCCAGGGAGTGGCGGAAGCGAAACTCGATCTGCACGATCTGTTACGGTATTGGGTCCAACCCTCAGATTGAGGTGCCACTGCGCATGCAGTTATCCTTCGCGCTCCACGACACCAAGGATGGAGGTGGTAGATTGCATCGATGCAGGCGCGCACTATTTTCCTGGAAAGAGCAGTCAGCCGCAGATGAACACGGATATTCAATACGCTGCCTCTATTCTCCAAACCGCCATAAGGGTGAATGGCCCCGGTGCAGCCATGGCATGATGCGTTTACGATAATCTGCGTTCATCTGCGGCTGAACGCCGTTTTAGGTTTACTGCTCTTCCCGGTATGCCAGGACCAACGAAGTGGGGCTGTATTCTTGCCTATTCTATTATTCAAGCTGAACGGCGTGCCCGATGACGAGGCAGAGGACATCCGCGCCTTGCTGAACAGAAACGGCATTGACTATTACGAAACACCGGCCGGGAATTGGGCGGTATCAGTGCCGGCAATATGGCTGAACGATGAAAGCCAGAGGCCGCAAGCCAGATTGCTCATTGACCAGTACCAGCGCGAGCGGCAGATTCGGGCAAGGGGAGAATATTTACAACTGCAACAAGAAGGTAAACATCGAACAATCCTTGACCTCATCCGGGGGAATCCGGTCCGGTTTGTCGTCTATTTGGCGGCGATTGCTGTCGTGGTCTATTTCTCCACGAAACCGTTTTTGGATATCGGGAAATAATGGCCGGTATATCCGGTATATTGTGTAATTGCGTGAGCGATGGTTTCAGGCCGCTGATTCCGGCAAGGGCGAGATTGAAAGGAATGGAAGGATTCAATTTTAAGTACGATATTCGTCCAGCACCACAGGTTGGTCATGTAGTTTGCTGTATCTGACGGTAGGCGAACGGCTGCCTACCGGCCTGGGGATTACATCCAATGACAAGCAACGGCCAGAAAGTCCGGTTTTATCGCGCGCATATTCCTCAGTTCGAGTGCGTACCCAGTTGTCACGACTGCTGCGGGCCGGTCACCACGTCGAGCGAAGAGATGGCCAGGCTCCCGGTCAAAAGCGACGCGGAGCACGCGGCGGCGTTGGCCGATCTGAGCTGCCCGCACCTTGGCGAGCATGGATGCCAGGTCTACGCCGAACGTCCGCTGATCTGCCGCCTGTTCGGTACGACCCCGCGACTCGCCTGTCCGAATGGCAGGCGTCCTGAGGTGATGATCGATCCGCGCATTGAACGGCAGATGTATCGTTATTTTTCAGAGACGCGCCAAGTGCTGGTTTGATCTTACGTAAAAGCGGTTAGCCGCAGATGAACACAGATAAACGTGGATACTCAATGCGCTGCCTGTATTGGCCAGCCCGCCAAAAGGGCGAATGGCATCGGTGCATCCAAGGCAGGATTCATTTGCATTCATCCGCGTTCATCCGCGGTTAAAGTCTGCTATTGAATAACCGACTCGTTTACACAAAAGTCCGCCAGCTGATCCAGCATCCGTTGCAGCGCCCGGTTCGCGGCGGTGACGCCGCCATAGGCGTTGTCGCTGGCGGCATTCTCGGATTCATCGAATTGCTTCACGGCCAGTACCCGTTCGCCGCGCACGTCGATCAGTTGCGCGCGCAGCGT
>DATEYP010000153.1:0-2553 GCA_035256085.1 Acidiferrobacterales bacterium
CAAGCACCCCTCGGCAACCGCTCCCGGCGTTGCCCTACCTCCCGCATCCCTGCGGTCGTCTCCCTAACCCTCTCCCCGCAAGCGGGGAGAGGGGACATGTATTCTTCGCTGAGCGATTTCCTTCAACGCGCCTCGCGCCCAAAAGCGGCGACCTCGCGCAAATAGGCGCCGTATTCGTTGCCCATGCCGGCGGCGAGCTTCTGCAGTTGCGCCTGGTCGATGAGGCCCATCTGGTAGGCGACCTCCTCGATGCACGCCACCTTGAGACCCTGGCGCGCCTCGATGACCTGGATGTAGTTGGCCGCCTGGTGCAAGGACTGGTGCGTGCCGGTGTCGAGCCAGGCGGAACCGCGCCCGAGCTTCTCCACGCGCAGCGAGCCGTCGGCAAGATAGGCGCGGTTCACGTCGGTAATTTCGAGCTCGCCGCGCGCCGATGGTTTGATCGAAGCGGCAATGTCACAGATACGTTTGTCGTAGAAATAAAGACCGGTGACGGCGTAATTCGATTTTGGTTGCTGCGGTTTTTCTTCGATGTCGACGGCGCGCCCGTCGGCATCGAAGTGCACCACACCATAACGCTGCGGATCCTTGACGTGGTAAGCGAATATCGTGGCGCCGTGTTCCAGGCGCGTGGCGGCCTGCATTTGTTCGGGCATACCATGGCCATAGAAGATATTGTCGCCGAGCACCAGCGCCGCCGGGCCGTTGTTCAGGAACGTGCGCCCGAGAATGAATGCCTGGGCAATGCCTTCCGGACGCGGTTGCTCGATGTACTCGAATGCCAGCCCGAGATGCGAACCATCTTGAAACAACTCGCGGAAGCGCGGCAGGTCCTGGGGCGTGGAGATAATCAATATCTCACGGATACCGGCCAGCATGAGCGTGGACAAGGGATGGTAGATCATCGGCTTGTCGTACACCGGCAGCAGCTGCTTGCTCATGACATTGGTGAGCGGCGCGAGCCGCGTGCCGGCGCCGCCGGCGAGAATAATGCCTTTCATGAGAGCCCTTGCCCAAACACAATTGGTACTGACCTTTCGCATTGCACCCCCTCCCCCGCCCTCCCCCTGGAAGGGGGAGGGTTAGGGTGGGGGTCGAATCCCGGACTTATCCTGTAATGTAACTCTTGGCATTGAGCTTCGCGCGGATCGTCATTCATGAACTGCGGCCCTGTTGTTGATAGTTCTTCTTCAGCCAATCCTGGTGCTCGGGGCTGCTCACCGCCTTGACCCATGGTGCATTGTCCAGATACCACTGCACGGTCATTTCAATGCCCTGCTCGAAGCTCATAGCCGGCTGCCAACCAAGCTCGCGCCTGATCTTGGACGCATTGATCGCGTAGCGCCGGTCGTGCCCGGGGCGGTCGGCAACATGCGTGACCAGACGCGCGTGCGGCGCATCGTTCGGAAAGCGTTCGTCCAGCAACCGGCAGATGGTCTGCACGATTTCCAGATTCGCCCGCTCGGCATTGCCGCCTATATTATAAGTCACGCCCGGCCGACCCTGCTCCAGAACCGTTCTGATGGCCGTGCAGTGATCCTCGACAAACAGCCAGTCGCGTACCTGCAGGCCATCGCCATAGATCGGCAGCGGCTTGCCGGCGCGCGCATTCTGGATAACGAGCGGAATGAGTTTTTCCGGGTGCTGAAACGGCCCGTAGTTGTTCGAGCAATTGGTGGTAAGCACCGGCAGGCCAAAGGTGTGGAAATAGGCGCGCACCAAGTGATCGGCCGCCGCCTTGCTCGCGGCGTACGGCGAGTTCGGCTGGTATGGGTGTTCTTCGGTAAAGGCCGGGTCGTTCGCTCCAAGGCTGCCGTACACCTCGTCGGTCGAGACATGCAGGAAGCGGAATGCGCTCTTCGTCCCACCTTCCAGACCCTGCCAGTAACTGCGCGCGGCGGCCAGTAGTGTGTGCGTGCCGACGATATTGGTCTGGATAAAGGCCTGCGGTCCGAGTATCGAGCGATCGACGTGCGATTCGGCGGCAAAATTAACAATTGCGGACGGCTTGTACTCAGCCAGGAGCCGCGCGACCAGCGCTTCGTCACCGATGTCCCCATGCACGAACACATGGTCGCGGTCGGTCCTCAAGCCGTCGAGGTTCTCGGGGTGACCGGCGTAGGTCAGGAGATCGAGGTTGACGATGTGTGCCAGCCCCAGCCGGCGCGCCGCCAGCACGAAGTTCGCGCCGATGAAACCGGCACCGCCGGTGACAAGCCAGGTCTGCATGCGGGCGTTCCCTGTTGACCTAAAAAACAGACGGCCACGCCGTCCCAAGCATGTATTCTAGCGGGTTTTTCCGGCCGTGGGCAGAACCAGCCATGCCCCCGTTCAGACTCATTTCATATTGGAAGAGGCTATGTTTGGCAAAATGACATAACGCGGCATATACTTTTTTACCGGATATTGTATCGAGACTGAAGGAAGCCCCTCCATGGCCGCAAGCGTCAAACACGAACTGCACCATCTGGCCGACATGTTGCCCGAGAACGCCACCTGGGACGACGTGATCGAAGAGTTGCGTTTCCGCCGGGCCGTAGAGGCCGGCGTTCG
>DATEYP010000154.1:0-3947 GCA_035256085.1 Acidiferrobacterales bacterium
TCGCGGTAGGTTCTGTACGCTTGCGCACATAACCTGAAATGAACAGGGCCGGCGCGCGCCGCCCTTGTGTCCTGCTTTCACAACCGATGCTGCATGACTTAACTTGGCACGGTAACGTCGCCAATGTCTCCACAGGACTAGCTCGCCGCCGAACCGGAATCGCGAAGGCGTGTCCAGGTGTCGGCAAGACGTTGCAGGCCGAAACGAACCAGCAGTGTGGATACCAGGCCAACGATCGGCGCCAGCACTGAAACAGCACCCTGCTTGACGCGCGGCTTGTTGCGGCGCGCGAACCAAACGCCGAACAAGGCTCACAGGCCCGTCGCAACGAGCAGGGACGACGGCTGCGCGAGCCGCGAGCGTATGGCCGACCGGACTTGCGCGAAACTTTCGTGCGACGCGCGCCTGGACTGCGCGAGCCGACATTCTGCGGAGAAAATAGCTGACCGGGTGGGCGGGCGTTTCATGCCGCGTCCGATCGAGCCGGAGCTGCGTCTAGCTGTCGCCGGGTAGCGGGGAAAAGCAGATTCCGGCTTATGCCCAGGCAGGCAAGCATGGCGATCGCCGCCATCAGAAAATTCGCCAGCGCGATCGCGACCATGGCGCCCACCCAGGTCCATCCAAGCGCAACGGCCCACAGGGCCAACGCGCCCATGAGGCCGAGCCAGGCCGTGACGACGAGTATCGCGGCCATCGCACCCAACGCCACCATCCACGCGAGCGCGAGCCCGGCGCGCCGGGCTTCGAGTGAAAACAGCCGGAACAAGTCGGACAAGACCCGCCGCACCAAGTTAATCGCGTTGTCGATCCCGCCCACGATTCCTTCGGTTGGCGGCGGGGCCGCTGCGGCACAATCTCCGGAGGAGGAGTCCAGCAGCGATCCGGCTTGGATCATTTGCGGATGATGCGGCTTACCAGGAAGCCGGCCGCCAGCGCCAGGCCCAGAGACATCAGTGGATTGGCTGCGACGTATTCACGCGTACTGCCGACGAGTTTCTTTTGCGTCGCATTCAAGGCCGTGGCTTGTTCGTCGAGCCACTCCGCGGCTGGCGTAACGCCGGTCACTGTTTTATCCACGGTTTGGTGGGCGTACTCCGCGGCACGGTCAATGACGGGGATGGCCCTGCGCGCGGCTTCATCGGCGGCGCCGGCAACTTTGTCGACAACGTGATGCGCGCCCATGGCTGCCTTGTGTAAAGCGCCATCACCTTTCGGAAGACGATCGGATGCGGAAGACATGCTGGTGTTCTCGGTAGTTTTCATTGCGTTTCTCCAGTATCAACAGTTATCAACGGTGCGGTTCAGAGCGAGCGGCTTAGCGTCTGGTCGTGAGGAAACCGATCAGCACGCCCAGTGCGGCAGCGATGCCGATCGCTGTCCATGGGCTGTCGCTGACGTAGCCGTCGACAGCGGTCGTCGCCTGCCTGTACTGCCTGGCCGCCAGGGTTTGGACGTTCGATGCAGCATCTTTAAGGGTGCGGTGATCCATGGGCGTTGCTCCTTGTGTACTACAGTTTCGGAACCGCTGCGCGGCGCGAATTCGCGCTGTTGCCGCGGCACGACAGCAGAGCTGCCATGTGCGCCCCTTGTACACCGTAAGCAAGGATGACTCGGTGCGGTGGCGTACACGCGCCCTGATTCTTCGATTATTGCGGCGGCAGGACGGCCCCGGGCCCGGCCCCCTACAACCATCCGCCCGGTGTGCATCCATGCCATGGCAATAAACACAGGAATAATTCAGTTATGTGTTGCGACGCACAGAACCTGGTGCAAGCTGGTGCAATAGTCACATTTTCAAGTGCATGAAAAACGCGATAAGGAGAAATTCAGATGGCAAAGAAGAGCAGAGGCGGTCGCATGACCGCCGCCAAAAAACGGGCCGCGAAAAGAGCCGGCGGGAAAGGTCTGATTAAAAACCGCCCTGTGGGTCGAAAGATCATGCGGACCTAGTGTAGTGAGTCACGCTATCTGGAGCTTACTGAGCCCTTGTCGCCCGTTGTAGGTCGGCCTTTAGGCCGATACGTCGCCCTGAAGGGCGACCTACAACCAGGCCAGGTTACGTTTCATCAAGAACGACTCACTACACTAGGTTGCCCGCAATACGAGCAACGCAATGTCGGCATGCATGATCAGCTTGCCTCTGCCGACGCAGGCTCACAGAACTCGTCGTTGATGGCACGGTAACCGGAATAGCGGTCGGTGATACGTTTGGAATTCACCCCAATAACCAATTTTGACAAGGAGCATTAAACGCGGTCACCGCCCAAGGCCGCGTCAACCCGCGGGGGTTCACCTATCGAACCGGGCAGGTTTGTTCAGGCGGGGGGAACCGCTTCTTCCGGCCTGAGTATCGGGTTTCCGGCGGTGTCGTACTGTTCCGGATCGGACAGCAGCGCATGCCAGCCGAATAGCGTGCCGGCCAGCATCGCCTGGGCCTGGGCCGAGCTCACGCCGTACATCGTATTCAGTTCCTCGGCGGTCTTGGTCGTTTCCACCCGGTAGTGGCTCGACTCGCCACGGCATATCGCAATTGTCTCGCCGCTGACTGCGAGCGTGGCGAAGGCGATCCCCGGCAAACTGGATAGAATGGAGCGGGCAGTCATCATTTCTGTTTCCCTTTAAAGCCTTGTTATTGTCGTAAACGCTTCCTTCCAATGTCCAAATCGGATTAGCGTGACCTGAAGTCCGCGGATCGTTATGGCCATTGTCTGCAGACACCCCAGTGTGTTCTGTACGATGTCGCACATACGTGGGGCAGATTTTCACCGGAGGAGAGGTTGCTGACGGCCCACGCACCCGATATCTACTCATACGCCGAACATCCTGCACCCGGGATACACGGCCTGTCGTTTGCGCACGAACCTGGACTTCGCCTCCCCCTCACTGATGAATTTTTTTTCGACTGCGGTTTCTCAAGGGGTCCATGGCGTAGCGAGGAGTTTCATCCCGCCTGGATAGAAAACAAACCCTATTACTCCTGCGGCCAAAATAGCGGTCATCCAGTTACTGATCCGGTCGCAAAATAGTGCGTGTCGCTTTTCTCCCTCTCCCTGCGGGACGACTCCATGGATGGAGGAGGTAGAACGAAGTTTGGAACCAGAGTCGAGAGGGCCGGGGTGCGGGCCAGGCAGCGCAAAACCGGCCCTCATCCTCGACCGCTTGTTCCCGACGCCGCTCTCGACAATTGCTCCTGCATTGTTCTACCTTCGCCCATCCATGGGCTCGTACCGCCTCCATCCCTGGAGGCGTGTCCTTCTCCCGCGGGGAGAAAGGACCCAGGGCTTGACGGGGTACGCACTATTTACCGTTCTCCTCAGTATGTTCGCCAACGCACGGAATCCACACGTTTTTCTGTATATTTTATCTGTGTATTTTAAGGAATTTGTAATGGGAGCCGCGTGCAGGAGTGTATTGCGGCGAGGTGTTGTTAACTAAAATTCACGGAGAGACCAGCCATGGCGCGTAACTTACAGAGCAGTGAGACTGAGCAGCTTAAAACAGCCAGGGGTACAAAACTTTACGGTGAACGGCGACGTCTTGGCGCCGCCAAAGAAACCGCTTCCGGCCACACCGCAGCGCGCGCGCTGCCGGCACCGGACCCGAAAACATTCACTAAACCAACAGGCATATCTGGAAAACTGGCCAAAAGCGCACGACATCAAATTGAAATTCTTACCGAGCAGAATATAGGTTTGCAGAAAGAACTTGCCGAGCTCGCGCAAAACGAAGCGCAGGCCAGCCACTTGGCCTACCACGATGGGCTAACCGGTCTCCCCAATCGTAACTTGCTGCAAGACCGGTTCCAGCATGACATCTCCCTGGCGGAACGGCATCACAAACCGCTGGCACTGCTAATGCTTGGCCTGGACGAACTCAAGCGCGTCAACGACAAGCTGGGGTATGCCAGCGGCGACAAACTCTTGCAGGCGGTGGCGCTACGCTTAACC
>DATEYP010000155.1:0-6618 GCA_035256085.1 Acidiferrobacterales bacterium
GTCCGACAGCGCCAAAAGGGCAGCGCGCAGTACGAACGTCTGGCGGAGCGCGGCGAGTTCCATGAGGTGCAGGAAGACGGCCTCAAGCTGCTGGTCAACTTCACCGATTACCTCGACACCGGCCTGTTCCTCGACCACCGCTTCACGCGCCGCATGCTACGCGAGCTGGCGAAGGACAAGCGCTTTCTCAACCTGTTCGGCTATACCGGCGCCGCCACCGTGCATGCCGCGGTCGGTGCGCGCGCGACCACCACGGTGGACATGTCGCGCACCTATCTCGACTGGGCGCGGCGCAACCTGGCGCTGAACGGTTTCGAGGGCCAGCAACATGAGCTCATCCAGGCCGATGTGCTGGTCTGGCTCGACGAGGAAGCGGAGCGCCGCTACGACCTGATTTTCCTCGACCCGCCGACCTTTTCCACTTCCAAACGCATGCAGGACACGCTCGACATCCAGCGTGACCATCCGGCACTGGTCCGGGCCGCCGGGCGCCTGCTCGGCCCCGGCGGTACGCTGATCTTCTCTACCAATTTCCGGCGTTTCCGCCTGGACCGGGAGGGGCTGGCGGGGTTTGCGGTCGAAGATATCAGTCGTGCCACGCTGCCCAAGGACTTTGAGCGCAACCCGCGCATCCACCAGTGCTTCAAGCTGACCCGGCGCCCGTGAAAGAGATGGGCGGATGCCTGGATTTTGTGGAAAAATAGCGTTTTAGCAGCCATTATCTAGAAAAAGCAGTCAGCCGCAGATGAACGCAGATGAACATGGCTATTCAATGCGCGACCTGTATTCGCCAGCCGACCAGTAGGTGAATGGCCTCGGTGCAACAATGGCGTGATTCACTTGCGTTTATCTGCGTTTATCTGCGTTTATCTGCGTTTATCTGCGTTCATCTGCGGCTAAAGCCTTTTTTAGGATTATTGTCATTAATATAGCAAGACGAACGCAGTGTAGGGATTCATATATGTCTGAAAAAAAACTCAGCAACGTCAACGTACTCTCGCAGGAACTGCTGCCCACCCCGGAAGAGGTGAAGCGCGCCCTGCCGCTCACCGAGCGCGCCGAGAAGACGGTGCTCGCCGGGCGCGAGGCGGTGCGGCGCATCCTCGACCACGCGGACCATCGCCTGTTCGTGGTGGTGGGTCCGTGTTCGATCCATGATCTCAAGGCGGCGCACGAGTATGCCGCGCGCCTGAAAAAACTGGCCGATGAGGTCAGCGACACGCTGCTCATTGTCATGCGCGTGTATTTCGAGAAGCCGCGCACCACGGTCGGCTGGAAGGGGCTGATCAACGACCCGGACATGGACGACTCCTTCCACATCGAGAAGGGCCTGTACATGGCGCGCGAGCTGTTGCGCGATCTGGCCGAGCTGGGCCTGCCGACCGCGACCGAGGCGCTCGACCCGATTACGCCGCAGTATCTCTCCGATCTCATCACCTGGACGGCAATCGGCGCGCGCACCACCGAATCGCAGACGCATCGCGAGATGGCGAGCGGCCTGTCCACGCCGGTCGGTTTCAAGAACGCCACCGATGGCAGCCTGTCAGTCGCGATCAACGCGCTGCATTCGGCCTCGCGCCCGCACCATTTTCTCGGCATCAATCAAAGCGGGCAGAGCGCCGTGTTTCGCACGCGTGGCAACCGCTATGGGCATGTGGTGCTACGTGGCGGTGGCGGGCGCGCGAATTACGACTCGGTATCAATTGCCATGGCCGAGAAGGAGCTGACGGCTGCCAAGCTACCGCTCAACATCGCCGTGGATTGCAGTCACGGCAACTCCAACAAGGATTACGCCCTGCAGCCGCTGGTGGCCGAGAACTGCACAACCCAGATTGTCGACGGCAATCACTCGATTGTGGCGCTGATGCTGGAGAGCCACCTCAATGCCGGCAGCCAGCCGATCCCGCAGGAACTCACCAAGTTGAAATACGGCGTGTCGGTGACTGACGCCTGCATCGACTGGCCGACCACCGAGAAGTTGCTGCGCGATATGCGTGCCCGTCTCAAGGATGTGTTACCAGCGCGTCTCGCCAAACGTCGCCAGGGTGCGGCCTGAATCCCTGAGCGCATCGACCCGGATGCGCTGAATGTTTGTCGAACGTGATTCGGAGCATTGCGCACCATGCTGACACCCGAGGTCCTCAAGAGCTTCGCCCCGCTGCACACGTTGACGGACGCGCATCGCGCACGCCTGGCGAAACGGGTAGTGGTGGAGGATCTTGCCAAGGGTGCCGTGGTTTGTCGCGAAGGCGACACCGACAACGATGCAATCTATCTCCTGGACGGCGGTGTGGAAATGCGTTCGCGTTCGAGCAGCATGTCACGCGTCCTGCAGGCCGGCACGCCGGACGCCTTTTTCCCGTTGTCACCCGGACGTCCCCGGCCGTACACCGTCACGGCCACTACTGCAGTGCGCATTTTTCGCATCGACAACGCGAAGCTTGACCGCGCGGTACTGCTGGATGAAGTCTCTACCACCATTACGCGCGTGCACGAGGCCGGTGGCGCGTTCGCCGGCGGCAGCGAGTGGCTGGAGGAAATGCTGGCAAGCCCGGCGTTCGGCACCATGGCGCGCGAGCGCGTTGCCATGCTGCTGCTCAAGCTTGAGCCGATGATCGTCAAGACCGGTGAGGCGGTGATCCGCCAGGGCGAAGCGGGTGAGTACTATTACATCCTCAAGGAGGGTGAACTCACGGTATCGCGCAAGGATGCGCAGGGCAAGGTCAAGCTGGTTAGCAAACTCAAGCGCGGCGACGTGTTTGGCGAGGAGGCGCTGCTCAGCGGCGATCCGCGCAATGCAAGTATCGTCGCGATGCGCGACAGTATTGTTATGCGTCTGGCAAGAACGGATTTTGAGGAGTTGCTGAAGAAACCGCTGATTACCTATGTGACCGTGGAGGAAGCCCAGGAACGCATGCGCCGGGGCGCTGGCCTGGTGGATGTGCGCAGCGCGGTGGAGTATCAGCAGGGCGCAATCAAAGGTAGCGTGAATATTCCCATTACCGAGCTGCGCGTGCGTCTGTCGCAGCTCGATCCGGTTTGCCCGTACGTGATTTATTGCCGTAACGGCGTGCAGAGCGAGGTGGCCGCCTTCCTGCTGCGCCAACGCGGGTTCGAGGTGGTGGTGTTGCGCGGTGGACTGGAATCGCTACGGCGCGGTTAAACCTGAAAAAAGCAGTTAGCCGCAGATGAACGCGGATATTCAATGCGCTGCCTGTATTCGCCAGTCTGCAAAAAAGATGAATGGCTTCGGTGCCCCAACGGCATGATGCATTAGCATTAATCTGCGTTCATCTGCGGAAAAAACGCTGTTTTTAGATTAAATGCCTCGCCACGAGAAGCCCGGCGCGCAGTTCAGTGCGGCTTGTCGCCGGTTGGTTTCTTCTTGTGCAGGGTCACGACCTGCGTCGTCTTCGGTTCGTCGATGAACTCCGGGCGCGCGGCGTTCGGCCGGCCGGATTCCTCGGCCAGTTCCTTCTCGCGTGCGGAGATGAGGCCGAGACACTCGCGGATGCCCTGAATGGTGTTCTCGGACAGCGGGTGCTTCATGCCGGGCGGGGTGGAGGTATCTTTGGCAACATCGGTCAGCACACGCTTCAGCATGCGCAGGATTTTTTCCTCGACCGTCTGTTCCCGACGCGGTCTACCTTCGCCATCCCTGGCATCGTCTTTGTTCGGTCCTTCCGTCATACCAATCGCCCATTGCTGTTGTTGGATGCCGATATTCTGGCATATCCGGGTCGCTGCTTCACCCGTGACCGGCAGCGGCAGCTTCAGCCCGGCAGCGCCGCGACCTTGACGTGTTGCGCGCGCAGGCTGGCAAGTGCAGATTCGCATTGCCGCACCCGCTCGTTCATTTGCTCGACCACCTGCTTTGGCGCGTGCGCGACAAACTCGCTGTTCTCGAGTTTTGTCGCTGCCTTCCGGAGTTCCTTTTCGGTTTTATCTATTTCCTTTGTCAGTCGCTCGAGCTCGGCATTTCTGTTGATTACCGATCCCAGCGGGACGAGTACTTGCATGTTGCCGACCAGCGCGGTCGCTGATTCCGGCGCCGCATCGCCGGCATTGAGCCAGGTGAGTGATTCAGTGCGGGCAAGCGTTGCGATGAAAGGCTGGTAGCGGTTTAGCAGTGACTGCTCGGCGGCCGAGCCGTTTTGGAACAAAACCGGCAGGAGTTTCGCCGGGGAAATATTCATTTCGCCGCGAATGTTGCGAACGCCGGCGATCACGCTCATGACCCAGCGCATTTCCTCGACCGACTGGCGATCGATGGCGGCGCTGTCGGTCTGCGGATAGGGCGCACGCATGATGGTCGATCCGGTTTTCCCCGCCAGGGCGGCGACGTGTTGCCAGATTTCCTCGGTGATGAACGGTGTGATCGGGTGCAAGAGGCGCAACAGCGTCTCTAACACCTGCACCAGGGTGCGGCGTGTACCGCGCTGCGCCGCCGCGCTCGCCTTGGGGTCGTTGAGCACTACTTTGGAGAGCTCCAGATACCAGTCACAGTACTCGTTCCAGGTGAAGCCGTAGATCGCCTGCGCAGCGAGGTCGAAGCGATATTCCCTGAATGCCGTATCCACTTCCGCCGCTACTTCGTTCAGACGCGAGACAATCCAGCGGTCGGCGGCGTTCAGTTCGAGGGAATGAAGATTTTCACCAGTCACCTCTCCCTGGGCCCTCACCCCCATCCCCTCTCCCGCAGGGAGAGGGGGGCGAGCCGAGGGCGCTTGCGCGCCGTCTTTATAAGATTGGCCGCAGTCCTGCCCCTCGGTGTTCATGAGCACGTAGCGCGCCGCGTTCCACAGCTTGTTGCAGAAGTTTCGGTAGCCCTCGACACGGTTGAGGTCGAATTTGATGTCGCGCCCTTGCGTGGCTTGCGAGGCGAAGGTAAAGCGCAGCGCGTCGGTGCCGAAGGCCGGGACGCCGGCCGGGAATTCCTTGCGCGTCGCCTGTTCGATTTTCTTGGCCATCTGCGGCTGCATCAGGCCGCTGGTGCGTTTCTTTACCAGCGCTTCGAGATCGATGCCATCGATGAGATCGATGGGGTCGAGCACGTTGCCCTTGGACTTGGACATCTTCTGGCCGTGCGCGTCGCGCACCAGGCCGTGGATGTAGACCTCCTTGAACGGCACCTCGTCCATGAACTTCATGCCCATCATCACCATGCGCGCCACCCAGAAGAAAATGATGTCGAAGCCGGTAACCAGCACGCTCGTCGGATAAAAGGCTTTGAGTTCCGCTGTCTGCTTCGGCCAGCCGAGGGTCGAGAACGGCCACAGCGCCGAGGAGAACCAGGTATCGAGCACGTCCTCGTCCTGTTTCAGCGCCACGTTCGCTGCCAGTTTGTGTTTGGCGCGCACTTCGGTTTCGCTGCGGCCGACATAGAACTTCCCCTGATCGTCATACCACGCCGGGATGCGATGGCCCCACCAGATCTGGCGCGAGATGCACCAGTCCTGGATGTTGCGCATCCACTCGTAGTAGGTCTTGTTCCAGTTTTCGGGAATGAACTTGATGCGGCCGTCTTCGACCACTTTGGTTGCGACTTCCGCCAGCGGGCCGGCCTTCACGTACCACTGATCGGTCAGGAATGGCTCAACCACGGCGCCTGAGCGGTCGCCGCGCGGCACCATGAGCTTGTGCGGCTTCACCTCGGCCAGCAGCCCGGCGGTTTCGAGATCGGCGACGATCAGCTTGCGTGCTTCGAAGCGGTCAAGGCCTCGGTATTTCTCGGGGATGCCGATATCAGTGGCCATGTCGATAACGTCCAATACCATGTTCTTCGCATAGCGCAGGTCTTCCTGAACCATCGGCCAGTCTTTGTCGCTTACAACCTTCGCGTCTTTGGTGAAGATGCAGAACATCGGCAGATTATGACGCTTGCCGACTTCATAATCGTTGAAGTCATGGGCCGGAGTGATCTTGACGCAGCCAGAGCCGAAGTCTTTGTCGACATACTCATCTTTGATAATTGGTATCTCGCGACCAGTGATCGGTAGGCGGATTCTCTTTCCAACGAATTGCTTGTATCGCTCATCTTCTGGATTTACCGCAACAGCTGAGTCTCCAAGCATGGTCTCAGGACGCGTTGTCGCAACGATTAACTCGCCGCTGCCATCAGCCAGTGGGTAACGGATATGCCACATCGACCCCTGTTCCTCCTCGGAAACCACTTCGAGGTCGGATACCGCGGTGTGCAGCACCGGGTCCCAGTTGACGAGGCGCTTGCCGCGATAGATCAGGCCTTCATCGAAGAGCCGCACGAACACTTCCGTTACGGACTCGGACATCTCCGGGTCCATGGTGAAGCGTTCGCGCGACCAGTCGAGCGAGGCGCCCATGCGCCGCAGCTGACGCGTTATGTTGCCGCCGGATTCGGTCTTCCAGTTCCACGCGCGTTCAATGAATTTTTCGCGCCCGAGATCGTGGCGGGTCTTGCCTTCGGCGTTGAGTTGGCGCTCGACTACCATCTGGGTCGCGATGCCGGCGTGATCGGTGCCCGGCTGCCACAGGGTGTTGTCGCCACGCATGCGGTGCCAGCGCGTCAGTGCATCCATCACGGTGTTGTTGAACGCATGCCCCATGTGCAGGCTGCCGGTGACATTCGGCGGCGGGATC
>DATEYP010000156.1:0-12770 GCA_035256085.1 Acidiferrobacterales bacterium
TAAACATGCCCATGTCCACCCATGCGCCCTGGGCGAGCGCACGATCGACGAAGAACAACAGTCCGACCGGCGCCCCAAAGAAGCGGTAGTTGTTGTTCCAGGCCTTGAGGCGCGCGAGCGGATCGTCCTTGCCGATGTTCAGCGCCCGATAGAGCGCCAGCCCGGTGGCCTTGCGCCTCGATTTGTACGGTTCCTGCCATTCACTCGGGTAATAGGCATAGTCCGGATTCTCCGGCTGTTTGGCCGTGCGCGCGGCGAGCAGGTCCGAGCTGATCCTTTCCTTCGTTGTACCCGAGACCACCGCCACCTTCCACGGCTGACTGTCGACGCCGCTCGGTGCCCAGCGCGCGGCGTCGAGAATCGATTCGACTGTGGCGCGCGCCACCGGTTTGTCGAGATAGGCGCGCGTGGATTTGCGGCCGCGCATGGCTTCGAGTACATCCATTGTTATCTCCCTTTCGCCACAGATGAATGCAGATCACCCGATGTTTTGATGTATCTGCGTTCATCTGTGGCCATGAAGTTAGAACCATGACCCGAACCGGACTCCTACACACCCATGAGTTCGGCAATCAGGCGCGCTTCCTGCGCCGTCCTGGCCGCGTCCGCCTCGAAAAACAGGCCGGCGACTGCGTCCCGGCTCTGCCATTGCGCGAGTCGTTCGATCCAGTGGCGCACCTCGCGCGCTGGCGCCGGCGGCGCCAGTGCCACCATCAGCCGCCCGCCGGGGTGCGGCGCGGCCTCGCGTGCACAGTGCCAGGCGAGGCCCACGTTCTGACGAACGAGCGCGGCATAAACCGCCGGCGCGCGCCAAGGCCCTTCCGGCAGATCGACGCACAGCGGTGCTGCGTCGGCGAGGCGATTCAGAAAATGTTCGAACCAGTCGGGCAACACCTCGGTATCCGGTGAGATGCGCAGCAACAGTCCGGCCGTGCGTGGCGCGATGGGTTCGATGGTTTCAAGGAATTGCGCCAATGCCTGCTCGCGCTTGCCCTGCGTGAGCGGCAGGCCGAGCATCGCCGGCAACTCCACCACGAAGCGAAACTCCGGATCGCTGTCCTCCTGCCACTGCGCGACGTCGGCAGGCTGCGCGGCGTCCCAGGTCTCCTGCGGCACCAGCACGCTGCGCAGGCTGTTGCTGTAAAAGCAGAAGCGCCAGTCGTCCGGCAATTCGGCCGGATAAAAATCGCCGCCGGAAGCGTGGTTCCAGCCGTGCGTGCCAATCATTACTGGTTCTGTCATTACTGAGGAGGGGGTCTCGAACGCTGAGTTTTTATGATTCAGCCACAGATGAACACAGATGACGGTGGATTCACAGTCATGTGCCGACGTGTTTCTTCGCAGTTATCCGTGTTCATCCGTGGTTTCAGAATATTTTTAAATATCTCATTGATGCGCGCGGTTCTTGACGAGATCGTCCACCACCGCCGGATCGGCCAGCGTACTGATGTCGCCCAGGCTGTCGGTTTCATTGGCCGCGATCTTGCGCAGGATGCGGCGCATGATCTTGCCGGAGCGGGTCTTGGGCAGGCTCGGCGCCCACTGGATCACGTCCGGCGTGGCGGTCGGGCCGATCTCCGTGCGTACCTGCTGCACCAGTTCCTTGCGCAGTTCCTCGGTGGCCGCGACGCCGGTCTTGAGCGTCACGTAACAATAGATACCCTGGCCCTTGATGTCGTGCGGGAAGCCGACCACGGCCGCTTCGGCGACTGCGTGATGCAGCACCAGTGCCGATTCGACTTCCGCCGTGCCGAGACGATGGCCGGAAACATTCAACACGTCATCCATGCGCCCGGTAATCCAGTAATCGCCATCCTTGTCGCGGCGCGCACCGTCGCCGGTGAAGTAATAGCCGGGGTAGGTCTTGAAGTAGGTTTCGACGAAGCGCTGGTGGTCGCCGTAGACGGTGCGCATCTGTCCCGGCCACGGGCGCGTGATGACCAGGCTGCCCGAGCACTCGCCCTTGAGCAGCTTGCCCTGGTCATCGACGATACCCGGCACCACGCCGAAGAACGGCCGCGTCGCCGACCCCGGCTTCAGTTTGGTCGCGCCCGGCAGCGGCGTGATCAGAATGCCGCCGGTTTCGGTCTGCCACCAGGTATCGACGATCGGCACGCGCGCGTCACCAACCACGTGATAATACCATTCCCAGGCCTCGGGATTGATCGGCTCACCCACGGTACCGAGCTGCCTGATCGAGGCGCGTGAGGTCTTCTTCACCGGTGCCTCGCCTTCGCGCATGAGCGCACGGATCGCAGTCGGCGCGGTATAGAAGATATTGACCTTGTGCTTGTCGATCACTTCCCAGAAGCGCGAGCTGCTCGGGTAGTTCGGCACACCCTCGAACATGAGCGAGATCGCGCCATTAGCGAGCGGGCCGTAGACTATATAGGTATGGCCAGTCACCCAGCCGACGTCGGCGGTGCACCAGTAGATGTCACCGTCATGGTAGTCAAAGACATATTTGTGGGTCATGGCGGCAAACACCAGATAGCCGCCGGTGGTGTGCAGCACGCCCTTCGGCTTGCCGGTCGAGCCCGAGGTATAAAGTATGAACAGCGGGTCTTCGGCGTCCATTTCCACGATCGGGCAATCGGCCGAGGCCCTGGCGACTTCATCCTGATAGACGATGTCGCGCCCGGCTTTCATGGCGATCGTCCCGTGGGTACGCTGGTAGACCACCACGGTGTGCACGTTCGGGCACTTTTCCAGCGCGGTGTCGGTATTCGCCTTGAGCGGAATCTTTTTGCCGGCGCGCACGCCTTCATCGGCGGTGATCACCACCCGGCAGTCGGAATCGAGAATGCGGTCGGACAGCGAAGTGGGCGAAAAACCGCCGAACACCACAGAGTGCACCGCCCCGATGCGCGTGCACGCGAGCATGGCCACGGCCGCGGCCGGCACCATCGGCATATAGAGACACACGCGGTCGCCCTTGTTCACGCCGCGTGCCTTGAGCACGTTGGCGAGCTTGCACACCTCGGCGTGTAGCTGGCGGTAGGTGATCTTCTGGTCGTCCTTCGGGTCATCGCCTTCCCACAGGATCGCCACCTGGTCGCCGCGCTTGGCGAGATGGCGGTCGAGGCAATTGTAGGAAACATTGAGCTTGCCATCGATGAACCACTGGATGTGCAGGTTCTTCGCGTCAAAACTCCAGTCGCTGACCTTGTTCCATGGCTTCGACCAGCTGATGAATTTCTTGGCCTGTTCGGCCCAGAAGCCGTCCGGATTTTTCACCGAGCGCTCGTACAAGGCCTTGTACTTTTTCGCATCGATGTGGGCACGCTTGGCAACCGCGGCCGGAACGGGATAAACCCTGCCCTGCGCCGCCGCGGTCCGTTTTTTGGCACGAGCGGCGGGTTTTTTTGCCGCGCGGCGCGGAACCTTCTTCAGTCGCTTCGACTTGGCTTTTTTCGGGGACGTTTTTTTCGAGCCCGCTCTGTATTTTACCTTGCGTTTGCTCTTGATTCTGGTCTTCGCTCTGGCCATGACATCTCCCCTTGTCTCGATTCTTTCACGTAAGAAGGATTGTGCACACACCCATGATACGGCTCAAGCATCCGATCTGTCCTGGCCCGGCGGCACTCATACGCTGGGTGCCCGTCATCCACAACCTCAACGAACTTGATGAAGAGATCGTGCAAGATTCGGTACGTTTCCGCTGGCGCGGGTGGAAACCGCGCCATGACCGGGCAAGCGTCAACCTGAAACGCGCGTCGTCGCGCTTCAGCGATCCGTGAGCCAGCGCCACAATGTTCCTTCAGCGCGCCACTCGCCGGTCTGGAGATAACACAGGGCGCTGGCATTCACCAATGCCCATTGCATCTGGTTCACGACCCCGGGACGGCCGCACATCAGGATCCGGTCACCGGGGGCGAGCGCCAGATTATCGTCCGGCAACAGGCGCAATTCCTCTCCGCGTTTCAGTAACAGGGCCAGACAGTTGAGCCGTTGCTCACGCCCGCGCGCATCATTCTGTAGTGTCCCCAACCGTACTTCGCGATTCCCGCTGAGCGCCGCGTGCACCGCCGGCGCGCCGTCCGGGGTCAGCTCGACGGTCCACAGGTCCGGGGTGCGGTTGCTCGCCAGCCGCCACAGCCGGTCGACCAGCTCGCTGACCCAGTCATTGCTCTGGTGGCGCGCCTCGCGCAGGAATTGCGTCAACAGCGGTGTGCTGATTCTCGACAGGATGCGGTTGGAGATGATGCGTGAACGCTGCATCACCAGGTCGAGCCGCGCCGCCTCGAAAAGAGCATCGTTTTCACGCGCATTCTGGCGCGCGACCTGGAACAGGTTGGGGTTGAGGCTGCGTGCCGTGACGATGATGGACAGGTTGTTGGCGTCATCGTCGGTGCCGGCCACGATGCCCACCGCCTTGTCGATGTGCGCCTCGCGCAGGGTCACCGCCTCGGTGCCGCGGCCATGGATCGTCCCCTTGGGCGCTTTTGTCATTTCCGGTTCATTTTCAATGATGACCGTTTCCACGCCTTCGAAATTCAGGTGGCGTTGCACGGCCTTGCCGAAGCGGCCGTAGCCGCACAGCAGCCAGGTGCCGCGCGGCGGCTGGTAACGCAGCGGCAATGGCTGGCCCGGCGTCTGGGTGAGCCAGGAATACAAAAGATAGAGGTCCGGTGAATGCACGGCCATGGCCAGATGCTTGGCAAAGGCATCGAACGGATTGATCACCGCGTCGGTCCCGAACGAGCGCATGTTGACCTCGGTGTCGTGCGTGTCCGCGCGGCAGATGACGCGCAGTCCGGGGTTCAGCATCTTGGCGGTGATGGCGACCTTGAGATTGACCGCATCGTTGCTGGTGAGCGCGACAATGCCGGCACACAACGGCAGCTTGAGACCGGCGGCCAGCAGGTTGTCGGGCTGCCCGGCATCGGCGCACAGGCCGGGCACGAAAATACTCAGGTCTTCGAGGGTCAACTCGCTGATGCGATCCGGATCGATGTCCACCACCACCGCGTGCAGACCGTGTTCGTCCATGTCGTGCACCACCAGGCTGCCGGTATCGCCGTAGCCGCACACGATATAGAACGGCTCGCGCAGGCGGCGCACGCCGGCTGTGAAACGGCCCGCGACCAGTACCTGGCGAAAGGCCGGGTCGCGCGCCAGCGCGATCAGCGCGCCCAAAGCATACACCCAGCCAATCACGCCCAGGTAGATCGAGAACACCATCCACAGCCGCTGGGCCACACTGAAGGAATACGGCAACTCGCCATAACCGATGGTGGTGATCGTGTAGGTGACAATGTAAAAGGCGTGAAAAAAATCCAGGCGGTAGGGGCGACCTTCGGCATCTATGCCCGGCAACAGCACCAGGCCCAGCACCGATATCGCATAGACGGCGATCAGTACCAGCAGCGGCACACGCATCCGCCGCAGGATGAGAAAGACGACCCGGTTGCGCGTGCGCGCCTGCATGGCCGGGCCTCAGCGGCGCAAGGTGGCGATGTCGACGATCAGCAAAACCACCGAGATGACGTTGGCGAGCAACGCGCCGCCGGACAATGCCACGATGCCGGCCATCATCGCCGGCGTAAGACCGCCACCGGTGGTTTGCGTGGCGATGGTCCAGAACAGCGCGGCGGCGATCAATTGCAGATCGGCCACCAGGCTGGTGGCCAGCAGTACTGCGCCGATCTGGGTGCGCTCGCCGAACTTGAGTACCGTGGCAATCAGGTTCACCACGATCGCGGCATACAGTTCGTAGACGTTGTGGTGGGCGGGGTTGTCGATATCGCCCAGAAAGAAGCCGAAGTTGAGTGTCAGCGCCAGGACAATGAAGAAACTGAAAATGACCTTTTCGATGTTCATATTGGCTCCCCGGTGGCCTGAACGGTATAGATAGCGGGCATTCTACCCAGTCGGCCCTGCTTTGCCAGAGAGCCTCTGACAATCCGGCCGAACACGTTATGATGGAAGAACCACCGACGCAGGCGCGCCATGGCCAAGATTCTGTCTTTCAAAAAGCCTTCCCCGAAAGAAAAGAACAAGGGCAAGACCCTGTGCCTGCATGATTTCCACAAGTGGGCGGTAGTGTCGGACCGCAAGTTCGACGTGCGCCAGGGCAAGCTCGTCACGCTCTATCGCTGCCAGCGCTGCGGGAAGGAAAAGACCGAACTGGTATAAACACCATGTAGGGTGCGTCCCACGCACCAATTCGAACGAACCCGGTGCGTGGGACGCACCCTACGCCAGACGCGTACCGAGCACACGCGCCTGTTGTATCCATTGCTCGCGTCTGTCGGCGGAGGAATTCTTCATCGGGCCGACATCGGTGATTTTCACCGGCGCAATGCCGCAGAACTCCAGGATCGAGCGCTTCATGGTGATGTGCCCGGCGCGCCGGAACAGCAGCCGGTAGAGCAACGGCGGGGTGTTGAGCGTGACAATCAGGCGCGCGCTGCGGCCCTTGAGCAGCTTGTCCCAGAACGGCGAGTCGTTGCGGAAATTCACTGCGAAACCGGGGACGAACACGCGCTCGATGAAACCCTTGAGCAGCGCCGGGATCGTGCCCCACAGGACCGGGTAAACGAACACCAGATGCTCGGCCCACTGGATGTCGGCCTGTGCCTGCTGCAGCACCGGCTCCAGCGCCAGCGGTTTTTCGAGGCTGCCCGAGCCGACCGGATTGAACGCGATTTCGGCCAGGTTCACCTGCCGCACCTCGGCACCGGCGGAGTGCGCGCCGTCGGCATAGGCCTGCGCCAGCGCGCCGCAATAACTTTTGACCTGGGGATGGGCCAGAACAATCAGAATCTTTTTCTTCATCACTGATCTCGTGTGCGTGTGCCGGACACCAATGCGCGCGCACTATATCGCATCGGATTCATGGCCGGAACTGGCCCGATTAACCTCTCGGTTAATCTAGAAATGCAGGGTGCGCCTGTGCTGTGCATGGATGCACGAATGCCGCGAGCGCAGGGATGCGCAGGAGCGGCCGCACCGATCGACAAAATGGTGCGTGGGACGCACCCTACCGAAAATTACTCAGACCTTACTGGTGTAGTGCTTCATTCTGTTTGGTACTTATAATTTCCCGGAGCCCCCTGCAGGTCGGGCTTTAGCCCGACATGCCGGCCTGAAGGCCGACCTGCATTTCGAACAAGCAATGTTCCGTCAATTGTGAAGCACTACACCAGAGACTAGGGACAACTCAGCGGAACGGCCGGTTATTCACCGACATTGATCAGCAGCCCGCGCCGGCGCGCGGCCCGGAACACGCCCAGGAACACGGCGATGCCGAACCCGAGATACAGCACGTTCAGCCCGACGGCGCGCGTGAACAGGTCAGTGCGGAACGTATGCTCGAACATCACCGCGCGCATGCCCTCGAACACGTAACTGGCCGGCAGCAGATCCGCGATCACGCGCAACCAGTCGGGCAGCACCGCGATCGGGTAATAGATGCCGCTCACCGGTGCCACCGCGAATATCGCCACCCAGGCAAGATTCTCCGCGCCCAGACCGAAACGCAGTACCAGCGCGCTCACCAGCAGTCCGATGGCCCAGCCCATCACCAGCAGATTCACGAAGAACGCCAGCAACGGCAGGCCCATGCTGAAAATCGAATAGTGATACAGCGGAATGGCGAGCAGCGCCGCGCCGCCCACGCCAATGAGCGTGCGGATCAGGCTGATAACCAGCAGCGCGCTCACCAGTTCGTACGGGCGCAGCGGCGAGACGAACAGATGACCGAGGTTGCGCGAATACATTTCCTCGAAGAACACGGTCGAGACGCCGAGCTGGCCGCGGAACATCACGTCCCACAGCAGCACGCCGGCGAGCAGCACGCCCGAGGCCTGCGCCAGCCAGGTACTGGTGGACAGCATGAACTGGGTAATGAATCCCCACAGGATCATCTGCATGGTCGGCCAGTAGGCGAGCTCCAGCACGCGCGGCCAGGAGCGGCGCAGCAGATAGATGTAGCGCAGCACCATGGCGTAGATGCGCGCCGGCGAGAAGGGATACACGGCCACGTTCATGCAACAATGCCCATGTCTTCGCGCCGCCGGTCGCGCGCGATGTCGAGAAACACCTCTTCCAGATTCGCCTGTCCGTAACGCGCCAGCAGTTCCGTTGGCGTGCCGCGATCCACGAGCTTGCCGGTGCGCATCATGATCACGTCGCTGCACAGGCGCTCGACCTCGAGCATATTGTGCGACGCCAGCAGAATGGTGGCGCCGGTGCGCAGCTTGTAGGCATTGAGGTAGCTGCGCATGCGGTCGGCGGTGTCCGGGTCGAGCGACGCGGTCGGCTCGTCGAGCAGCAGCAGGTCGGGTTCGTTGAGCAACGCCTTGGCCAGCCCGACGCGCGTCTTCTGCCCGGCCGAGAGATTGCCATAGGCGCGCCTCAGGAACGCCGCGATATCCAGCTCTTCGGCCAGCCGCTGGATACGGCGCTGGCGCTCCTTCAGGCCATACAGTCGCGCATACACGCTGAGGTTCTCCTGCACCGTGAGCCGGTGCGGCAAATCCACATACGGCGAGGAGAAGTTCATGCGTGCCAGCACGCGGTAGCGGTGCGCCAACATGTCCTCGCCGAGCACGCGTATGCCGCCAGACGTCGGCAGCAGCAGGCCGAGCAGCATGGAGAGTGTGGTGGTCTTGCCGGCGCCGTTGCCGCCGAGCAGCCCGCAGGTGGCGCCTTGCGTGACGTCGAAACTGACGTTGTCCACGGCGCAGAGATCGCCGTAGCACTTGGTGAGACTTTCGGCCTGAATGACAGAATCAATCATATTTAAATGTAGGGTGCGCCCTGCGCACCATTCTTCGCCTGAAATTCGACCCCACCCAACCCTCCCCCTTCCAGGGGGCGGGAGAGGGAGGGGGCAATGCTCGTCATTCAGTAAGCAGCTCTCAGTCTATCCGCAACACGATCTTGCCGGTGGTGTGTCCGGCGCCGATGCGCCGATGAGCCTCGGCGGCGTCGGCCAGCGGCAACACCGCGCTCACCTGCACCTTGAGCTTGCCGGCCTCGATCAGCTGCGCGCCCTGCTCCAGAATCTCGCGCTGGTGCACGCGCGCCGCGTGTAGGCCGAGGAACATGGGCGTGAGCATGAGCTCGTAGTGAATACCCAAATTGCGGTTGCGCGCGGTCTTCATGGCATTGGCATCGCACACCGTCTGCAACAGCGTCACCACCTGCCCGTACACGCGTGTGGCCGCGAACGACTTGCAGAAGGTCTCGCCGCCCACGGTGTCGAGGGTCAGGTCCACACCCGCACCACCGGTCCAGTCGAGCGCCGCCTGCACGAAGTCTTGCTGCTTGTATTCGATAATGTGTTCGGCGCCGAGCGCGCGCACGAACGCCGCCTTGTCGGCATCGCCCACGGTCGCGGCCACGCGCGCTAGCGTGTGGCGCGCCAGCTGCACGGCCACATGCCCGACACCACCGGCCGCCGCGTGAATCAGAATCCGTTCGGCCGGCTGGATGTGCGCCCGGTCATAGAGCGCCTCCCAGGCGGTAATCAGCACCAGCGGCACGGCCGCGGCCTGCACGAAATCGAGATTCGCCGGCAGGCGCGCGAGATAGTCTTCGTGCACCGTGTTATAGGTAGCGTAATTGCCCGGCTCGCCGCCAATCCCGCCGCTGCAGTAATACACCTTGTCGCCCGGCTGCACGCGCGTGACCTGGTCGCCCACCGCCTCCACCACACCCGCGCCGTCACAACCGAGGATGGTTGGCAGCCTGTCGGGATAGTAAGTACCATTGGCACGCAGCTTGGTATCGACCGGATTCACCCCCGCCGCGTGCAGCCGCACCCGCACATGCCGGGCGGACGACAGCTCGGGCAGCGGCAGAGAACGGAGCTCAAGCACCTCCGGCCCACCCGGCTGATTCATGACAATGGCTTGCATCTTGTTCATTAAAAGGTAGGTGTCGATCCGTGATGACTGATACGGTAGCAGAACTTCACCAGCGCATGAACCGCCCATGACCCAATCCGACGAACGACTCGCCATGCTCGAAGAACGCGTCGCGCGCCTGGAAGCGGCGCCGCCCCCGCCGCCAACACTTTCGCTGCATCCCGCCTGGGCACTGGCCCTGGGGCTGATCGCCCTCATCCTCGGCTACCTCGGCCTCGGCCTGCCGCAACATTATTACCAGCCGCTGTTCGCCGCACTGTTCCTGTTGCTCGCTTACCACCGCGGCTTGTTCCGGCTTTACACGGGCATGTGGCGCTGGCCGTTGATCGTGCTCAACTTTGCACTGCTGATGCTGGTCTTCAAGCTGTTGCTCGGCGGGGGCCTGAGTTACCCGTTCGACTGGCTCAAGGTACCTTCAATGCAGCAGATTCCACCCCTTGACGACAGCTGGACCCAGAAATACCTGCCGCACTACCAAATGGTTTGGGAAGGCGTGCCCGGCATCAGCGACTGGTATGTGAACATCAGCAAGTTCCAGTCGATGCTGTTGATCGCGACTCTGATCGGCGCGTTGTTCCGTTTCCAGCCGTTCGCGTCGCTGACCGCGCTGGCGTTATTGATTATATCGTTCCCGGGTTATCTGGCCTTCAACTGGGATTATGTGGTGTTGTTTCTGGTGATTGGCGGGGCGGCGATATATTTGCAGTCGAGTCCGCGGCCGACCTGATTCCCTCTCCCTCAGGGAGAGGGTTAGGGTGAGGGGTGATCATGGAATCGCCTCCGGCGATACCTTGTAAAGCTATGGTGCGGCTCCCGCGCCGCGGGCGGGTTACTTTCTTGTCGCGACAAGAAAGTAACCAAGGAAACGCCCACCCGGTCGCTTCGCCGGCCTTCGGCCGGTTCCCTGCGCTCCTCGCTTAAGCCGGGCGCTGCGCAACTCGCCCGAATCAAAAAACGATTCAGGCTCAAACAGTGCTCGCGCACTGCTCCGGCTTAAGCTGCGGTGCTCGGCGAGCTCCGACGGGGGAACTTCAAAACCAACAGCAATATCCGGCGCAATTCACTTCGTTCATTGCGCCCTACGCGGACTGGCGTTATTGATTATATCGTTCCCGGGTTATCTGGCCTTCAACTGGGATTATGTGGTGTTGTTTCTGGTGATTGGCGGGGCGGCGATCTATTTGCAGTCGATAGTCTGGCGATAGTACCGGGATTACTTCATCAGCACCCTGCGCATGTTCTATTCCGCCGATGAGTTCTCGCAATTGCTCAGCCACTCGGTGCGCATCCCGCTGCTGTTCACGCTGGCGCGCGACAAACTGACGGGCACGATTTATGCGGTGATGGAAACCACGGCGAACGAGCTGGCCTCCGAGCTGACGCGTAAGGTCTACCGGCCTGCGCGTTGAAACACCCGCGGCGATTCACGCCTTTCGTCATTTCCGGTCTGGTCAGGGTACGACCATTGCCTATTGCACGCGCTTGCACTAAATTTCACGACGTCATCGCAAGGATGGTGCTTGCCGAACTGCGGCAGACTGACTATAGAAGAAATTACACGGGAGGAAGCACGATGCAGACGGACGGATTCCGCTGGTTGGCAATGCTGCCATTTCTCGCTGTATTGTCCATGCCGGCACAAGCCGGCCGACACGACCCCATGTATGTCCCGGAACCGATCGACGTGCCCGCCGGAGTGGGCGCGGAGATCGTCCACAAAGCAGTGCGCAAGGCGCTCTTCGATGCAGGATTCTCATCACGCGATATCGCCGCCGGCCACACCGAGGGAAAACGGATTAAATCGAGCTCACGCAACTCCTATTTCGCGGTTGTGCGCGTCGATTACGACAGCAAGGTGGTCCGCATCCGTTACAAAGACAGCGAGAACCTCAACTATGACGCCAAGGACAACACCATCCACAGCACCTACAACAGGTGGGTTCGCAACATTGAAAGAGGGATAAGACGGAACTTGGGTGCGTACTAGCCAAGGAAACGTAAGGAGGGCCGATGAAATCGCTTCGATTTATAGCATTGGTGCTTGGTTTGCTGCTTGCCGCCTGCGGCGGAAGCCAGGCGATTAATTCCGACGGAGACACGTCGGGCGACTATTACACCGCCGTGAACATCTGGCACTACAAGCCGATGCGCATCTATTCGACGAACTATCATACCGGCACGATCCTGCGTGTTGGCACCAGATGCCGCGTGACCAGCGTGAACGAAAAGGGTATCGAGTTCGAGACCGCCGACGGAAAGCAGTTTCGCATCCTGCACATTCCCCGTCACACCAAGATCAGTGTGCAGGAAATGTTCGGCCGCTATTTCGCGAAGAAAAACGAAATGGGACCGGGTGGCAAATTCGAAAACTTCACGCCCAAGGAACGCGATGCCGTGCGCGGCGCCGTCATACATCCGGGCATGCGCAAGGAGGCGGTCCTGATGGCCTACGGCTATCCACCAGAACACCGCACGCCATCGCTCGATGAAGACACCTGGGTGTATTTCAAAGGACAGTACGTGCCGTTCACCATCCAGTTCGAGAACGGGCGTACGGTGAAAGGATTATATTGACACGATCTGACCGATTGAGCCGGACCCTCGCAAGGCGCATGCAACCTGGATGGCGGGAGGTAGCCCGCGTAGGGCGCAATGAGCTTCGCGAATTGCGCCGGATGTCCCGCTTCTACCGATCCGTTGGTCGCAGCATCTTCGTAATTCGCCGATAGGTTTCTTCGTAGATAATTCACAGAGGTAAACCCCCGGCTCTGCCCTGATCGTGTCCCACATTTTTAGCTGGACACGGGACGAAGTTTTCGCTAACCTGTTTTCATGCTGGTTGCAGGCCGTGATTTTTCCGAAGAGATACTTGCGCGAATTCGTTTGCGGGTA
>DATEYP010000157.1:0-5161 GCA_035256085.1 Acidiferrobacterales bacterium
GCGACAACCAGGCGGCGGACCGGCTCCAGAAGGCCCGCCAGACACTCTTCAAAACCATTCAGGGACGGACACTGAGAACCGGCTGATAGACTATCCTTTCAGCCTCGCTTCAGACTCATTTAGGGATTGGAAAATACTGCCAGGATTTGGCCATTTGTAGGGCGCCTAGCGAACTATCCTCCTTGTAAAGCACAGATTTGCTTGCCGAACCACCGGGGTTCCTCTAGCATGCCGCCCCGCTGACCCCGAGCATTTTAAGACCTAATCTATGGATCTCGCCCCCATCCTGGCATTGACCCAGACCGACCGGGAAGCGGTGGATCGCGAGATCAACCGGCGGCTCAATTCCGACGTCGCCCTCATCAACCAGCTCGGGGCCTACATCATCCACAGCGGCGGCAAACGCCTCCGGCCTCTGCTGGTCACGCTTTCGGCACGCGCCCTGGGTTATGCCGGCGACCGGCATATTGCGCTCGCTGCAATCATCGAATTCATCCACACCGCCACCCTGTTGCACGACGACGTCGTGGATGCCTCCGCGATGCGCCGCGGGCAATCGACCGCCAACATGGTCTGGGGCAACGAGGCCAGCGTGCTGACCGGCGATTTCCTCTACTCGCGCGCCTTCGAAATGATGGTGGAAGTGGGCAGCATGCGGGTCATGGAGATCCTGGCAAAAACGACCAACACCATCGCCGAAGGCGAGGTGCTGCAACTCCTGCACTGTCATGATCCGGAAGTCACCGAGGAGAACTACCTGCGGGTGATCTACAGCAAGACCGCCAAGCTGTTCGAGGCGGCGGCACGCCTCGGCGCCGTCATCGGCGACCAGCCGCCGGCGATCGAGGAGGCCATGGCGAAATACGGCATGCACCTGGGTACCGCCTTTCAGCTCATTGACGACGTGCTCGATTACACCGCGGACAGCAAGGCCCTGGGCAAGAATGTCGGTGACGACCTGGCCGAGGGCAAACCCACGCTGCCGCTGCTGTATGCGCTGCGAACCGGCAGTGCGGCACAACGGGAACTCCTGCGCATTGCCATCGAGCAAGGTGGCCTCGATCGCACCGCGGAGGTGATGGCCGCCATTGAATCGACCGGGGCAAATGCGTACACTGCGCGCAAGGCCGAGGACGAGGCGCGGTGTGCCGCCGAGGCCTTGACCGCGATTCCCGGATCGCCGTACAAACAAGCGCTGCTTGACCTCGCCCGTTTTTCCGTCCATCGCACGCATTAGTTTAGTATGGTAATTTTTGTGCAGGCTTGTTTTTCATGCGCGGCTATTTTGTGCGGGTCTGTTTTCCATGATTCATTCGGGGTGTAGCTCAGCCTGGTAGAGCACTTGCTTCGGGAGCAAGGGGCCAGAGGTTCGAATCCTCTCATCCCGACCATCCGTCTCCACCGACCGGAGACAGGGGCAGGCCTATGGGCCAGATTTTACGCATTGCTCTGGTCCTGTTCGGACTGTGGCTTGTCTTGCGGTATATCAAACGCGCGCTTGCCCGGCGCCGCGCCGCCCCGCCCTCCGCTCCACCTCCCGCGGACATGCTACGCTGTGATTACTGCGGTATGTTTGTTCCGCGCGGCGACGCCGTGACAACAGGCGGCAAGGTCTATTGCAGCGATCAGCACGCTGTCGCTGATCGCGCCAGGAACTAAATTCTCAGTTGCGCCCGACGCATGACCTTTTGGGCGCCTGACACAGGGGTAGAATCGAGCGATCAATGGGAACGGGGCTCTTCGGTCTGGTCATGTCCGCAGCAGATAGCCAGTCCACCTTCACGGCGGAAAACTGGAGAGTGTTGCGTTCCTTCAATTTTTATCGTCTTGGCATCGCGCTTGCGGCAGTGACGCTGGCATTCTCGGGTGAAACCATTCCGCCGTTCGGTACCGCTTCCCCGGCGCTATTCAAAGTGGCAGGCCTGCTCTACGCAGGTTATGCGCTGCTTTCCAGCATTGCCATTTATCGGCGCTGGCCAGATTTTGAGATCCAAGCCACCTTGCTGGCATTTGTCGATATCATTCTGCTCACAGTACTGATGCACGCCAGCCAGGGACTGGAGAGCGGCATAGGCCTGCTGCTGCTGGTGGCGGTTGCCGGTGCGAGCCTGACGCTCGGGGCGCGCCTGACCATCCTGTTCGCGGCGCTCGCGACCATCGCCATCGGCATTCAAGTGAACTGGGGATTTCTCACCGGTGGCGAATGGATTGCCGAACGGTGGAGGACAGATGGCTATACCCAAATGGGCATGCTCGGCATCGGCCTGTTCGCCACCGCCGGCCTCACCCAGCTGCTCGCCCAACGCCTGCGCGCCACCGAGGCGCTTGCCCAGCAACGCGGCGTGGACCTGGCCAATCTGGCACAGGTGAATGAACTGATCATCCAGCGCATGCATTCAGGCGTCCTGGCCTGCGACCAGGACGGCAGGGTGCATATGCTGAACAAGACCGCACGCAGCTTTCTGGGAGTGCCGGCGGAAAACAGCGACAAGCTGATGCTCTCCGACCTGTCTCCCGAGCTGTCCGAGCAGCACCGGCAACAGCAGGGACGAACCGCGGGTAGCGGCCGCAACATCATCCACAGCCGGGCCGGATTTGCGCTGCTGCCGCGTTTCGTTTCGGTGGGTGAGCGGCGTGACGACACGGGCACGCTGGTTTTTCTGGAAGATACCGCCGTGCTCAAGCAACAGGCCCAGCAACTCAAGATGGCGGCGCTCGCGCGCCTGACCGCGAGCATTGCCCATGAAATCCGCAATCCCTTGGGCGCCATTTCACACGCCGCCCAACTGCTCGATGAAGCTACGGACAAGGACGAAGAAGAGACACGCCTGTTGCGCATCATTCAGGATCAGAGCCGGCGCATGAACATCATTATCGAAAATGTCACACAACTCGCGCGGCGCGACAAGGTCAATCCGGTCCAGCTGCAACTTGCACCCTGGATCGACGAGTTCATTCAACAGTTCGCCATGACCGGCAAACACTCACCGAAGATGTTCCAGACACTTGGCGTAACGAATCAAACCGTTTGTGTCGACCCGGAGCAACTGCAACAAGTGATTGGCAACCTCTGCCAGAACGCCCTGCGCCACAGCCCGGCATTTGCCGGACAGGCGCTTATCGCTTTCAAAACCGGTCATGACAAGGCCAACCGTCCTTTTCTGGACACGATCGACTGGGGCAGCGGCATACCTGCGGAAATTGTGGACAATATCTTCGATCCGTTCTTCACCACCACTCCCAAAGGGACCGGTCTTGGCCTATACATAGCGAGGGAGCTGTGCGAAAGCAACGGCGCACGGCTGGAGCACTTTCCCGGTGACAAGGGGATAGGCAGCCGCTTCCGTGTAACCTTTGTCCGTGCCGAAGAATGCGCTGAGCTTGCTGTAGGGACGTTATGAGCAAAAATCAGGTCTTGATCGTGGATGACGAGCCCGACATCCGCGAACTTCTGGAACTCACCCTTGGGCGCATGAATCTCGAGACGCGCTCGGCACAGAATATCGAGGAGGCGCACCAGCTGCTCGAACAGTTCAAATTTGACCTGTGCCTGACCGACATGCGCTTGCCGGATGGCAACGGCATCGATCTGGTCCGTTATATCCAGGAAAAACATTCACATCTGCCTTGTGCCGTGATCACAGCGCATGGCAGCATGGAAGCCGCGATCACCGCGCTCAAGGCCGGGGCGTTCGATTTCGTATCCAAACCGCTCGATGTCAACGACCTGCGCAATATCGTGCGCTCGGCGCTGCGCGTCGGCCAGAGCCCGGCGGCAAAAACCGACACCAAACCGGGCAGCACGCAGCAGAAACTGCTGGGTGTGTCGGCGGCAATCGAGAAGGTTCGCACGCTGATCGAGAAGCTCGCGCGCGGGCAGGCGCCGGTATATATCCACGGCGAATCCGGCACCGGCAAGGAACTGGTGGCACGTCTGATCCACGACCTGGGTCCGCGCGCTTCCGGGCTATTCGTGCCCGTGAATTGCGGCGCGATTCCCGAGGCCCTGATGGAAAGCGAATTCTTCGGCCATCGCAAAGGCAGCTTCACCGGCGCGGTAGCGGACAAGGACGGGCTGTTCAAGGCCGCGGACGGTGGCACCCTGTTTCTCGACGAAGTCGGTGACTTGCCACTGCATATGCAGGTCAAGCTGCTGCGTTCCATTCAGGAAAAATCCGTGCGCCCGGTGGGCAGCCAGAGCGAGATCAAGGTGGACGTCCGCATCCTGTCCGCCACCCACAAAGACCTGCAAAACCTGGTGCGGGAAGGGAAATTCCGCCAGGACCTGTATTACCGCCTGAATGTGATTGAGCTGGCCGTGCCCAGCCTGCGCAAACGGCCCGAGGATATTCCGGTGCTGGCCGAGCACCTGTGCAAGCGACTGGCCGCAAGCCTGGGTATACCGATCCCCAAGCTGTCCGCCGATGCGCTCAGCGCCCTGTCCCGCTACGGTTTTCCGGGCAACGTCCGGGAACTCGAAAACATCCTGGAACGTGCGATTACCCTTTGTGATGGCGGCGAAATCAATGCCGCCGATCTGCAACTGCCGGCCGGTGACCGTACCGGCGATTCCGGGGCAACCGCGACCGCCGGTCCGGATGCCGACGAAAGCCTGGATGACTTCATTGCGCGCATTGAAGAAGTGGCGATTCGCGATGCCCTGGAGCGCGCCAACCAGAACAAGACCGCTGCCGCCAAGTTATTGGGCATCACCTTCCGTGCCTTGCGCTATAAACTGGAAAAACTGGGGATCGAATAAATTCCTTTCGCCCGGCTTGTGCCGCCGTCTATCTGATTGTTTTTCATAGATAACTACCCATATTCGGCACGACCTGACAAAATTTGGCACTTGCCGGACTAAAATAGTGCTGTTCTTGCGAAGGTTTGGCCATCCATATCCGAGATAAGTGCCTATACTCTCAGATACTTTGCTACTGATTGCAGTGGAGTAAGTACAGCGATCGCTTATGGTACAGTTTATGCTACCTAAGCTAGTGAGTTCAGTTATGGCTGCGGATCTGGATTTTTGACGAATTCTTTATCCTCTGCTAATTAACTAAACAGCGGCAGCAAGCCCCGGAAAGCATCGGCCCGCTAAGGATCAGGGCGCCATGCAAGACGGTCCCGGAAACGGGCCGGTTATTTCCAGGGCCTACTGCTT
>DATEYP010000158.1:0-27179 GCA_035256085.1 Acidiferrobacterales bacterium
AAGCTCACCCCCGGCGACGTGCAGTGGATGACCGCCGGCAGCGGCGTGGTGCACTCGGAATTGCCGTCGGCTGAATTCATGCGCGACGGCGGTGTGATGCACGGCTTTCAGATCTGGGTGAACCTGCCGGCGCGCGACAAGCTGATGAAGCCGCGCTACCAGGAGATTCCGGCAACCGGCATTCCGCAGGCAACCAGCGCCGATGGCAAGGTGAAAGTGCGCGTGATCGCCGGCGAAGCGCTCGGCCACAGCGCGGTGATCGAAACCCGCACGCCGATCTACTACCTGCACTTCACCCTTGAACCGGGCGGTGAGGTATTACAGCAGGTGCCGGCCGGTTACAACGCGCTGGTCTATCTCATTTCCAGTGAAGCGCATGTCGGAAAAGAACAGAAGCGTGTGCGCGAAGGCCAGATGGCGCAGCTCGGCGATGGCAACGCCGTGCGCCTCACTGTTGCGGCCGACGCTGCCGCCCCGGCCGACCTGCTGCTGCTCGCCGGCGTGCCGCTCAACGAGCCGGTGGCGCGCTACGGCCCGTTCGTGATGAACACGCGCGAGGAAATCGAGCAGGCCTTCCGCGATTACCAGTCCGGACGCATGGGCAGTATTGATTTCTGATGGCCACCGCTCCGGCACGCATGCCGGCCGTGTTCTTCGGCCACGGCAGCCCGATGAACACACTCGAGTACAACCGCTACACCGACGCCTGGCGGCGGCTCGGCGAAATACTGCCGGAACCGAAGGCGATCCTCGCGGTGTCCGCCCACTGGATGACGCGCGGCACGGCCGTCACCGCGATGGACAGGCCGCGCACCATTCACGACTTCGGCGGCTTCCCGCAAGAGTTGTTTGAGTTTCAATACCCGGCACCCGGCAGCCCGCACCTCGCGGCGCGCGTGCGCGAGCTGATTGCACCAATCAATGTACAACAGGACCAAAGCTGGGGGCTGGACCACGGCACCTGGTCGGTGCTCGCGCATGTGTTCCCGAAGGCGAACGTGCCGGTCGTGCAGCTGAGCCTCGATGCCGGCCAGCCGCCGCGCTACCACTACGAACTCGGCGCGCGCCTCGCGCCGCTGCGCGACGAAGGCGTGCTGATCATCGGCAGCGGCAACGTGGTGCACAACCTGGGGCGGATACAGTGGGCCGGGGACGCCAAACCGTATGACTGGGCGGCGCGCTTCAACGAGACAGTGCGCGCACATCTCGCGGCGCGCGAACACCGGGCGCTGATCGACGTTGCATCGTTCGGCGAAACCGCAAACGCGACTAGTTATATAACAGGACGAACGAGCGAAGCGAGTAGGGCTTCATTTTCGTTGCGCGGCCCTCGCCTCGATCCAATCGGCGATGATGCCCGCCTCAGCGTGCCCACGCCTGAACATTATCTGCCGCTGCTGTATATCCTCGCCCAGCAGGACCAGGACGAAACCCTCTCGCTACCCGTTGACGGGATCGAGCACGGCTCCATCGGTATGCTCACCGTCGCTGTGGGTCTTTAAACGACGCCCTCGGTAAACGCGGCTGATTCACCGGTTCGATCAGAAACTCTCCAGTTCGAACTTCACGGCATCGATTCCTGCCTGCGCGCATTTCTCGTCCTGCACGCCGCTCGGCGCGCCACTCACCCCGATGCCGCCGATGATCGAACCGCCGCCGGTGATCGGCAGGCCGCCGGCCGCGATTATGAGGCCGTCGATCTTCGGCACCGAGTAGGCGCCTGGGAAACGGCCCTCCAGCGCGGAAGTCGCCGAGTTGAATGACATCGCGGTATAGGCTTTCTGTTTGCTGATCGCGAGCGTGAGATCCATGCCCAGGGTATCGCGCAACACCACCTGCGGATGGCCGCCGCGGTCGACGGCCGTCACCGCGACATTGAGCCCCTGCTTGCGGCAGGTATCGATTCCGGCCTTGGCCATCTTCATGGCAATGTCCATCGAAAGGCGCGGGATCGGTACTGTCACCGGCGCCTCTTTCTCACTCGCGATGGCAGGAAGCGCGAATGCGACAGCGGCGCTGACAACGACACATGCACGTTTCATGGTTGCACCTCTCCTCGACAGTGGTGGATGGAAGTCGGCGTGGCACAGGGCCGCGCTTATTGTGAGCCCGGAAGAAATACGTCTTATTTGGTGAAAGCTTACAGATAAGCGACAATTTATCTTTGATCTGTCACAACATTTCCCTGCGCATCAAAGGCCGATTCCGACCCCGACTCCGAAGTGAAATTGCGGCTTTCTGGCCTCTTCCTCCGGTGTCGGCCACAGGAACAAGGTATTGATGGCCAGCACCGGATACACATAGTGCGCTTCGCCGACACTGCCGGCGCGGGTTTCGCTGACTGTGCCGGTCACCGTCACGAGCCGGCCTTCCGCGTAATTCGCCAGTTCCAGATAGCCGGGGTGCAGGGCGATGAAGCGCCCGCCGGCTTTGGCCTCGCTATCCGGTCGACCGCGCTCATCCAGCGGATAGCTCAGGACCTCCAGCTGGGTCTGGCTGGCCAGATTCCTGGAGGCCACGATGATGCCGCCCCAGGCGATGGTTTTGTTCTGAACCAGTCCAATGTTGTTCGCGGCCTGTTGCGGGGTAATACGGTGTTCCGCGGCGCCAATGTCGAAGCGTGTTGCGCAACCGCCCAACAGCAGCGCAGCCAGAAGCAGGATGGAAAGAGGCAATGGCAGGTTCGGCATCGGCAAGACCTCCTGATGGACTGATCTGACGCGGGTCTGGATCGCCCCGATCACCCTTCGCATGCACGCTTGCCCGCCCGGGAGATGACGCATGCGGTCCGGCGTGCGGGGTGATGTCCGGCATTTCCACTCGCACACGATAAACCCTAACAGCAGCCGGATGGTTCGCACAATCCCGGATCACGCAGGGATAGCGCCCTGGCGAGAAGGCCATGGTCTCGCCACCGGGATTCGATATATATTCCAGTCTGCTTCGGCAATGGAACCGAGGGAGGTCAGACGGGATGCGACAGACCTGCTCCGCAGCGTGGTGCGGCGTGCTGCTCGTTATTCTGGCCGGCTGCGCCGCGACGCCGGCCTACGTGCCGGAAACCCAGCCGCTGGAGCCCGGCCACCTGCCGGCGCCGGATGTGGTCGTCAAGGTTCCAGGCCTGGGTTCCTGCACCGATGCATCCGACCGCAGCGTGCACCTCAATACGCATATCAACCGGTCGCCGTGCCGGTACACGGCTGCAAAGGCTCCGCCGGGCGCTTTCCACTCGCTCGCGCAGTTGTATGCCTTCCACGGCCAGCAGCGGTGCGCCTGGTGAAAGGCTCGTGGCGATGAGAACAGTACCGGCAGTCCCGAATATCAGCCGGGTCAGTCACCGCTTCCGGGGGGAGCCGCCAGACGATCGCGTCCGGCCGCCTTGGCTTCATACAGGGCCCGGTCGGCGCGCCGGATGAGGTCGTCGCCGGTCTCGCCCGGCAGGTACTCGCCGATACCGAAACTGCACGTCACCGACCCGGCCTCGCCGAATGTATGCCCGGCCAGCGATTCACGCAGGCGCTCGACGATGCGCATGGCGTCTTCGAGCCGCGCCTCCGGCAGCACCAGCATGAACTCGTCGCCGCCGAAACGGGCGAGGTGCTCGCTCTTCCGGATCTGCCCGTGCACCACCTTGCAGAGCGATGCCAGCACCTGGTCGCCGATCAGGTGGCCGTGCTCGTCGTTGATCTGCTTGAAGCGATCGATATCGAACATCACCAGCGCCAGCGGCCGGTAGTAGCGACTGGCGCGCCCGATTTCTTCACGCAGCAACTCGTAGAAACGCCGGCGGCTGTAGGCGTGCGTCAGCATGTCCGTGTCGACCGCGAGCTGCAAGCGTTCCTCGAGCGCGACCCGCTCGGTGATGTCCAGATTGACAACGATGCCGCCGATCACCGCGCCGTGGTCATCGCGAATCGGCAGCGCGGAGTTCAGGATGATCTTGTGCGCTCCGTCGAAGCACTCGATCTCGATTTCCTCGTTGAGGCTGGTTTCGCCCTGGCTGATGGCGCGCGCCGCCGCCCATTCCGCGGCCTCGATCAGCCGGCCGGTGTCTCGCCACCAGCCCTTGTACTCGCCGAACTGATCGGCCGCGACATAGCGCGCTCCACCCCAGACCTTCTGGCCCGCGGCATTGCCGTACACGATGCGACCGTCGCGGTCCAGAACCCACACACCGACCGGCAGCATTTCCAGGATCAGCTTCAGAAGCTCCGGCGATTGCGGCAGCTGTGGCTCGGTTATAGACATGAATGCTTCCACACGTAGCCTTGCGATGGCGTTCCATGCGGTTGGGGGCAGCTTCCCTCGCTATCCCCGGGCGCAACCCACCTGCGACTTGATGAAATTCAGGTGTAGTTATTTGACCGCCGCGGCGGCCGAATAGCCTTGATACTCGTCAGAAAAGCAGCGCAACCGGGAACACGGCACGACCGTGGCCTGAGCGTCGTATCACAACAGGCCGTTCGCACGAGCTGAGCGAAAATGAGGGTTCCCGAAGCCTTTCAACTTCACCCGGAGACTCGGATGAATATCCATAAGAATGCCCGTTTAATCCGTTTGGGTCGAGAACGCATGATGGAACAGATTGCCTGGCAGCCTGAAAGCGGCGGCCGGTCAGTACAAATCCGGATCGGAAGGAAATCCCTGGTAAAGCGACAACCCCCCACCCAGAACCGGGTTTTCGGGCGAAATTCCGGTATTCAGCACGAATATTGCAAGTAGTTTCCGACTGGCCTTGTTGGTGCGACGAGGGTCGCGGAAATGGGAAATCGTTTTCTTGCTGCAATCGGCCAGCGTGTACCGATATGGCGGTCGCGCCGCCCTGCGCGCTGGCTGCGCCAGCCCGGCGGCAACCGCACCCGGCTGGCGGTCCTCGCGGCCGGATTCGTCGCGACGCTGCTGGTGATTGCGGTGGTCATCGGAATCTCGCTTTACAGCATGGGGCAGATCCGCGCCAGCCTGGAGCAGCTGACGGAGCACGTACAGCGCAAAATGGTCGAGGTCGCCAGCATGCGTGAAAACCTGTATCTGCGGATTGTGAGCTCGCGCGACATGCTGCTCATGACCGACGTGTTCGATATCGATGCCGAGGCCCAGCGGTTTCATGTATATCCGGCGCGCATCGATGCCGCCTACCAGCGCTTCCGTCTGTTCACAACCGATCCGGTGGAAATTGAACTCGCCGAGAAGTTCATGAACGAGGCGCAGACGGGACTGCCACTGCTCAATGAATACGTCGCCCTGCTGATGGCGAAGAAGCACCCCGACCAGATCCGCCCGCTGATCCAGCAGGCGTTTAAGACGCAGAAACTCGGCCTGGAAACACTGCTCACCCTGCAGGACCATTTGCAGAATCAAAGCATCCGGCTCACCCAGGAGGCGGTCGCCCGCTACGGGCGAACCCGGTTGCTGGTGGTGTGGCTTGCCGCGTTGGCTGTGGTGCTGCTGCTCGGGATCAGCATGGTCATGGCGGTGCTGCTCGAACAGCACAGCGCCGAGTTGGATCGGGAACATCACAAGTTCAAGGCCTTGTTTGAAACCAGCCGCGACGCGGTGTTGATCCTGACGGACGACACAATCTCCGAGTACAACCCACGCGCCCGGGAATGGTTTGGCGGGCGCAGCCGCGGCAGGCTGGCCGGCTTGCGGTTCGAAGATCTGTCGTCGCCGCAATCGGAAGACCCGCCAATCACCGAAAGCCTGCGCACCGCCATGGCCAGCGCAACGGGCGCGACATTCGAATGGATGTTCCGTGGTCAGCGCGGCGAACCGCAGCACGTCGAGGTTACGGTAACCCCGCTGCCCGGCGGCAGCCCGCCGCAACACCAGATCGTGGTGCGCGACATGACCGCGAGGATTATCGAGCTCCAGAAGGTCAGCCATGAAGCCGCCCACGATCCCCTCACCGGCGTACCCAACCGGCGCGAATTCGAGCGACGCGCGGAGATCGCCATCCGCCATGCCGTGCGCGAGGAAACCGAGCACGTCCTCTGCTTCCTCGACCTCGACAAGTTCAAGTCGGTCAACGATGCCGCCGGGCACGCCGCCGGGGATGAGTTGCTCAAACAAGTGGCGACGCTGCTCAGGTCGCATGCCCGCAGCGGCGATCTGCTGGCCCGGCTCGGCGGCGATGAATTCGGGCTGCTGCTGGAGAATTGTTCTCTGGAGCACGGCATCGCCATCGGCCATGCCATCGTCCGGGAAATCGGTGCGGCGCAATTCGATTGTGCCGGCCACACGTTCCGGATCGGGATCAGCGTCGGGCTCGTCACGATCACGCGCCGCAATGACGATCTCGACCTGCTCATGGCGGCGGCCGATCAGGCCTGCTACAAGGCCAAGCGCGATCCGGGGCACGTGGTCGCCGCGCACCTGGACTGACGTCCTCGGCGACGCGGGCAAGCGGCGAGATAAGCCTGGTGGTCTTGCGGCGCGCGGCGACTGATGTTTGCCTTGCTGTTTAGCCTGTCTAGTGTAGTGCGTCACAATAACCGGCGCGTGGTCGTTTCCAGGGGCCTGGGTCGCCAGCCATTCTGACATTCGCGAGGCCACTTCACGCCATCATCCCGGCGAACTCATTCAGTATTCTGATCGCTGCCGGCGAGTATCTTCTTGATACCTTGTCAATGAAGACACCCGCATCGCTCCGCGCCACGTTGAGTCTGTGCATGCCGGCATCCGTGATCCGAATGTGAAACGATCGCCGGTCGACCGGATTTTCCACCACGGCCAGGGCACCGGAACGGATCAGTTCGTTGACCATCACGCTGGCGGTCGCGCGCGTAACGTGCAGCTTCTCGCTCAGCTCCGTCACGGTCGCCTGCCCGGTTTGCGACAACACGTTGAGCAGGCGGAACTGGGGGATACGCAGCCCGGAATACATCAGTGCCACGGACATGTTTCTTTCCAGAATCTGGACGGCCCGCAACAACCCGACGACATCCAGTTGTTCCATGCCACTGCCCTTTTCATCTTGTTTGTTAGCCAAACTAATTAAATTCTCTGATTTGTCGTATCGAAACCTTGAGTATTTAATTAACTGCGAATATGCCGGACGACTATAGGTGATGCCCGTCTGCATGGCAAACACCGTTGAGTCGCGAGGTGCAATACGCGGAATGCCGATTCCGCCACGACGTGAACTTCAACTCTATCCATTCAACAGGAGCATCTATGTCAACGGTAGCCGAGCTTCTGAGAGTGCCGAGCAAGGACCTGGCGGCGCGCATTACCGCGCTCGAGTCCGCGCTGGAGGAAATGCGCGAGCGCGTTCCGGAGAACAAGGTGTCGATCATTCTCCTGTCCGGAGATTTCGACAAGGCCATGGCCGCCTTCATGATGGCCACCGGCGCCGTGGCCATGGGCATGGAGGTGACCATGTTCTTCACCTTCTGGGGTTGCAGCGTCATCAAGAAGGGCACAAAACTGAAAGGCAAGAAATTCACACACAAGCTGATCAACCTGATGCTGCCGGGCAGCAGCAAGGAACTCGCGCCCTCCAAGATGGCATTCGGCGGCGTTGGCCGGAAGTTTTTCAATTACATGATGAGGGGCGAAATGGCCTCGCTGGAAGAGTTGATTGACCTGGCGAAGGAATCCGGCGTCCGCTTCCAGGTCTGCGCCCCGTCTCTCGGCCTGATGGGCTTCGATGCCGACGAGTGGGTGGTGCCGGTGGAAGTGTGCGGCGTCGCCGCCATGTTCGACACCGCGCTGCGCGCGCGCACCGCCTACTTCATTTCGTAAGGAACACGGCGTGCGTCTGCGAGCGGGACAGCGCGCGCCGGATTTCTTGCGACCGGATATCGGCGGAAATACGATTCGTCCGGGCGACTACCGCGGCCGTTACCTGCTGTTGTCGTTTTATCGCTACGCGTCCTGTCCGTTCTGCAATCTCCGGGTGCATGAGTTGCTGCAGCGCCTGCCGGAATTTGAAGAGCGCGGGCTGTCGCTGGTCGGCGTCTTCCAGTCCGCGCGCGAAGGCATCCTGGACCACGTCGGCAAACAGCAGCCGCCCTTCCCGATCATTCCCGACCCCGGGCACGGCATTTACCGGCACTACGGCGTGAAAACATCGCTGCCCGGCTTGCTGCTCGGGCTGACGCTGCGCATGGGGAGAGCGCTGAAGGCGATACGCAAGGGATTCCTGCCGGGACGCATGGAAGGCAGCATCACACTGGTTCCCGCCGATTTCCTCATCGGCCCGGATGGCCGCATCCAGATTGCCTACTACGGCAAGGATATTTCCGATCATCTACCGATCGAGATCATTCTGCGCAGGTTGGACGCACAACGCGCCGCTTGATCCGGGGATCTCCAATGGAAAGGCATCGGTACTGGTTACCGGCGCCACCGGATTTCTGGTTTGCAACATCCTGAAGGCCGCGGCGGCGCAGCCCGGTATTGAGCCCGTGGCCGCCTGCCCAACACCGCCTCCTTTACGCAGGTTCGCGGGCCACGCACAGGTCGGTGAACACGAACCCATCGCGTTCCACGGTTGCGCCGGTGGCAACCGCGATCGGCGCGCGAAACATCGGCCCGGCGCAGGCGAAGCTGTGGAACTCGCCGTTTTCACCGCACGGGTCCACGCCCGCGGGCAGCGCGTCGAGCAGGTCGGCATCGAAGCGCCGGCCGCAGAACTCCGGCGCCAACTGCTTCGGATCGACACAGGTGAGCACGGCCCGCAGACCGCCCGCGATCATGCCGCGCGCGAGCGCCGCGGTCGGTTCGTTCCACAACGGAAACAACGGCGCGATACCGGTGCCCTGCAACTGCTGCTCGCGGTAGGCGCGGATGTCGGCGAGGTACAGATCGCCGAAGGCCATGCGCTCGATGCGCTCGCCGTGCAGGCGCTCGATCAGCGCGCGCATGCGGCTTTCGTACTCGGCATTGCTGCACGGATAGGGAATCGGCACTTCGATGAGCGGCAGCCCGGCGGCCTCGGCCTGCGCGTGCAGCAACTCCTGGCGCACGGCGTGCATGGCCACGCGGTTGAACTCGGCGTTGACGGTGGTCACGAGCGCCGCGACCTCGATGTCCGGGTCCTGGCGCAGGCGGTGCAGCGTCCAGGCACTGTCCTTGCCGCTGCTCCAGGAGAGCGCTACGCGTGGCCGCGACATCAGCGAACCGAAAGGTCTTTTAAGCGCGCGCGGCTGCCGCGGCGCGTATCCGCCGCGCCATTGTCACCACCGCGAGGCCGGCGGCGATATAGAACAGTGCCCAGGCCAGATACGGCACGACGTAGTGCGCGGTGCGTGCCAGATAATCGGCAAACGACAAGCCGGCGAAATAACCGGCGAAGAAATAGAAACTGGCGTTCGAAATCGCGAACGCGACAGCGGCGCCGAGCGCGGCCACAACCGCGAGCGATGCCAGGTCCGCAATCCGAAGCGCGCGGTAACGGCGCGCCCATGCGCCCGCGAACGTCATGGCCGCATACGTCGGCAGCAGGAAGGCGTACGCCGGGGTAACGCAATAGTCACTCACGCCGGCCCAGCCGATGGCCGCGTAATCGATACCGGCGGCCAGCAGCGCGAACACCGGGAACCAGCGCCAGGAAAGAAACAGGCCGGCGAGGAAGAACACCGCGAGCGACGCATCCGCCAGGTTCACGCCGGAGCCGAAATGCTGGAAACGCGTGAGCAGCATGAGCGCTGCCAGTACGGCCACGGAAACAAACGATACGGTACGATCAGACGGGGACGGCATGGGTGTGCTCCGAGAGGTTGTTATTCTGTTTCCTGTTTTACCGCCAGGCCGGCTGGAGGATGTCGAAGGATTTTATCTCATGCAGCCCGTTCTCCACCACCGCCGGAATCGTTTTGAAGATTCACTGCGTTTCGGCGTCGTGTCAGTGCTCCTTGCCGTCGACCCGCGGCTGCGCGAGGCAAGGAATGTAGCGCCACGCGAGCAGCGAAAAGCCGGCAAACCAGCAAGCCGCCGAGAGGGCGATCCAGTACTGGTAGGCGGCAGGAACGGCCTGCGTGGCGAGAATGCGCAGCGCGAACGCCAGCAGCATGATCCAAAGCGCCAGTTTATCGACGCGGTCGAAGACCGGTTTTCTTCCGGTGTGCCCCTTCGCAATCCGGATCAGCATCGCCGGAATGATCAGGCCCATCACGCCGAAGGTAAAGACATGCACAGACAGGCTGCCGGACCATGCGGTAAGTGCAAAGCGGCTGGCAAAGTTGATCAGCAGTTGCGCGACGATGGCGAGATAACCGAGATACATGATGCCGATATCAATGCGCCGCATGGCCAGCTGCGGCATCCAGAACAGGAAGCGGCCGGCCAGCAACACGGCGAGGGCCAGCGCGCCGCCGCCCGCCAGTGCGGGCGGCATCAGGCTCTCGAAGACCAGCACCAGGCCGAGCGTCTTGATGGACGTATCCAGGACGGCGTTGCGCAGGATGTGCACTTGAAACACACCCTGCATGAACTGGGTCAGGGTTCGTTCGAGCATCAGCAGAAAGGCCATGCGGAACAGCCCGATTGCCATGCTCGAACCGGCCTGGAAGTCTCCCGGGTTCAGAACCAAGTATTTCGCCAGCGGAAACAGCGGCAGTACCAGGAGAAAATAGTAATTGTCGCGGTAGGTATCGGTCCGGCGGTGGCGGATGAGCGTCCACATGAGCAGCACGACGATCGACACCAGAAACAGATTGTTCGACAGCCGAAACACCAGTGGCGGCCAGGATCCCTCGCACCACATGCCGGCACGCTCGAACAGCCATGCGGCCGCCAGAAACATCAGCGAACCGCCGTGGTAGCCGCGCACCTTCACCCAGTTCTTGGTGGAGGTCAGCAGAAAGCCGCCGAGCACCGCCCAGCCGAAACCGAAGAACATCTCATGCGCGTGCCACTGCACCATGGAATACGAGCTTGCCGGTGCCGACACCACGCCTGCATACAGGAGTACCCACAGCACCGGCAGACTGAGGCCGGATAAAAAAGCGAGCGCGAAAAACGGACGAAACCCGACCAGCCACAGCGGCCAGGATGACGGCGGCCAAAACCGGTACGGAGAGGAATTGTTTCTGCTATTTGCCATCTTGGATACCGGAAGGATTCCTCGCCGGCCCGGCTGGTGTAGTGACTACAGTTTAATCCCTCCGCCATCTTTTGCTTAATTGTCCCGGAAGTTGTGGCCTGGAAGCCGTTGACTGCGAAATCGGCCTTCCTGGATTTTGCCAGCACCCGGTAGCCCATCAGACTCAGGTCGCGGTCATCGAACGGCCGTCGCCGTTCAGGTCCTGCACCGCGTTCGGTGCGGTGCCTTCCACCACCGTGACCAGCAGTTTCGACGGCGTCATCGCACCCTCGACACCGAACGCGTTTTTGGCGCCGACGATGCGGGTGCTGTGGCGCGTGCGATTGGTGACGGAAACGATGTTGAACAAATTGGCCAGGTTGAGGCCCGGAGCGGCGCCGATGCGGGTGGACGACAGCAGCACCACCAGACTCGGAAAGTGGTCCGCATTCGCGCCGGCGCTGAAGGTGCCCGGGAATGGCGCGGCATTCAGGTGCGTCCCCGGCCCGGTCAGCTCGAGCGAGGCGCCGGTGACGGCGAGATCGCCCGGGAATTCAGGGACTGGCGCGTCATCAGCATGTCGCACCGTACCGACAACAACACCCTGCGCGTCATCCTCGGCAACGATGCAGCCATCGCCGCCGCGCGCCAGAACCGGATCAACCCTGGCCGGACGGCGCCATCCTCGGCAAGCTGGTGTGGAAGGCGGCCACCGACAGGCGCTGGGACAAGGCCACGGTCCCGGGTGAGTTCGTGCACGCCGAGTTCATGATCAATGATCAGTCGAAATATGCATCGACCGGCGGCTGGGGTTACGCCCGCTGGAAGGGCCTGAAACAGGAACCACAAGCAAGGACGCCGGCTTTGCCGCCGAGTGCGTTGCCTGCCACACCCCGGTCAAGGGCCAGGACCGGGTGTTCACCCGCCCGGCAGTGTTACCCTGAGCGATCGCGGCACACGGCGGTGTCGCCGCTTCGGACACGCAAGTGTCTGGAAACAGAAAAATCCCGGGGTTGTCCCGCCCCCTGTTCCGCCGGGGGCGGGAATAATTCACCCCGCCAGGCTGTTTATTCCCCTGGAATCCTGTTTCCGGGGTTGCATGCCCGGCGAACGGGATACAGTATGAAACACGATCGCCAGGCACGCAGAAGGTTGATCCAATGACACGACGCGCAACGAGCGGAATTCATTAACACCGATGGATAGCCATCCGTTCGAGGAACATATCCCGAGACTGCGGCGTTACGCGCGCGCCCTGCTGCGCGATGTCACGCGCGCCGACGACCTGGTGCAGGATACGCTCGAGCGCGCGCTCACCAAGTATGCGCTGTTCCGGCGCGGCACCGACCTGCGCGCCTGGCTGTTCACCATCATGCACAATTTCCACATCAACCAGATCCGCACCGCGAGCTATCGTGCGGTAACGGTTGAATACGACGATGCCGAGATGACCCCGGAACAAACGAACGACCCGACGGCCCTGCGCGATCTCGCTATCGCACTCGAACAGCTGGCGCCCGAACATCGCGAGGTGCTGGTGCTGGTTGGCGTCGAACAATTGACGTATGGAGAAGCGGCGAGCGTGCTCGGCGTGCCGATCGGCACCGTGATGTCGCGCCTGTCGCGGGCGCGCGAGCGCCTGGCCGCCGTCCTGTCCGGCGAGGCCGCGCCCTATTTGCGGAGAGTGAAATGAGCGAAAGCCCCCAACCGGTCAGCGACGAAACCCTGCACGCCTACGTGGACGGGCAGCTCGACACCGCGCGTGCTGTGGAAGTCGAGGCGTGGCTGGCGGAGAACATGGAGGCCGCCGAGCGCGTGCGCGCCTGGCGCGCACAAAACCGCGCGCTCCAGGCACTGCTCGATCCGGTGCTGGATGAAGCGGTGCCGGCGCGACTGACAGAAAGCCTGCAGCGGCCGCGCCGTGTCCGGCCGTGGCGCGCCGCCGCCGCCGTGGCGTGGATGGTGATCGGCGCGCTCGCCGGCTATGCGCTGCACGACTGGCGCACGCCGCCCGTAGTGGTCGCGACACCGTTTTTCGAGCGCGCCGCAGTGGCACACGTGGTGTACGCGGCCGAGGTACTGCACCCGGTCGAGGTCAGCGCGGAGCAGCAAAGTCATCTCGTGCAGTGGCTGTCGAAGCGCCTCGGCCGGGAACTGCGCACCCCCGACTTCGCGCCCCTTGGCTACCAGCTGGTCGGCGGGCGCCTGCTGCCGGGCGACAAGGGGCCGGCCGCACAGTTCATGTACCAGGACGCGCGCGGCGCGCGCCTGACACTGTACGTGTCCACCCCGGGTCCGGACGCACAACCGACCGCGTTTCGCTACGAGAAAGAAGCCGGCACCCGGGTGCTCTACTGGGTGGACCGCGACCTCGGCTTCGCGCTGGTCGGCGAGCTGGAGCAGGCACGCCTTCTCGACGTCGCGCACCTTGCCTATCAGGCGTTCAATTTCTGACCCGGGCGGCGGTGCGTAGAATCAGGCAGCACCCTTTTCCCATTTCAATCGAGGTTGACTGTATTAGGTTCGCCCAGATCACGCACCGATCGTGATCAGGATCTTCCCCCCGGCCCGCCCCTGCTGACTGTAGGCATGGGCCGCCGCCAGCTCCGACAGCGGAAAGCTTTTGTCGATCACCGGCCGCAGCTTGCCGGACTCGCACAGCGCGCGCAGCTGTTCGAGATCGGCGCCGCGCGCCTTGACCATGGTGATGCGCACGCGGTGGCGCGACACCAGCGGCAGCAGCAAGGCCGCGCTCACGCGGCCGATGCTTGGCAGGGTGGAAACATACACGCCGGCCGGGGCCAGGACGGCGAGGAACTCGCGCAACGGCGCGCGCACGATCAGGTCGAACACCAGCTCGTAGGGCTGCTCGCCGCTGAAGCCGCGGCGTTGGGTGCGGTCGATGACGGCGTCGGCGCCGAGCCCGCGCACCAGGTCGGCGTGCCGGCCGCTGCACACCGCGGTGACGTGGGCGCCATAGCTCTTGGCGATCTGCACCGCGAAATGGCCGACACCGCCGGCCGCGCCCACGATCAGCACGCGCTGACCGGCCGCGATGCCGCCCAGGTCGCGCAGCGATTGCAGGGCGGTGAGCCCGGCCAGGGGAATGGCGGCGGCTTCCGCCAATGGCAGCTTGGCCGGCGCGCGCGCCGCCGCCAGCTCCTCGACCACCGCGTACTCGGCGCTGGCCGCGCCGCTGCCCACCTTGGCCATGGCAAAGATGCGGTCGCCGGGCTTGAAGCCGGTGACCCGGGCGCCAACCTCGACCACCTCGCCGGCCAAATCGGCGCCGGGAATGGAGGGGAAGGACACCGGCCGGTAAACCAGGGATTGTGTGTTGCGCAGCTTCCAGTCCACCGGATTGACGGACGAGGCCGCGACCTTCACCAGCAGTTGCGTGGCCGCCGGGCGCGGGGCGGGAACCTCGGCGGCGACAATCTGGTCGGGGCCGCCGGCGTTGTGGTATTGCATGGCGCGCATGAGCCCTCCCTTTGTGAACTTCCCTCACAGTTTGTTGAAAAAGCCTGGTTCCTTCTCCCGCAGGGAGAAGGATAGGATGAGGGGAAATTACATAACAGGCGCTTCAAAGATTTAAGTTCCCCTCACCCCGGCCCTCTCCCGGAGGGAGAGGGCGCTTTACAACAAGCCGCTAGACCCGCACCAGCTGGGTCCAGCCGAAACCGCGCCGGTAGTCGAGCAGCGAGACGACTTTCGGTTGCACGCGCACGAACACCGTCGCCGCCAGATCCTCGGCGCTGAGGCCCTTCATGTCCTTGAACCTGCGCGCCAGCAGCGCGTGCGCGCGCCGGATGTCGGCCGGGCGCGCGAGGAGCTTCGCACTGGCGCCCATGGAGAGTCCCCGGATCTGCTTCCAGCCGGCCCAGTCCTTACTGATCGTGAGCGACACCTTGGGCGAGTGCCGCAGGTTGCGCACTTTCTGGCTGTCGCGGTCGCACGCGAAGTACAGCGTCAGCCCGTCGTTGGCGTACGCGACCATCGTCGCCTGCGGGTAGCCGTCGGGCCGCACAGTCGCGAGGCTCATGTTGTGATGAGCCTTGAGCTGTTCGAGGATGAAGCGCTTGGCTGCCGGTGTCATGGTTACTCCTTGCCGGGCACGACCGGCACTGACTTAAGGCGCGCAGCATGGCACAAGCGCTGGGCGGCAACTTTGATGCAAATCAGGATCAAGAGGCCGCGTCAGGCTCGCGGTCAGGTTGCGCGAACCCGACTTCCCCGGACACTGCTCAAGATAGACAATGCCTAAGAGTGCCAAACAAAATGAATATGCACCGGTCCTTCACGCCGCACCCCCTCCCATTCCCTCTCCCTTTCAAGGTGGAGGGAATGGGAGGGGGTCGAGTGCCGAGGTCATTTTGTTAGGCGTTCTATAGGAAGCCGGGATAACTCAGGAGAAATTCTTCAAGTGCGCTGCGGTGCAAACAACATGGTCAGACGCTATTCCCACGTCATAGGTTTTGACGACGCGCCGTTCGAACTCGGACATCGACAGGGCGATAGCATCGACCTCGGTGAGGCCGGCGATACCGGCCACCACGTACCGGCCTTCCGCCGGCGCATAGCGTTCAGCGAGTTTCACCACTACCAGAAGCAGCGCGAACACTAGTCCGAAGCGGGTGGCGGCGACGTGGCTGAATGGATTCTTCACGCGCACTTCGCCGCTCGCCTCGATCGGCCGCGGGCGGCGGGCCCCGAGCCAGTAGAAGACGCCGGCCAGCCCGGCGTAGCCGTACATCACCGCACCGCCCAGCAGGCACACGGTCAACGCCGCGATCTCGGTGGTGAGTCCGAGCGAGTCGGGCATCACCCGGTTTTCCAGGGCAAAGGCGGTGACGACTCGTCACCTTTCACGACTCTTGGTGTTGCTCGTGTTTATTGATAGAAACCCTGGACCGGTTTGAGATAGGCGGCAAGGCCGGCATATTCTTCATTGTTGGCGGGCACGAACCAGCCGCTGAGCGCGTAGGTTTCGCGGAAACTGGCAAGTGCCGCCTCCGCATTCGGCGCCATCAACGCTTTTTTGATCCTGGCTTGCTCATCGGCCGATACACGCATTCCGGCGGTGAAGGCCTGTTGCGGAGCAGGGCGATGTTCATATACCACGCGCGTCTGTTTGCCGTCTTTGTCGTGTTTCTCGAGGTGTTTTTTCGGCAGCATCCCTACCGCACACTTGCCCTCCAGCACACCCTTATAAATGTTTTCGTAGCCATTGGTAATGACAATCGAAGGCTGGCGCGACGGGTTGCTGAATGCGCTCAGCAACATCATCGTACCGAGATTGGGCGGCGCGTGGGCGCACACCAGCTGGCCGGTGAAATGCTCGATATCCTTAATGCGGGTGTTGTCTGCGCGAACGAAACCGATGTAACGAAACTCGCCCGGAAGTCTCACCAGTGCATTGTGATGGAGCTTCTCGATCCGCCAGCTGACAAAGTGCGGTCCGTCGAAGACGAGGTCGTAATCGCCGCGCTGCATATCGCTCTGATAACCGCCCCAGGTGCCCGGGTGCCTGTAAACCACCTTGCGTCCCAGTGCCTGGGACAGGTAATCGGCGAACGGGGCGAAACGCTTGGCGCCCTCCTCCGGGGTGTCACGCGGCGGCGCGGACAGCACCAGTGCGTCCTCGCCCGGCAATGGCGCGGTCGGAGTCGCTTGCACTGGCTTGGGAACCGGAGTTGGTGTGTCCGTCTTGAAGAATCCGGCGATGGGCGCGAACGGATCCTTTTTCAGTATTACCTCTAACGTCAGATAGGCGGTAACGGCTACCATCAGCAACAACAGCCACGTTCTCAATTTCATCATTGAATCTCAGAGTTGTTATTGCAGTTGTGTCGATTATGCCGGGCCTGGCCAGGTGCCAGGCGAATGCATCGTCCGGTGTAGTGCTGATCACTTCTGAAGCCGATTTAAATTCAAGACTAGACGACTATCGCGCCATGTCCAAGCCAGTGGGGGTCCATATATACATTTTGGTTCAGGCTGGCGCCGCCCCAGAGCAGTTGCAGGCATTGGTCGTCGCGCAGCACCACGTCTACGCCGAACGGCGCACTCTCCCGCTTAAGCACTTGCCACAGCCATTGCGCCTCGCCAGCTTCGGCGCGCCGGATCTGGATACGGCGGATGCGGGTAGGCGTCATGTCGAGGCGCAGCAACCGGCCGGTCGCACGTTCTACGGTCACGAAGTACATCAGGCCAGGGTCGCCGCGGTAGGCTTCGTAGCCGTGGATGCCTTCTCGGCAGGTGCATCGCCCCAGATGTAGGCGAAGTCCACGGGACGCGGGATTGGGCCGCTGGCCCGCTCGGCCAGTTACTGGACGACGCCACCGGACACGGACAAGTGGGGGGATGAAGACGTCCATCAGCGCCTTACGCAGCGGGTACACCTTCTGCCGGCACTTGCCCGCGGGCCCCGAGATTTCTTCAAATTTCGTGGCAGGTTTTTTTGACCTGCCTCAAGGCAGACGCCGTGTTACAGGCATAGGCTGGTTTCCATATCTACACCGCACCCGGATGCCGGGGTGAGCGCAGGCGTATTCGCCGCGCCGAACCGCCCCGGTGCCGTCTCACAATCAGGAGGTGACTCATGGCCACGTTCATCATGCTCACACGAATCTCGCCGGAAGCAGTGAAGACACCGCAAACCCTGGAACAACTCGAGCAGGATGCCATGCAACATATCCGCACCGCGTGCCCGGAGGTGGAATGGTGCCACAGCTATGCGCTGCTCGGGCCATACGATTACCTGGATATCTTCGAAGCACCGGATGTCGAGACCGCCGCCAAGGTCGCCACGCTGATCCGCGCCTATGGACGCGCCCAGTCCGAGATCTGGGCCGCGACCGAATGGGCGCGTTTCAAAGAGATGCTGCACGGCATGCCGCAGGCGGCCTGAGCGCCGCGAAAGGAGACGCGATGGCCGAACAAACCGCGGTGGAGAAGGCCGTGCGCGCGGCGCTCGAGCGCGAACCGGCGGTGAACCAGCACCGCAGGCCGGTGCAAATCGAGTATAACGTCGTCAACCGCGCGCTCATCCTCGAGGGCGAGGTCGAGAACATCATCGCCAAACGGCGCGCCTACGAGTGTGTCGGCCGTGTGGACGGCGTGGACGGCATCATCGACCGGCTGCGCGTGCGTCCAAGCGAGCCGCGCGGCGATGGCGCGATCCGCACCTCGATCACGCGTGCGATTCTGGAAGAGCCGACACTGCGCGATTGCACGCTGCATGCCTATCACAAGGGAATCATGGAGACCTTGCGCGTCCCGCCGGACAGCAAGGACGCGATCGGCGTAACCGTCGTGGATGGCGTGGCCGAACTCACCGGCCATCTCGGCAGCCTGTCGCACAAACAGCTGGCCGGGGTGCTCGCCTGGTGGGCGCCCGGTTGCTGCGACGTGCTGAACGTGATGACCGTCGAGCCGCCCGAGGCCATCAATGACGGCGAAATTGCCGATGCGCTGCGCCTGGTGCAGGAAAAGGACCCGCTCATTCATCATGCCGACGAACTCGGTATCGGCGTGCGCCATAACGTCGTGACATTGAGCGGCGTCGTGACCACCGAGGAGGAACGGCGCCAGGCCGAGTACAACGCCTGGTATCTGGTCGGGGTGCGCGACGTGGTCAACCGCCTCGAGGTCCGGCGCACTGCGGGGCGGACATGAAGATCCTGATTCTGAGCGCCGACGGCTTCGAGGACTCGGAGCTGCTGGCGCCGCTCGCGCGCCTGCGCGATGAGGGCATGCAGGTGGATATCGGTTCGTTCACGGTCGGCCCGATTCTCGGCAAGCATGGCGAAAGCGTGCACGCCAACCGCGCGATTGCCGGGATGCGCCCCGAGGACTACGACGCGCTGGTGCTCCCGGGCGGCAAGGCGCCGGCGGCACTGCGCCAGGATGCGCAGGTGCTGGCGTTGGTGCGGCATTTCTTTGCGGCCGGCAAACCGGTCGCCGCCATCTGCCATGGGCCGCAAGTGCTGATCTCGGCCGGCGTGCTGGCGGGCCGCACGGCCACGGCCTACCGCGCCGTGGCGGACGAGCTCGAGGCCGCCGGTGCGCACTATCGCGATGCCGAGGTGGTCGTGGATGGCAATCTCGTCACCTCGCGCACGCCGGCCGACCTGCCTGCTTTCCAGCGCGAGTTCATCAAGATACTGCAGGCCGCCGCCGCAATCCCGGCAGGGTAATTCACAAAGGTAAATTCCCGGCTCCGCCGGTTGACTCAGAGCGGTTTGACCTTGTCAGCGGTCGTAAGCGCGTCCAGGCCGCAGTGGCGAATGCACGGCGCCACGCACAAAAAACACCATCCCTTCTCCCTCCGGGACGACCCCAGGGATGGAGGCGGTAGGCCGCGTCGGGAACAGGCGCTCGAGGATGAGGGGATGGTTCCTGATCGCCAACGCCCCGATGGCCCCCTCACCCCGGCCCTCTCCCGGAGGGAGTGTCGCAGTGGACGCAGTACCGCCTTCAGGTGGCTCACGGGATTATCTGCGCAGTTGAGGCGCTCACCAAATAAGCCCCGGCTTTAATGCCGGGGCAGGAGTTTTACTACGCCAGCACCCACTTGCAGGTGGCCGGGCTCATGGCCATCCAGGCGCGCGGGGTCGCCACCTGGCGGGACGTGTTCACGGAATTCAAAACCCAAACCGGCCTGTTTGCGACCTCGACCTACGAACTCCCGTCTGCATCCAATCCGCGCCTGGCCGGTGGCATGCTCTGGACCGGCGAGGAATACATGGCGTTTCTCAAGGCGCTCCGGGATGGCGCGTTATTGAACGCCGCTTCCATGAGCAACCTGCTGGCCGATCACACCGCCGCCGCCACAATGGTTTACTCACCGGCCGTCGCCGGGCTGGGCGAAGACTGGCACTACGGTTTCGGCTTTTGGCACGAATGCCAGAATGCGACGTATAACTGCACCGCGGGAAGCCGGGTTTCCAGTCCCGGGGCCTACGGCGCCTACCCGTATTGGGACCGCAGCAAAGGCTATTTCGGAATCGTCGCGCGGCAAGGAACACTCGGTACCTTTCCCAACGGCGTCGCGATTGAACGAGCCGTCCGGCCCAAGGCCGAGGAGTGGGCGGCCTGTCCATAATGCGACAAACCGGAGTCAGTCTGTGCGTAGCCTGGAAATACTCCGAAGACGCGAAAAAAAGCCGCGGCGCACTTCTGCGCCGCGGCTTGTTTAAAGCCACTATATCCTGACCGCTAAACCACTACGGATCAATCGTCGTGAAAGTCATGACCGTGCTCGCGATTGGTGATCACCATGGTCTTGTCGTTAGCGGTGACCGAGTGCTGCACGTTCACGAACAGGGTGCGCGGGTCCTTGCCGAAGTAAATGCCGGTGCCTTCGGCACCGTTATCCTTCAGCGAAGCGAACAGGTACACGCCGTCGCTGGCACCGTCGCCGTCCTTGTCCGGCAGCGCCACCCAGATGTCGCTCGGCACGTTGTCTTCCACGATCCACAGCTTGCCGTCCGGGCCGTTGGCCAGGTTGTCCGGGCTGCGGAAGCCGGTGATGCCGGCGGTCCGGTTCTCGACCGGAACGTTCAGGCCGGCCTTGACGAAGTTATTCACCACCGGCTTGCCGCCCAGGCTGATCGACAGCACGCGCGCCTCGCTGGTGATCGCGACGTACAAGCTGTTGCCGATGCGTTCCAGGTCCTCGGGGCGACCGTAGCCGGTGGCGCCGGCGTTCACGGCGGCGGCGCGCGCGTCGATCTGCGCCAGGGTCATGTCGAGCGCCACCCACATAGCCGGGCCGACTCGATCAGCGTTGCTGCTGTCGTCGAGTTTCAGCGCATACAGCTGGCCGTCGCTCAGGTCGCCGTACTTCTTCGGCACGAACTTGAAAATCGCACCCGGGCCGTTTTCGTCGATCACGTACACATTGCCTTCACTGTCGAACTCGATGCCCTCATGTGACACCGAGCCGAGCATCGGCTGCACCTTGACCGACTCGGCCTTGGTCGGATCCTTCTTGTCGAGCTTCATCTCGTAGAGCAGGCCGCGGATCGCGGCCGGGTGGGCCGGGTCGGCGAACACGGCGTTGCCGGTCTCTTCGGCAAACAGCACCGTGCCCCACGGCGTCCAGACGATCCCGTCCAGCGCTTCCCAGTCAAGGCGTTGCGCCACGATCTTGGCTTCGCCGGTCTTGAGGTCGATCACCGACACCGCGCCGCCGGTGTAGGCGCCGGGGTTGCTGGGGCTCGGGCGCACTTCGTGGGTGCGGTACAGATAGCGGCCGGCATGTTTGCCGGTCTCATTGACGATGTTCATGTCCTGCCAGTCGGACCCGGCATAGATGTCCAGGTTGCTGTCGTCGGAAATGACACGCTGGGTAAAGCCCTGGGGAATGATCCACGGCTGGCTGGTGAGGATGGCCGGGTCGGTGGTCAGTTCCGTGTACGCGGAAGCGGCGACCGGGTTGAACGCCATCGGTCCATTGACGACAGTCGAGTCGGCGACGACGGTGGTTGTCACGACGGCACCGATCGCGACGGCAAGCAAGGATTTCCTGTTCATGTTGTCTCCTTGAAAAGAGTTGGATTATGCAGGCGCGATCGAGGCTGAGCGCGCACGGCGACGAGGACTCTAGTCGCCGTGTGTTACCCGATTATTAAATCGGGACAGGCGCAGCGGTGCCGAAACCGCGGGCGGGCCGGCAGGATTCCACCGGCATGACGGCAGTGTGACGAATGCGTGATCGTATTGTGTTTCATAACCGTGTCTGGTGCGTGTCGAAACCGGTACGGCTTATCGTTTAGGCAAGCCCAGCAGGGTGGGCACGTCGTATGCGCCCACCCTTCTCGGTTCAGGACACACCCTTGGTTGCCTGGGCAATCTCGCGCTGGCGCTTTTCTAAAGCACCACGGTCATGCTCGAAGCGCGCCAGCAATTCGTACACGCACGGCACCACGAACAACGTGAGCAGTGTCGACACCAGCACGCCGCCGATCACCGCGATCGCCATCGGCGCGCGCAGCTCGGAGCCGGGGCCGAAGGCGAGCGCCAGCGGCAGGGCGGCGGCGATGGTGGCGAACGAGGTCATGAGAACCGGGCGCAGGCGGACCGGGCAGGCCTCGAGCAGCGCGGCGCGCACCGTGACACCGCCGCGGTCGCGTACCTGGTTGGTGAAGTCCACCAGCAGGATGGAATTTTTCTTGACGATGCCCATGAGCAGGATCAGGCCGATGAAACTGAAGATGTTGAGCGAGTGGCCGAAGGCGAGCAGCGTCAGGAACGCGCCGGACACGCTGAACGGCAGCGCCATCAGCACCGTCACCGGGTGAACGAAGCTGTTGAACTGCGACGCCAGCACCATGTAGGCGACGATCACGCCGAGCAGCAGCACGAACCACAGGCTGGCGAACGATTCCTGGAACGACTGCGAGCCGCCGACGAAGCGCACCTTGTAATCCGGCGGCAGCACCTCGCGTGCGATCGCCTCGGCCTTCGCCAACGCCTGCTGCTGCGACTTGCCGGCCTGCACGTTGGCGAAGATCTTGATCGAACGCTGGCGGTCGTGGCGATTGATCTGCGCCAGGCTCTTGGCCTCGCGCACCTGCACGACCTCGGCGAGCGGAATGCGCTCGCCGCGGTTGTTGCGCACGAACAGGCGCTTGATCTGGTCGATGCGGTCGAGCTCCTGCTCGCGCAACCGCACGCGCACGTCGTAGCGGCGGCCCTCGGAGGAATACTGGCCGGCGACCACACCGCCGACCATGGCGTTGACGGTTTGCGAAATTGCCTGGATGCTCACGCCGCGCTCGGCGGCGCGCGCACGATCCGGGATGATCTGGATCTCCGGCTTGCCCAGCAGATAGTCGCTGTCGGCGTCAGTGACCAGACCGGTGGCATTGAGCTTCCCGATGATGGTCTCCGAATACTCCACGAGCTTGTCCCAGTCACGCCCCTGCACCGCGAGTTCCACCGGGAAACCGCGCGAGGCGGTGAAACCGCGCTGCGACAGGTCCTGGATCGATACCTTGAGGCCGAGCTCGCGCAGCGCCTTGCGTGTCACCGCCATCAGCTCCTGCTGCGACAGCTCGTGGCCGACCTGCGGGTCGATGCCGCGCTCGCCCTTCGGTTTCATGCTGACGAACATGTTCGTCAGGTTCGACTGACCGCCGGTGCCGAATCCGCCCACCGCCACCATGTAGCGCCGGATCTCGGGGCGCGCAGCAAGGAACGCCTCGGCCTCGCGCGTTTTCGCGTCGGTGAACTCCATCGAGGAATCGATCGGCGTCTGCATGCGCACGATAAAGGTGCTCTGGTCCTGCACCGGCATGAATTCCTTGTTGATGAAGTTGAGCGTGCCGAACGACAGCGCGAAGAACACCAGCGAACCGCCGATGACCTTCCACGGATGCACCAGCGCAATGGCGAGCAGCTTGCGGTAGAGTGCGGCCACGCTGCGGAACGTAAAGTCCGCGGCCCGACCGATGCGCGTGGTGCGGCTGCCGGCCTCGACGAACTGCGAGGCGCGCATCGGCGTGAGCGTCAGCGCCTCGAGCAGCGACAGCGACACCGCGACCGTCATGGTGACGCCGAACTGGAAGAAAAACTTGCCGATCACGCCGCTCATGAACGCGACCGGCAGGAATATCGCGATCACGGCCAGGGTCGCGGCAATCGCGGCAAACGTGATCTGGCGCGAACCCACCAGCGCCGCCTGCACGCGGTTCTCGCCTTTCTCGCGGTGGCGCACGATGTTCTCCAGCACCATGATGGCGTCGTCCACGACAATGCCGATGGCCAGGCTCAGGCCGAGCAGAGTGAAGGTATTGAGCGTAAATCCGAAGAAGTACAGAACAATGAAAGTGCCTACGATCGACGTCGGGATCGCGAGAATCACGTTGAGCGTTGCCGTCCAGCTGCCGAGGAACAGCCAGCACACCAGGGCCGTGACCAGCGCCGACATCACCAATGCGAACTTAAACTCGCTGACCGAGTCTTCAATGAACTTGGTGGTATCGAAGTTCACCGCGATCCCCATGCCTTCCGGCAGGGTCTTCGCGACCTCGGCCATGCGCTGCTTGACGCCCTGTGCCACCGCCACGGTATTCGAGCCGCGCTGTTTGCGGATGCCGATGCCGACCGCGCGCTCGCCGTTGGCGCGCGAGATGCGGCGAATGTCTTCCAGACCGTCCTCGATCTCGGCCACCTGCCTGAGCAGGATGCGGCTGTAGACCGGCTGGCCGCCGCGTTGGTTGATGACGATATGCCCGAACTCGCCGGCGGTCTTCACCTCGCCGAGGGTGCGCACGTCGTATTCCTTGCGCCCGGTGGTGATCTGTCCGGCGGGCAGCTCAGAATGCTCGCTCTTGATGGCGTTCAGCACGTCGGTCACCGCCAGGTCGTAGCGGCTGAGCGCCGGCCCCGACACCCAGACGCGCAGATTCGGTTCGACGTAGCCGCCGAGCGTGATCTCGCCGACGCCGGCGACCGACGAGAACCGGTCCTTGAGCGAATCCTTCACATAGCGCATCAGCTCGCGCAACGTGTGCCGGTCACTGGTGACCGACATCCACAGGATTGGTTGGTCTTCCGGATTGGTCTTGCTGATGACCGGCGGTTCGATGTCGGTCGGCAGATAGCGCTGTGCGGCCGCGACCTTGTTCTGCACTTCCTGCAGGGCGTCGGCGATGTCGCGCGACAGCTCGAACTCGACGCTGATGCTGGCCTGGGCGTAACGCGAAGTCGAGGTCACGCTGCGCACGCCTTCGACGGTCATGACGGCGTCTTCGATGATATCGACGACGTTGGTCTCGATGACCTCGGGCGCGGCGCCCGGATACTCGACGCGCACCGACACCACCGGGAAGTCCACGTCCGGCAACTGGCTGACCCCCATGCGCGAGGCCGAGATGCCGCCGAACAGAATGAGCGCGGCCATCAGCATCCAGGCGAACACCGGACGGCGGATGGCGATCTCGGGCAGGTTCATGGCGCAGCTCCCGCGGTTGACGCTGGGCGGCGTACCGCCGCCGCTTCCAACCGCAGCCAGTTGAGCTTGGCCGCATACTGCGCGCGGTCTAGCGCGCGCTCGTTCTCCTGATAGGCATTCATGGCCTGCAGCACGTCCAGATTGGTGACCAGCCCCAGCCGGTAGTCGCGCTGCTGTGCCGCGTAGTTTTTCTTCGCGGCCTCGGTGGCCTTGCCCAGCGCGTCCAGCTGCGAACGATCGAGGTGGGCATTCTGGTAGGCGGCGCGGATCTCCTGCTCCGCCTGACGCCGCGCCTGACTCATGGCCAGCTCGGCCTGGGTGCGTTGCGACACCGCCTCGCGCCGACGCGCCTCGGTGATGCCGCCGGCGTACAACGGCACGGTCAGCGCCAGCTGCACGTCCCAATCCACGTTTTCCAGGTTACCGGCGCGCTCCAGATAACGGTTGGCGCTCAGGTCGAGTGACGGCAGGTGCTCGCCGCGCACTACCGCGATATTTTCCTCGGCGGCGGTCAGGCGCCGCTGCGCGGCCTGCACGTCCGGGCGCAGTGCCAACCGCTGCAGGTAGGTATCGATAGCGTCCAGCTCCGCGGGTATGGATTCGCTGTCATGCAGCGGCGTGGACGCCGGCAGGCCGCTCAGGAAGGCGAATGCCTCGCGCGCCGCGCTGAGTTCTGCCTTGCGCTGTTCAACCTGCGCGCGCAGCGTGCTGATGGTGCTTTGCACGGTCAGGGTTTCGCCGATGCGCGAGCGGCCGATACGCACCCGCTCCTGCAACTCCTGTTCGCGCTCGCGGTTGAGACCGATCTGCTCATCGAGGTTGATCAGATCCTGTTCGATCGCCAGCACATCGTAGAAATTCTGCGCCACGTCCTTGAACAGCAGCACGCGCGCGTTCCGGTAGTCGTCGCCCTGCGCATCCACCAGCGCCTGGCTCTGGCGCACCGCGGCGAATTCCCGGAAGCCGCGGAACAGCGGCTGGTTGGCGGTAAGGCGTGCGTTTGGCTGGCGCGTGGGGCTGATCGTCGGGTTCAGCGCGCCGCGATCCTGCCAGGTATAGGTCGCGATGCCGCTCAGTGTTGGATAAAGCGCACCGCTTGCCTGGCGGTAACGTTCCTCCGCCTGCCGGATCAGCTCGCTCTGGGTCGCCACCACTTCGCTGCGCACCAGCGCCTGCGCAAAGGTTTCGTCCAGCGTCAACGCCCCGGCCCCGGCCGCGTGCCGGAGCGCGGCCAGCAGGCACACCGCAAGCAGCACGACCCGGATTTTCGGGGAAGCAGTATTCGGTTTCACGGAACGAGGGTGGTCCGGCGAATAGTAAAGGTATGTAAGCCATCTTGCCTGTCCTTGCGCGCGTCGACAAGCGCCGCCCGGTAAAGCCGCCGCGTGGACCACACAATCGAGAAAGCGGTTACGCGCTACGCCGCTGCGGCAGGTACTCCACCGCCGCCTGCTGGCGCACCGGCTGCGGATAGAGGCGCATCAACGCATACACCCCGGGATCGAGGCCGGCTTTCACCGGCAGGCCCAGCAGGCGCGCCACTTCTGGAGTAAGCGGATGATCGTGCGTCCAGGTGCCGGTGCTGAGCGTGGCGGCAACGTGTTCGGCCTCGGCTTCCGGCATGTAATCCGCGAGCAGGGTCTTGACCGCGCCTTTGACCTGCGCGATCGCCTTCTCCGCGAGATCGGCCAGGATCAGGGTTTGATCTTCAATCTCGTTGACGCTCTTGCGCGCCACGGCGGCAAGCACCGAGGCCGCCGGGTAGGCGCCGACCTGCGGGTCGACCGGCCCGAGCACCGCGTGGTCGTCCATCACGATCTCGTCGGCGGCGAGCGCCAGCAAGGTCGCGCCGGACATGGCGTAGTGCGGCACGTGCACCGTGACCTTGGCGGGGTGGGCGTGAATGGCGTGCGCGATCTGCAGCGCGGCCAGCACCAGGCCGCCCGGGGCGTGCACGATCAGATCGATGGGTTTGTCCTTGGGTGTGAGGTGGATGGCACGGATCACCTCTTCCGAGTCGTTGATGTCGATAAAGCGCATCACCGGAATCCCGAAGAACGCCATCGACACCTGGCGGTGGATGAGCGTTATCACGCGCGTGCCGCGTTTGGTTTCGATGCGCCGGATCTGGCGCGCGCGCGCAACCTCCAGCGCCTTCTTCTGGATCATCGGCTGGAGCATGAGCACCAG
>DATEYP010000159.1:0-29977 GCA_035256085.1 Acidiferrobacterales bacterium
TGGCTGCTCGAGCATGAAGCCGCAGACTGACGAACTGCTCGAGCGCTTCCTCGATGCGCTCTGGCTGGAAGCGGGCCTGAGCCGCAACACGTTAAGCGCCTACCGCAGCGATCTCGAAGCGTTCTCCGCCTGGCTCAAGGCATCACTCGCCACGGCGACCCGCGAGCATCTGCAAGCCTATTTTGCCGAGCAAGTCCGGAAGCACGCGAGCCCGCGCAGCACGGCGCGCCTGCTCTCCAGCCTGCGGCGCTTCTACCGTTATCTGCTGCGCGAACAGCTGATCACGGATGACCCCACAGCCCAACTCGAATCCCCCAAGCTCGGCCGGCCGCTGCCCAAGTCGCTCACCGAAGAGCAGGTGGAAAAACTGCTGCAGGCGCCGGATGCCGGGACCGCGCTCGGACTGCGCGATCGCGCCATGCTCGAAACCCTGTACGCCACCGGCCTGCGCGTCTCCGAGCTGGTCGGGCTGACGCTGCAACAGGCCAACCTGCAAGCCGGTGTGGTCAAGGTGATCGGCAAGGGCGACAAGGAACGGCTGGTGCCGCTCGGCGAGGAGGCGATCGAATGGCTGCAACGCTTTCTGAATGAGGCGCGCGCCAAACTGTTGCATGGCCAGACAACGGATGCACTCTTTCCCACCGCGCGTGGTGCGGCCATGACCCGCCAGGCGTTCTGGCACAACCTCAAGCGCTACACACGCGTCGCCGGTATCGGAATCCATCTGTCCCCGCACACCTTGCGGCACGCATTCGCCACGCACCTGCTGAATCACGGCGCCGACCTGCGCGTGGTGCAGATGCTGCTCGGCCACGTGGATCTCTCGACCACGCAAATCTATACGCAGGTAGCGCGTGAGCGCTTGAAGCAGCTGCACACGCAGCATCATCCGCGCGGGTAAGGGGTCAGGCGAGCCGGCGCATCCAGAACGAGCCGGGTTCCGGCAGGCCGTTCTGTTCAGCCAGCACCGGGCAGCAGGCATACAGCTTGACGCGCTGGTCGTGGGCCAGGTAATTAAGCGCGCCAATTACTTCAAACTGGTGGTTGTGGCTTAGAAAGGCCTCCAGCAGATACTGTTCGTTCCAGAAGCGAATTTTGTCGATGACCCACTCGTTCGGATAATCGCGCGGAGTGAAGATGTCGTGCACGTGCACCAGTACGCCTGGTTTGAGCGTCGGTAGCACTTCGAGATATTCGAACAGTACGTCACCCTGCGGACGGATCATGTGCGACGAGTCGATGAACAGGATGTCACCGGCCTCCAGCACGCCAAACAGGGACTTGTCGAGTTTCTCGACCGGCGTGCGCACGATTTCGATGCCGAGCTTTTCGAGCCACGGCTGCTCGTAGGGCTCGATGCAAACGTGCCGGCAGTCGTAGGCGTGATCTTCTGCGCGGTTGTGGGCAATGGCATTGCGCGCCATCAGCGTGGAATGACCGCTGCCGATTTCGATCAGCTGTCTGGGCCTGAAGGTGCGGATGATGTTGTACAGAAACTCGGCATCGCCGGCCTGGAAGGCACCGTTGCGGTAGAAGTATTCCAGCCCCTGCTGGCGGGTGCGCGGAAATGCCAGCAACTCATCGCGGTAGTGGAAGCGTTCGAGCAGTGCCAGTTGGACATCGAGGTTGAGGTCGACGCCGGGCAACTCGCGGCGCTCTCGAAAGCCTGGGTCGAGCTGGCGGGTGCGGAACAGCGGTTCATAGTAGTGGTCGCGCAGCGGGAAGATCCCCAGCCGCTCGAAGATCCAGCGGCTGACCGGGCGCTTGTGAATACCGCTTTTGCGGGCCTGACGAAGAATCACCGCTGCGGCCAGGATCAGCGGTGACAGCACAACGTCGGCAATCAGGGACGACAGTTTCTTGAACGGCTTCATTGCATTATGTGGCGAGGTGGTTGTCGTCACTGTAGAAGAGAGCGGGCATCAGGAAGTATCTGGCGAGCCGCCTTACCGGCTGAATCGATGGCGCAGCCAGGCGATGGCGCCGGGCAGGATGGAGATGATGATGATGACGAGCATCACCAGCGTCAGATTCTTGCGCACCACCGGCAGGTGGCCAAAGAAGTAACCTGCCAGCACGAACAGCCCGATCCAGAGAACGCTGCCAGCGAAGCTGAACGCCAGAAACCGGGAATATGGCATGTGCCCGACGCCGGCTACAAATGGCGCGAAGGTGCGCAAGATCGGAAGGAAGCGGGCGAGCAGAATGGTCTTGCCGCCGTGGCGATTGTAGAAGTCGCGGGTGCGGTCGAGGTACTCGCGGTTGAGCAACCGCGAGTCTGTGTGGCGGAACACGCGTGGCCCGAGGTGGTGGCCGATCCAGTAATTGGTATTGTCGCCGCCGAACGAGGCGGCGATGAGCAGCGGGATCAGCCACTGCACGTCGAGACCGCTGCCGGCGGCCAGAGTACCGGCGACGAACAGCAGCGAATCACCGGGCAGGAACGGCGTAACCACGAAACCGGTCTCGGCGAAGATGATGACGAACAGCAGCGCGTACACCCACAGCCCGTAGTCATTCAGGAACGTGCCGAGATAACGGTCGAGGTGCAGGAAGATATCTACCAGCTGCGCGATCAGTTCCATGACATAGCCCTGCGTGTAGTTACCTGGTTGAAAGTACGGGACATCACGGATTGCTCCAGTCTACCAAACCGCTGTAGGCCGTTCCGATGACAATCAGGCCGAAGGCGATGCGGTACCAGGCGAACAGGCTGAAGTCGTGGCTGCTGATGTAGCGCAGCAGCCAGCGTACGCACAGAAAGGCGGAGACGAACGCGGAAACGAAGCCCGCCGCCCACATGCCAAGGTCATCAGTATTGAGCAGCGCGCGCTCATTCCACAGTTCATAGGCTCCCGCCACCATCAGCGTGGGGATGGCAAGGAAGAAGGAGAATTCGGTGGCCGCCTTGCGCGAGAGGCCGAAGAACAGCCCGCCGATGATGGTTGCGCCGGAACGGGAAGTGCCGGGGATGAGGGCGAAGGCCTGAGCGAAGCCAAGCTTGAGAGCGTCCCGCCAAGTCAGGTCGTCCACCGTCTGGATGCGGATCACGTGCTGGCGGCGCTCGGCCCAGAGAATGAACACGCCGCCGAGGATAAAGGCCAGGGCTACGGGAATGGGCTGGAACAGGTGTGCCTTGATCGCATCACCATACGCGAGCCCAAGAATCGCCAATGGCAGAAAGGCGATGACCAGGTTAACGGCGAATCGTTGCGCCCCGCGATCGCCGGGCAGGCCGCGCACCACGCTGCCGATTTTGGTGCGGTATTCCCAGCACACCGCGAGAATAGCGCCGGTCTGGATGACGATCTGGAAGAGTTTGCCGCGATTGTCGTTGAAATCGAGCAGGTCGGCGGCCAGGATCAGGTGGCCGGTGGAGGATATCGGCAGGAATTCGGTGAGCCCCTCGACGATGCCCAACACGACAGCCTTCAGCAGCAGCAACGGATCCATTTCAGGTGTCAGGGCAGATAGGTGAGGCGCCGTCCGCGTGTCTGTTCGCGGATGTGACCGTTATCGAAGGCGATCTCGCCATTCACGATGGTGTACAGCGGCCAGCCGCGGAGTTCGCGGCCGTGCCATGGCGACCAGCGCACCTTGGTGAAGGTTTCCTCGTTGCGCACCGGCCGGGTGTGTTCAATATCCACGAGTGCGAGGTCCGCGTCCCAGCCTTCCAGTAACTTGCCCTTGTTCGGAATGCGATAGGCCTCGGCCGGACCGCTGCACATCCATTTCTGGATTTCGGCAAGCGTGCAGCGGCCTCCGTGCATGGCGGTGAGCATCAGCGGCAGCGAGGTCTCGACCCCGGGCATGCCGGATGGCGTATTCGGGTAGGCACGCTTTTTTTCTTCGAGCGTGTGCGGGGCGTGATCGGTGGCGATGAAATCGATGATGCCATCGTGCAGCCCTTCCCAGAGCGCGGCATTGTCCGCTGGCGTGCGGATCGGCGGGTTCATCTGCACCAGCGTGCCGAGGCGCGCATAGTCGGCGGTGTTGAGCAGCAGATGATTGGGGATCGCCTCGGCCGTGACCCAGGCCGGTTTGCTGGCGCGCAGCATGGCGACTTCTTCACGCGTCGAAAGATGCAGGATGTGCAGGCGGCGCTGGTATTTTTTCGACAGCGTGAGCGCCAGTTCGGTGGCCAGACGCGCGGTTTCATTGTCGCGAATTTCGGAGTGCGCGGCCGGGTCGGTGCGTCCGGCGAACTGCGCGCGGCGCGCATTGATGCGGGCTTCGTCTTCGGCGTGCACGGCGATCAAACGCGTGCCATTGGCAAAAATGCGCTCCAGGTCCTCAGGGCGATTCACCAGCAGGCTGCCGGTACTCGATCCCATGAAGATCTTGATGCCGCACGCCGGCGCGACGCTATTGAGGGCTTCGAGGTTGTCCGGTGTGGCACCGATGAAAAAACCGTAGTTGGCGACGCTCTTCTGGGCGGCGAGGGCGAGTTTCTTATCGAGTGCCGCCTGGGTAGTGGTCGGCGGTGCCGTGTTCGGCATTTCGAGAAAACTGGTCACGCCGCCACGCACCGCGGCGCGCGAGCCCGATCCCAGGTCTTCCTTGTACTCATTGCCCGGTTCGCGGAAATGTACTTGCGGGTCGATTACACCCGGCAATAACAGATTTCCGGCCGCATCGATGGTTTCGCGCGCCGCTGCCGTGATGGACCCAGCTATGCGGTCGATGCGGCCGTTTTCGCAGGCGACATCACCTTCAAAGGTTGTGCCGTCCGGCCGGGCAATGCGGGCATTGCGGATGAGCAGGTTATACAACCGTCAGGCTCCAGAGAGTACGGTTATTATTGTGCAAGCCTGCTTTCCCTAATAATGGCTATTTTTCCAGGCGCCGTTATTGGCGCAATGGACTTTGTGCAAGCCTGCTTTCCCTATAATGGCTATTTATGTGCAAGCCTGCTTTCCCTAAATGCGAGAGGGGGTTATTGAACCCCCTCTGTGTTACGGAATGGCGTACAGCCAGGGCTTCAGCCCATCTGCTTTTCGCGGATCTCATCCAGCGTCTTGCAGTCGATGCACAGGGTTGCGGTCGGACGCGCCTCAAGGCGTTGCACGCCGATCTCGACACCGCAGGTTTCGCAGTAGCCGTAGTCATTCGTGTCGATCTTGGCGGTCGCTTCCTCGATTTTCTTGATGAGCTTGCGCTCGCGGTCGCGTGAGCGCAGTTCGAGCGACATGTCGGTTTCCTGGCTGGCGCGATCGTTCGGGTCCGGGTGGTTCGCGGTTTCGTCCTGCATGGTGTGAACGGTGCGCGAGACTTCCTCGAGCAGTTCCTGTTTCCAGGCATTCAGGATGGCGCGGAAGTGATCGAGCATTTTCTTGCCCATGTATTCCTCGCCCTTTTTCTCAACATACGGCTTGATGCCGTGGATGAGCGTGGCGGCTACGACCTGGTCCTTCTTCTTGCTGACCGGCATTTCATGCTCCTGTTACTGGGCGGTTTGGCCGCTAACCGGTGGAAAAAATTAGCGCGCATCTATATCAGATTAAGGGGGCTCGGTGCAAGGAATATGGCAGCAAGAATCAGGCCAATTTGATGATAAAATAGGCAAAGTTAACTACTTGATAATGTACAGGAAATGCCGCTCGCGGCCTTCATTTTTGACGTGGATGGGACGTTGGCTGACACCGAACGTGACGGACATCGCGCGGCCTTCAGCCAGGCGTTCGCCGGGGCCGGCCTGGACTTGGCACTGGGATGTGGCGTTAGACGGGAAGTTGCTGGCGATCACCGGCGGCAAGGAGCGCATGCATCATTATCTCGACCGCCACCCGGCCGGATTGGACGCGCCCGGCCGACCTGGATGGCCTGATAGCCCGCCTGCATGTCGCCAAGACACGGCATTACACGGCATTGCTGGCGAAGGGTGGCATCCCCATGCGTCCCGGGGTGGCGCGCCTGCTGAACGAGGCGCGTACCGCGGGCATGCGGATTGCCATTGCCACGACCACGACCCCGGAGAACGTGACGGCACTCATCGAACACGCACTCACGCCAGAGGCGGTTGGCTGGTTCGAGGTGATTGCCGCCGGCGATGTGGTGCCGGCCAAGAAGCCGGCGCCGGATATCTACCGGTATGCGCTGGATAAGCTCGGGCTCGCAGCAGAGACCTGTCTCGCCTTCGAGGATTCGGAAAACGGCCTGCGCGTGGTGCGGGACTGCGCACCGTGATAACGGTGAATGATTACACGCGCGATCAGGACTTCGCCGATGCCGCGCTGGTACTCGACCAGTTCGGCGAGCCGCAGCAGTCGTTCCGTGTCCTGGGGTCGCGCATGCCGTTGAACGGGACGCGTGTATTCGATTTGGCGCTGGCGCGGGTGCTGGCCGGAGAATGAATGAACTCGATGCGGTATGTCTTGCCGTGAATCAGTGCCACCAGTAGCATCTTAAGGCTTTGCCATCTCAGGAATCGCCGCTGTGCCACGCTCATGACACCAATCGCCACCCGCATGGCGGAGATCGAATCTTTCCATGTCATGGCCATCCTGGCGCGTGCGCGCGCGCTCGAGGCCCAGGGTCGCTCGATCGTGCACATGGAAATCGGCGAGCCGGACTTCCCGACCGCCGCGCCGATCGTCGAGGCCGGCATCGCGGCGCTGCGCGCCGGCCTAACACAGTACACGCCTGCGCTCGGCTTGCCGGCATTGCGTGCCGCGATTGCCGCAAGCTATCCGGATGAGGCGCGTCCCGCGCCCGCGCGTGTAGCGGTCACCCCGGGCTCGTCCGGCGCACTGACGCTGGTGTTCGGTGTACTCATCAATCCGGGCGACGAAGTGCTCATGGCCGACCCGGGTTATCCCTGCAACCGGCACTTCGTGCGTTTGTTCGATGGGCGCGCAACGCTGGTGCCGGTGGATGCCGCCACGTCGTATCAACTCACCGCCGCCCTGATTCGCCGGCACTGGACAGCCGCCACGCGTGCCGTGCTGATTTCTTCACCCTCTAATCCCACCGGCACGCTTGTGCCGGATGCGGACATGGCGGAGATTGTGCGCACGGTGCATGAGCTCGGCGGTGTGCTGATCGTGGATGAGATTTATCACGGCCTTACCTATGGCGCGCCGGCACGCAGCGCCCTGCGTCATTCAGCGGACGTGTTCGTGGTGAACAGTTTCTCCAAGTATTACGGCATGACCGGCTGGCGGGTGGGGTGGCTGGTGGCGCCAGAGGTTTATGTCGAGGCGATAGACCGGCTCGCGCAGAATATCATTCTGGCCGCCAGCACACCGGCACAGTATGCGGCGCTGGCGGCGTTCCGGCCGGAGGTTCTGGCCGAACTCAATCGGCGGCGCGACGAGTTTTGTGCGCGGCGTGACTATCTCTTGCCGGCGTTACGCACGCTTGGCTTCGATATCCCGGTCACGCCGGAGGGCGCATTTTATCTGTATGCGGATTCAGGTCAGTTGGCCTCCGACAGCGACGACTTCGCACGGTGCCTGCTGGAAGAGGCAGGCGTGGCGATCACGCCCGGTCGGGATTTCGGATTGCATGCGCCCAAGCGGCATGTGCGTTTCTCCTATGCCAATACGCGCGCGCAGCTGCAGGAAGGGGTGCGCCGTATCGCGGCCTTCCTGGGCCGGCCAACGGCCGGAATCTGAATAAACCTAAAAACGGCTTTAGCCGCAGATGAACGCAGATGAATCATGCCATTGATGCACCGGGGCCATTCACCCTTTTGGTGGGTTGGCGAATACAGGCAGCGCATTGAATATCCATGTTTATCTGCGTTCATCTGTGGCTGACTGCTTTTTCCAGGATAAAACAGTTGTAAAGACACGGGCGCCAGTGAATTGGCATGCAACTTGCTACTGTATCGGGTAACCGTATCCGATATGCCGCAGGAGGTGTTCCATGAAATTCCTGTTTCAGCTGACTTCATCGCTGGTGTCCAGAATCAACGCCCTGATCTCGCGGTCCGAACACGCCCATCCCGGCATGCAGGAGGTGGCGGCGATGGTGTACGTGGGCGACGTCTACGTCCTGCGCGAGCAGCCGCACCGCCGGCACGCCGATGGCTGGGGCCGCTATCACTACAGTTGCAATACCACCGGCTGCAAGCCGCTGCCGTAAGGACGGCGCGTTATTCGACCGGTGTGTCCGGGCTGTTGCCCCAGTCTGACCACGAACCGGGGTATCCGCGCACGCGCGTGAAACCCAGGCTCTTGAGCAGCATGCAGCTGTGCGCCGAGCGGTGGTGGCTCTGGCAATAGCACACCACTTCCATGTCCGGGGTCACACCCAGCGATGCGAGCAGTGCGCGTAACTCGTCCGCCGGTTTGAAGCGCAGGCCGCGGTCTCGATCCATTGTTTGCAACCAATCGAGATTGACCGCGCCCGGAATATGCCCGCCGCGTTCGGCAAAGCGTTTGCTGCCGAGATATTCGTCGGCGGACCGCGCATCCAGCAGCGCCATCGCCGGGTCTCCCAGGTGTTTCTGAATGTAGGTCTTGTCGGCAATCACTGTGTCGTTCCGCTGCACCCGGTACCGGCTGTGCGCGCGGTTTTCGTCTCCGCTCTTGAGCGTTCGCCGTTCCAGGGTCCAGGCGTGCAGGCCGCCATTGAGCAGCGAGTAGCGGGTATGGCCCATGGCCTCCAGCGTCCAGAGCAGGCGCGACGCGCGCCCGCCGCCTTCATCGTCGTAGGCCACCACGTGGTGCTCGGGCGTCAGCCCGATTGACGAAAAGGCCTCATTGAGCTGGCTCTCGCCCGGCACCAGGCCCATCACCGGTTTGTTCACCGCCACGATCTGCGCGTAGTCGAGGTGTACCGCGCCCGGGATGTGCGACTGGGCATGGATTTCCGGTTTGCACAAATCCACGACCACTATCGATTCCTGCCCGAGTTGGCGTTCCAGTTCCTCGGGTTCGACGATCCATGGCAGCTTGGGTGCGGGCATATCGGGAGGCTGGCTGTGGTATTCTTGGCCGCGTCAACTATCCATTCTAGCTTGCGACGACAGTGCGGAGTAGGGCGAGCCAAATCCCGGAGCAGGTTGTGGAAATCTTCAAACAGTTCACCATCGAGGCGGCGCATCGCCTGCCGAATCTTCCCGAGAACCATAAATGCCGGCGTCTGCACGGCCATTCGTTTCGTGTCGAGATACATGTCTCCGGTCCGCTCACCGACAAGGAAGGCTGGATCATGGACTTCGCGGATGTAACGCGCGCCTTTAACCCGATCTACGAACAGCTCGACCATCATTATCTGAACGACATCCCCGGTCTCGAGAACCCGACCAGTGAGATTCTCGCCCGCTGGATCTGGTCGCACCTGAAGCCGGCGCTGCCGCTGCTTTCCAGGGTGGTGGTGCGCGAGACCTGCACCGCCGGTTGCGTTTATATGGGCGACTGATTCCGTGGCGATTGATCCTAAAAACGGCTTTAGCCGCAGATGAACGCAGATTAACGCAAATGAATCATGTCATGGATGCGCCGAGGCCATTCACTCTGTTGGCGGGCCGGCGAATACAGACTGCGCATTGAATATCCGCGTGTATCTGCGTTCATCTGCGGCTGACTGATTTTCCAGGTTGATACAGCGTGACCGTCGACACCGATCCGATAGAAATCGATACCGGGCCACAGCCGACCGCCAGCATCATCTGGTTGCATGGCCTGGGTGCGGATGGGCACGACTTCGAGCCGATTGTCCCGGAACTCGGGTTGTCCGGATCGCCGGCGGTGCGTTTCGTGTTTCCGCACGCGCCGTATCGGCCGGTGACGGTGAATGGCGGCGCGACGATGCGCGCGTGGTATGACATTGCCATCGATGAACGCGGATTCCGCCAGGACGAGGCACACATCCGCGATTCCGAGCAGACGCTGCGCAGGCTGATCGAACAAGAGCGCGAGCGCGGCATCGACAGCCGCCGCATCGTGCTGGCCGGGTTCTCCCAGGGCGCGGCCATCGCCCTGCACACCGGGCTGCGTTATCCGCAGCCGCTCGCCGGTATCATGGCCCTGTCCATGCCGGTGCCGCTGCCGGAGCGCATTGCATCGGAACTGAATGCGGCCAATGCACGCGTGCCGGTCTTTCTGGCGCACGGAACGCAGGATCAAGTTGTGCCCTACCCGATGGGAGAGTACGGACACCATTTACTCGAACAAATCGGCCTGCCGGTCGAATGGCACAGCTATCCCATGGGCCACACCGTGACTCAGGAAGAAGTGGCCGATATCCGTGCCTGGCTCGGGCGGGTGATCGTTGCCTGAAAATGCCGGTAAAAATTTTAGGTACCGACCGTGTCCGGCCGGTTTGCTATGCGAAGGGTATGATGCCCGAGTGCTGCGAAGCACATCGAAGTGCGAGAATGGACTTCACCCGCCTGCAGTTGAATTATTCGAGGTTCCCTTTAAAACTAAACGCGCTGAGCAGCAATATGATCGTTAGCAGCGCCAATGCTATCCAGTAACGGCGCGCATATTTTTTGCCTGTTTCAGTCAACCGGCTGTAGTGAGGAAAACTGAACAAGGCCCCGAACACGCTCTCTTTTGCGCCAATTTGTTCTTCGTAGAAATGCTTGACCAGTAAACGGTAATAGATCAGCACGTAGCCGTTGACGACCAGCAGAATGCCCAGCATGGTGCGCAGCGACATGCTGTCAGGATTCCAGGCCGATATCGTGTTCGTGCGCGCGCGGGATTTTTACGCGCGACCCGGCGCGTACCACTGATATTGTTTCGGCCAGTCGTTCGGGATCCGTCAGGCACAGACGATGACCCATGGTCGTCAGCAGCCCGCGTTGTCGAAGGTGAGTAACTGCCGTGCTGACGGATTGCCGGGTGGTTCCGATCATGTCGGCCATGTCCTGGTGGGTCAGCGGCAAGTCGAGCACATAACCGCCAGTCGCAAGCGGCCGTCCATAACGGGCGTGCAGCCGCAGCAGCAACTTCGTCACACGGGTGTTTACGTCGTCGGTAATCAGGTTGAGCATGGCATCGGAGAGCTGGCGCAACCGGCACGACAGCATGTCCACCACCTGCATCGCGGTGGCCGCATCCGAGACCAGCCGCGCACGCAACCGGTTGCACGGCAGAATCAGCACCTCCGCATCGGTGCAGGCCTCGGCATACACCATTCTTGGACTGCTTCGGGCGATCTCGGTCATACCGAAAACCTCGCCCGGCAGGCAGAACCAGAGCGTCACGGCCCGGCCAACCGGCGACAGCGCATAGACTTTCACGCGACCGGACATCAGCACGTAGACATCGTTGCCGTCACCGCCGGCGCGAAACAGCGTTTCGTGCTTGCGGAATTGGGCGCGTGTGCCCAGCAGGTCAAGCTCCGCGCGCACTGCCGGTGTCAGACTGCCCCAGAAATCCGATGGGGTGGCATACCAGGCATGGTCCATATTCTTTCTCCTCCTTGATCCCGAATAGTCTAGATTCAACGATGTGGTGCGGTTTGCATCAATTATCAGCATAGCCCACCGGAAAACTGTCGGCTAGCTGACAGACGTGGAGGCCGGTAATCCGAATTAATGGCGGTCGGATAGGCTTGAAGCCGATGTATGCCATATGTAGTCAGGAGCGGTGCAGCGGGATGTATTGACCACGATGGTTGTTGTCACCATTTCAAACAAGGAGAAACAGCAGGATGGCTACAAAAACAGAAGCTGGTGTGATTGGCTATCTCAGTCATAACGTCAAGGAAAGCGGGCGCGATCCGGCGCGCACCCTGACCGGATTCGCGCTGGCGTGGATCGCCTTTGCACTGATCATGTGGGTGCTGCCGGCACCGGAAGGCCTCAAGCCGGAAGGCATGGCGGTGCTGGCGATTGTTGTCTGGGCCAGCATCATGTGGGTGTCGGAGGCGATGCCGGTCGGCATCACCGGTATCGGCATCCCGACGCTGCTGATCATCACGCATGCACTGCCTTGGGACAAAGGGAAACCACCGCTCGCGCAGGTGTTTTCCGGTTTCACCAGCCATGTCGTGTGGCTGCTGCTGTTCGCGTTGATGGTCGGCGCCATCATGCAACTGCTCAAGCTCGACCGGCGCATTGCCCTGTCGATCCTGGACAAGGTCAAGGCCTCGAACGTCGGGCGCGTGATCTGGGGGTTCTTCGGCGTCAACCTGGTGCTGTCGTTCCTGATCCCGGCGGCCGTGGCGCGTTCCGCGACGCTGCTGCCCATCATCCAGGGCGTCACCGACCTGCTCGGCGACTCGCAAAGGGAACGCGAGGCCAAGAAGGCCATTGTCATCCAGACCCTGGTGTATGGCAGCATGATCACCGGCATGTTCATCATGACCGCGCACCTGCCGAATATGATCCTGGTGGAGATGTTCGGCAAGAACGGCTACAACATCGGCTACCTCGACTGGATGCTGTTGCAGTTCCCGTACCTCGGCATGTTCGTGCTGACCCAGTGGTGGGTACGTTACCACTTCAAGACCGCGGGCGTGGAGATTGCCGGTGGACACGGCTCGATCCGCAAGATGCACAAGGATCTCGGTCCGACGGCGTCCGGTGAGTGGTTGCTGCTGCTGATCTTCTGCGGCGTGGCGCTGTTCTTCATGCTCGGCAAGAACAGCCCGATCATGAAGGTGCACAACCTTCAACTCGGCATTATCGCGCTGGTCGGGTTCCTGGTGCTGTTCATCCCGGGCCTGTTCCCGTTCAAGTGGAAGCAGGTCCAGGACCGCACCATGTGGGGCACGTTCCTGCTGCTGGGCGGCGCGCTCACCATGACCTCGGCCATGTCCAAGTCGGGCCTGGCCGGCTGGATGGCAGACGGCATACACGGCCTGGTCGTCGGCCAGTCGTGGTGGATGGTGCTGCTGATCATGATGGTCGGCACGCACATCATCCGCATCGGCATGTTGTCGAACGTCGCCGCGGTGGCGATGCTGGCGCCGATCCTGTTCGAGCTCGGCAAGCAACTGGGCCTGCACCCGGTGGCCTTCACCATGCTGGTGGCCGACACCGATACCTTCGCCTATCTGCTTCCCACGCAGATCACGGCGGCGGTGGTCGCCTACGGCACCGGCAGCTTCAGCACCGTCGACTATGCCAAGGCCGGGTGGGTGTGCATCCTGCTGGCCATCGCCTACGGAATCCTGATCATGGCCCCGTGGTACGCGGTGCTCGGGATGCCGGTGTGGGATGCGGCGGCGCCGTGGCCGTTTGCGAAGTAGCCTCCTTGAAATTGGCCTTTAATGTCCGCCCCCTCCGGGAGGCGGACATTGTTTTCATCTTTATAGCCTGAGGTCGACCCATGAAAAAAATTCCCGAAGAGGAAATCCGCAAACAGCTCGGCGACTACCTTGCGCCGAAAGGCCTCTATTCCGCCACCAAGGACATGTCGTTTCTCGGCAAGGTCAGCTGTAATATCGAAAGTATGGTGGCCGGTTCCTGGCAGGAGATCGCCATCGACTATGAACTCGGCGCCTCGGGAATGGCAGACGGTTCGTGGTTCAAGGCGACCTTTCGCTTCTATTCCGACTGGGCGCTGTTCCAGACCACTGAACCGACCGCGGCCAACTACGTATCGGCCGAATACCACGCTGCACCTACCATGCCCGGTCAATCACCCGCGACGGTGCAGAAACTCACCGTGCGTTTCGACCAGAAGGGCCATGAGCGCCCGTTCCAGAAGGCGATAATTGTTGATACGTTCGACGGTTACCTGAAAGCCGGCGACCACATCGTCATCCGCCTCGGCGATCGCCGCTTCGGCGGTGCCGGCACGCGTGTACAGACCTTCGTTGAACAGAATTTCAAGATTCGCTGCTATGTCGATCCGCTCGGTACCTCGCGCTTCGCTGCGATCAACCCTGACCTCGTGATCCAGATCGTGCCGGGCGTGCCGGCGCAGCTGCAGTGGGGCGGTTCACGCGTCGTGCGCACCGGCGAGAAATTGCCGCTGCGCATCCGTGCCGAGGATGAATGGGGAAACACCTGCTGGGATCGTCCCGACCAGGTCGAAATCAGCGCCTCCCTAAACGGGAATCCGGTATACGAAGAAAAAATTACCCTCGCTGACAAAGGCTGGGCGGTGCGCTTGCTGGAAGACGTGCCGACCGGCACGCCCGGCGAACTGGCAATCACCGCACGCCTGCCGCAGCACCCCTGGGTCAAACCGCTGACCTTCTACGTCACGGTGGACAAGGCCTTCGAGGCGCCGCGCATCTATTATTGCGACCTGCATGTGCACTCCGATGACACGATCGGCACCAACTCGACTGTCTACAACCTGACCTACGGTCGCGATGTTTCCGGCCTCGACGTACTGGCGTTCGCGCACAACGACTTCAATATCACCACCGAGAAATGGAAGAAGACGGTGGAAGTGATACGCGAAATCACCAAAGACGGCAGCTTCGTGGCTTATCCCGGTACCGAGTGGTGCGGAAGTTCCTGCGCCGGCGGCGACCACAACGTGGTGTATTTACATGACGGTGAGCCCGAGTTTCCGTTCCTCAAGACCGGCGAGCACGTGCGTTCGGTGGACTGGAACGAGGACACCAAGGGCTCAAGTGTCGAGCCCGGCGCCTGGCCGCTGGAAGAACTGTGGATGGCCTATGCCAAGGACCCCGAGGGGCATCTGCTGATCCCGCATGTCGGTGGGCGGCGCTGTATCCTCGACTGGCACTATCCGAAGCTGGAGCGTCTGATCGAGATCGGATCGAGCTGGGGCCACTTCGGCTGGCTATACCAGGAGGCCATGGAGCGCGGCTACAAGATCGGCGCTACCATGGCCGGTGACGAGCACCGCGGCCGCTGCGGCGGCGGCGTGCCGGGTACGGCGGTGTTCGGCACCAAGGGTGGCATGGCCGGTGTTATTGCGCCCGCACTCACGCGCAAGGACATCGCCATTGCCCTGCGCGCGCGCCACACCTTCGCCTCCACCGGCGAGCGCAGTTTCGGCCTGCTGCGCTGCGGCAAGCACCTCATGGGCGACGAGTTCGAGCACAAGGGCGCGGCGACGCTTGACTACCGCTTCCTCGGCGACGCCGGCTGGGACGAGATCGTGGCCTATGACCACACCGGTGAAATCTGGCGCCGCGAACTGCAGAAGGAGCTCGGCTACTCGGACCGCAAGATCCGTTTCCGCTGGGGTGGCGCGCGCATCAAGGACCGCTATCGCTGGGCGGCGTGGAAGGGCAGGATCACCATCACCAACGCGGTCATCAACGACTTTACCGGCCGCGGCTTCGAGCACATCGAAGAGACCTGCTGGCGCGAGTCGGCCACGACCATTGGTTTCAAGAGCGACACCTACGGCGACGTGGACGCGATCGAAATCGATGTTTCGCACCTGAAGACCGCCAAAATCAGGGTCGAGGGGACAATTGACGGCTACGTAAAAGTCGGTGACCCGCTGAAGGGCAACCCGTTCGTGCACTGTCCGAAGTTCGAATGGGAAATCAGCGGGGCCGAACTGCTGGAGGCCGCGCGCCTGAGGAAGGACCTGCCGGGTGTGGACATGTTTCTGGGTCTGGAGCGCATGTCGGATGCACCTGCGCCGCGCGAGGTCACCGGCACGCTCAACATCGATCCACACAATGGACCGCACGGGCACCGGCCTGTGTATTTCTTCGGCCGCCAGGAAGACGACGCCAAGGTCTGGACGTCGGCGGTGTTCATCAACTTCAAGTAACGTCCGGGATCGAACCCGGTCCCGGCACGGGACCCCGCTGCGGCGGAGTCTTGTGCTGTGTGCGTCGATTCAGTCGGCCTGAAATTTCAGGTGGCGTAGCGCAACTTGGCCGCGCGTGCGGCCTTCGCCTCTTCCTCGTTGTAGGCCTTGCCGGACCAGAGCATATTGTAGGCAATTTCCTCGTTGCCGTTCTCGCACAATTCCAGCACTTGCTTAAAAAGCGGCTGAAAGGTCTCCGAACGGTGTGACTGCTCGTGTTCCGCGAAAGTTTTCCAGAAGGTCACGATCAACGCTTCCTTGCCCTTGAAGGGACTTTCAACTGCCTGCCCGATGGTGGAGCCTTCGTTAGATATTGCGCCGCTGTTCAGCGCCACGAAACCACCGACGAAGCCGGTATCGGAGTGGTAGGTTTTTACGTTCTCACACAAAGTTGCGACCCGCTCCTGCAGGTCATCGGTGGTATATTGTGGTTTGAGAATCACGCGATTGATGGTGACAACACCATCATTTGGAAAACCGGCTATCAGATTCATGGCTTACCACCCCCGGATGGTTGTGAAAGGTTGAGACGGCGATAAACATATCCAATGCCAATATCAGTAATGGCTAATATTCCAGAAACATACTAGATGAGTCAAGAATTATATTTATATTAAATATCAGTAAGATATATGTTTAACCGCAGTCTGCATGGTTATTGGCAGCTGATGCTATCCGGGTAGCAAGCACCATGGTGCGCATCAGTGAGGCGGTCAAACTGTCCGATAGGTGGTCGGCTCCTGGCATGGAGGCGGTGGAGACGAGCCGTTATAGTGTGTCGCTTGCTTGTGGGTCGGGTCTGTGCGTAATCGTATCTGGACAGGGAAATGAATCAGAAAACCGGTTGGTTATTCGTCGTGCTGCTCACCGTGCTGGCTGGTTGCGCATCGCTGACGACGCCGACCGATCCCGGCGCCACCGCTAACCGGCCACGTGTGGCGCTGGTGCTGGGCGGCGGCGCGGCGCGCGGCTTTGCACATGTCGGCGTCATCCGGGCGCTGGAGCAGGAAAAAATCCCGATCGACCTGATTGTCGGTACCAGCGTGGGCAGTCTTATCGGCGCGCTTTATGCGCATGAGCTGAACAGTTTTGAGCTCGAGTGGACGGCGTTTTCACTGGAGAAGGACGATCTGCTGGATTACACGTTCATGTCCGCCGGCATGGGGCCGATCAAGGGTGAGCGGCTGGAGGCGTTCGTGAACAAGAAGATACCGGTCGTGAACATCGAAAGCCTGAAGATTCCGTTTGCCGCGGTCGCGACCGATCTCAACCGCGGCACGCGCGTGGTGCTGGATCGCGGGCCGCTGGCACGCGCCATTCGTGCAAGTTGCGCCATCCCCGGCGTGTTCCAGCCGGTCGAGCATCAGGGCCGGTTGCTGGTGGACGGCGGCACGGTGGACAACCTGCCGGTGGCGGTGGCGCGCGACAAGGGCGCGGACATCGTAATTGCCGTGGACATCAGCCAGAACGTGACCAACTACAACATCACCAACCTGGTGGACGTCACCTTGCAGGCGGTGCACATCATGTTCAGCGAGAACGTGAGTCAGCGCCGGCGCGACGCCGATGTGCTGATTTCGCCGGCGGTCGGCAGCGTGGCGATGATGGATTTTACCCAGAAGAAGCGTGTGATGCAGGCCGGCATGGAAGCCGGGCAGCAGGCGGCACCGGCGATCCGTGCCGCGATGGAGGCCTGGCAGGCGAAAAACGGCCGCCTGAACGCGGCGCGCTGATTACCGGGTTTTAATCCTGGAACAAGCAGTCAGCCGTTGTTAATTAGCCTGTTCGACAATGATTACTCATTCAGACTCAGGTGCAGTAAGGCGCTGTAAGTATCGATGTCGGCACCGGTGAACACGAGGTTGATGCCGTTACGTCCCTTACGTTCAACGCGGGCGCGCACCACATGGGTTTGGAGCTTGCCATTGGCGCGCAGTTTGAGCGCGATATCGACCGGCGCATCCTTGGGCAGGCGCGTGAGCGCTCCGTCCTGGCCGAGCACGAGCACACCGTGCATGTCCAGATCGCGCACGTCGCAATGCTGGAAATCGCGGTAATCGCACCGCACCAGGGTCTCCACCAGTCGCGGGGCGTCATTTTCGGGCGAGTGCTTTCTTCGGTTCATTTTCCCTCCAGAGAAAGGCCGGCAGTACCGAAAGTCTAGATGCCACAGACTTCGCCGTCGGGACGCTCATCGGCAACCCTGCCCTGTCTATCCGGTACTGGGCGGAGACTCACCACTTCATGACCTGAACATCGGCAAGCGGTTGACCGAGAAAACGCTCACCCACGACCCGAAAGCGCTGTGGAACGTCGGTGACATAATAGCGGTGCACGGGGGTGGTATTTCCGGGGTTGAGCAGCGCCAGCCTGGCCAGCAGCACTTCGGCCTGGGCGGCAGTGGCCGCAGCGGAGTCTACGAGCTGCACGGTGCTGCCCACGACGCCATGCAGCAGCGGTTGCAGCAGTGGGTAATGGGTGCAGCCGAGGACCAGGGTGTCGATGTCCTGCGCCAGTATCGGGCCCAGGTATTCCCGCGCAGTCAGTAAGGTTACCGGGTGATCGAGCCAGCCTTCTTCCACCAAGGGCACAAATAAGGGACAGGCCTGAGAGTGGATTGCGATGTCTGGCTTGTGTGCGTGGATGGCCGTGTCGTAGGCACCGCTACCGATGGTCGTGAGCGTGCCGATCACACCGATGCGGCGATTGCGCGTGCACTGCACCGCCACCTGCGCACCGGTTTCGATCACATCCAGTACCGGTACCGAAGAACGCGCGCGGATCGCAGCGGCCGCCACTGCTGCCATGGTGTTACAGGCCACGACCAGCAGCTTTACCCGTTGTTCCAGCAGGAAATCGGTGATCTGGGTAGCGTATAGGGAGATGGTATCGGCCGATTTTACGCCATACGGCACGCGCGCGGTGTCGCCGAAGTACAGGATTTGCTCGTACGGCAGACGTTGCATGAGTGCGCGCGCCACGGTGAGACCGCCGATCCCGGAGTCGAACACACCAATGGGAAATTCCGGACGAGATGACATGCGGTTCTCAGAACGTGAAGATTCCAGTGATCACGGCAATGGTAGCAGAAATCCGGCTGTCTCGGCCGGCGTGATCAGGAGACTGCACGCACTGTGTGCTTGAGGGATATGCACGCTGCGGTTAGATTGAGCAAGCGCTGCGCTACGTACCGATAGCAGGGCGGAAGGCTATTTTTTGTTGATACCGAGGCAGGAAGAACGGATGGCTCGCATTCTCTATTTCGCATTTCTCGTGGACAAGCTTGGCCGTGCACAGGAAGACCTGGCCTTGCCGGCAACGGTCCAGGATGTACGTGGTCTGCTCGCGCTGCTGCGTGCGCGCGGCGGCGTGTGGGAGACTGCGCTGACCGAGGACAAGGTGCAGGTTCTGGTGAACAAGCAATTTTCCACGCCACAGACCATCATCTCCGACTCCGACGTGGTAGCGATTGTCTCAAGCAGCCTGGGCTGAGCCGCGACGCTATCGATAGCCCAGCAGGCCGAGCGACAGCCACGGCCAGTAGGTAATCACCAGCGCGGCGACGATCAGGATGGCAATAAACGGCAGGACGGAACGGAACACTTCCAGCACCGGCCGGTTGAGGCGGTAACTGGCGATAAACAGGTTCATGCCGATCGGTGGCAGCAGGTAGCCGATTTCCATGGTCGCCAGGAAGATAATGCCGAGATGAATCGGATGAATGCCATAACCGACTGCGATCGGCAGAATGAGTGGCACCATGATGACCAGTGCCGAGAAGATATCCAACATCATTCCGAGCAACAGCAGGAACAGGCTGAGCAGCAGCAGGAAGCCGACGGCATCGTGTACGTGCTCGCGAATGTAGGCAAACAGCTTGACTGGTATTTCCGCGTCCAGCAGATAGTTGGTGGAGGCGAGCGACATGCCGAGCACGATCAGGATCGCGCCGACCAGCACCATGGACTCGCGCATCACCTTGGGCAGATCGGCGAGCCGGATCTCGCGATGGATAATCACCTCCACGATCAGCACGTAGAGCGCGGTCACGGCGGCCGCCTCGGACACGGCGAAGAAGCCGCTATAAATTCCACCCAGCACAATGACCGGCAGTGGCAGCTCCCACGCGGCCACGCGCACCGCCGCCAGCGCTTCGCGCGCGGAGAACCGGGCCAGTGGAATATCGTGGCCGCGACGTTGCCACAGGCCCCAGACAGCCAGCAACAGAATGATCAGGATGCCGGGAAGAATGCCGGCGATGAACAGGTCGCCGATCGACACCGGCTGGCCGATATTGAGCTGTTGGGCCACCACGCCGTAGAGGATGAGCGGCAGCGACGGCGCAAACAGCAGGCCGATGCTGCCCGAGGTGGTGATGAGTCCGAGGCTGAAGCGTTCCGGATAACCGGCCTGCATCAGTGCCGGGTAGAGCAGGGCGCCGAGCGCCACGATGGTGATGCCGGAGGCGCCGGTGAAAGCGGTAAACAGGGCGCACACCACCAGCACCACCGCCGCCAGCCCGCCGGGCAACCAGCCGAGCAGGGCGTTGGTGATGCGAACCAGACGTTGTGGTGCACGTGATTCAGCCAGCAGGTAGCCGGCGAACGTGAACAGCGGAATCGCGAGCAGCACCGGCATTTCCGCCAGCCGGTAAACCTCGATGACCACGACGGTCAGATCCACATCGGCGCGCGAGAAGGCCAGCAGCGCACTGGCCGCGATCACGGCGAACAGCGGGGTACCGAGCAGCACCAGGAGCAGAAGGGCGAGGCCGGTGAGGATCATGGAATCTCTTCGCGCCCCAGGCTCTGGCGCACGTGGTGGGCCAGCAACAGGCTGTAGCGCAGCGCGATGAGCGCGAACGCCACCGGCAGAATGAGTTCTGCGATCCATCCAGGCAGCGTGCCGAATGCGGTCACGCCGGCCTCCGCGCGGATGAAGCGCACCGCCTGCCAGGCAAGCACCAGGCACACGCCGATGGTAAAAATATCGGTCAGCGCCTGGGTCCCGGCGCGCACACGTGCCGGGAACCAGCGCGAAATCACGTCCACGCGGATGTGCTTGCCCTCGCGGCTCGCAGCCACCGCGCCGAGCAGTGCGACCCACAGGACCAGCAGGCGCAGCAACTGATCCACGTCGAGAATGCTCACGTCGAACAGGTTACGCAGCAGGATCTGCGCGCCGGCCAGCGACACCATCAGCGCGAGCAAGGCGATGAGCAGTCCGTTTTCGATCCAGGTGACGATGTGGATCAGCCGGGCGAGCGCCGGCGGCAGGCGACGCGTCGGCATGCCGGTCAGCGCGTCGCCGCCGCGGGCCGGCGGCGGAAGCTGTCGAGGTGGCCCTGCAACACGTTGAACAGCGCCGGCGTGTAGGCGCCTTTTTTTCCGAGCTGCTCGGTGGTACGGTCGGCCGCGCTGCGCAGCTTGGCCAGTTCTTCCGGCGCGAGCGTCAGGAATTCGATGCCTTGCTTGCGCAGGGCGTCGCGCGCGCCGCGGTCGTCGATGCGGGTCTGTCGATTCAGTGTGGCAAACGCGCGCTCCATGACCTCACGCGCCACCGCCTGGTCGGCAACGCTCAAGCGGGTGTAGGCCTTCTTGTCCACGGCGAGCGCGCCGAAAATGTACATGGCGGGCGCGTCGGCGACGTACTTGACCTTGGTGTGCCACTGCAGGGCGATGGCGCCGACTGCGGTGGCGCCGAGCGTGGTAATGAGTCCGGTTTGCAGGCCGGTGAGCACATCGGTGAGCGGCAATGGGATCGGCGAGACGCCCAGGTTCTCGAACATGGCGCGCGTGACGTCGTCGCCTTCGGGAGCCCAGACTTTCTGGCTCTTCAGGTCCTCCACGCGCCGGTTCGGGACGCTCGACATGATATAGGCAAAGCCGCCATCGGTAATTCCGAAGGTTACAAAGCCCTGTTTCTCAATGCCCTGTGCGATGGTTTTGTCCATGCGCGCGCGCACATAGTCCAGTTCATCATAGGAACGGAACAGGAAAGGCAGACCGTACAGCTGGGCATCCTTATAAAGATCGCTGAGTGCACCGCCGGTGAGCATCCCGCCGTGCAGTTGTCCGGCGCGGATCTTGCGCAACACGTTGCGGTCGCTGCCCATGCTGCCGCCCGGGTAAAACTTGAAGACCACGCGCCCGTCGGTGCGGCGTGTGATCTCCTCGGCGCCCTTGCGCATCTCCTGCATCCACAGCGTACCATCCGGGGCGAGCGTGGCGATCTTGATATCAAGCGCCCGGCTCGGGGCGGCGCCGAGCAACAGGCCAGCGAGCAGCAGGATTCGCAGCCGCCCGGGAATAATCCAGTTTCGCATGTATCGGATTCCTCTCTAGAAGTAACTGTCGGCGCTTTTCAGCAACTCGCGCGCGGAACGCTGTGCGAGCGTATTGCTGAGCGTGAGTCCGGGCGCAGTGGCGGGCGTCTGCAGCACCTCGTTCAGCAAACGGTCGTGCAGCGGCCGGTCGTACACCAGGCGCGCATAACGGCGCGCGAATTCTACCTTGGCCATGAGATCCTGGCCCTGTGACAGGGTAATGGCACGCTCGAAGTGGCCGCGGCCTTCCTCGGGTTTTCCGCCCAGCGCCGGCGGCAGCAGCGTGCTCATGACGCCAAGGTAGAGATGCGCACCGCCGCGCTCGTAGGACTCATCGAGAACAACCACGCGCTCCATGGCGGCGCGCACCTTGGCAAGGTCGGCAACGGCATTCCAGTCGCCGCTGTGTGCCTGGATCCAGCCGGCCCAGGCGGACGCGAAGGTGAAGAGTGCCGGTACACTGTCTTTTTGCAGGTCGGCCAAAGCGGTACGAAAATCGTCATACGGGCGTTTGCCGATGTCGCATAATGCTGCGCGGTGCCGGCACAGGGCGCGTTCCGCATAAAATCGTGACTTGTCGGTGAGGCGTTTGGCGCGATCCGCGTCCTTCACGAACACGCCGGCATAGGCGCCGTAGAGTTTGGCGCCCGAGCGCAGTAGCTCCTCGCTCTTCGGGTTGTCGCGAATGAGGCTGTCGATGAGCAACAGGTAAGCGGGCGCGCCGGCCTCGACAGTTTCCGGATCGTTCTGCTCAAGAATCGCGTCGGACAAATCGGAGGCCAGGCGGCCGGTAGCCGAGGACAGCATGCTGGCACAACCAGCAAGTGGCACGATCAGGAACAGCGCGAGCAATGGCCGAATCATCTGAGCCTTTGTCCGTGGCGGGGCGCTGGGCACGCCATTTCCGCCGATGAAGCCAAATTATTCGATATTTTGCTCAAATTGCAACCCGCCAGGTACTTGTTCTTCATAAAATTACACTCATGCCTGCGATCTGCAAGGGTGCAGGTCAACGGCCGGTTCAGATTCCGTCCTATACTTGGAATCAGAAAACAATACCATAAGGGCGGGGTTAGCGTGGTTCGATTTTTGGCGCGCGTCATCTGGCTGGGCTGGTGCTGGACCGAGCTCGCGGTTCTCACGGCCTTCCTTTACCTGCTTGCGTTTCTGCCGAAGTCCTGGTTGCGTCCCTGGTATTTTCCGGTTTTTCGCTTTTGGTGCCGGCTGTTCGTGAGTGCGCTGGGCGTGGACCTCAAGCTGCACCAGAAAAATATCCGCTTGTTGCCGAAACAGTACATCCTGATCGCCAACCACCCCTCGGCGGTCGAGGACGTCGGCATTCCGTCGCTGTTCCCGGTGTATTCGCTCGCCAAGGAAGGGGTGAGAGACTGGTGGTGGGCGGGGCGCATCAACGTTGCCGCCGGCACCCTGTTCGTGCAGCGCGAATCTGCCGAGTCGCGCCGCGCCGCGGCCGAACAGATCGAGGCAGAGCTGAACAAAGGCCACAATGTAGCGCTTTATCCGGAAGGCGGCTGCAAGGGCCGGCGTATTTTCAGTTCCTTTCGCTACGGCGCGTTCGATATCTCGCTGCGTACCGGCATCCCGATACTACCGGTGTTTCTGCACTATGAGTCGCAGGATGATTTCGAGTGGCGCAGCCCGCAGACCCTGCCGCAGAAGTTCTGGCATTTCATGACGTCCCGGAACAACCGCGCCAACTATTATGTTTACGACGCGATCGACCCGAAACAGTTCACCGACAAGGAAGAATACAATAAGTACGTGTACAACCTGTATCTCGCCTGGCAGGCAAGATATCTGGATTAGCCATGACCGGGCAGGGTGAGAATCAGACAGCCACAGTCGCCAGCAAGACACTGCCTGTCACTGAATCACCGATGCTGAGGGATTCTGGTTTTGAAGCGCCTGAACCGGCCCCGCTGTAGCCCCGGTTTGCTGAACGAACGCCACCTGCTTCATGTGGGCGGACGATTCCGTCGTGTTGCTTTGCGCTGTCAAGGGTATGGGACTCGGCGGGATTGCCCGGAGCGACGCGACCGCGATAATGTCATTGGCGTTGTCGTAGAAAGGCTTCTCGGCGAGCGGCAAACCGATCAGCCTGGCTTCCTCGACCAGGATGTGCAGATAGTCCGTCATCCGCAGGGCGGTGACGGGATTAAGATCGTGGAGCGTGATGACGAGCGGAATGGACCCGTGCAGTTGCGGCAGTTCGCCGCGCTCGATCGCGTGGCGTGTGCGCAGGAGTTCCGACCGGACACGTTCGCGCAGGCCGAAGATGCTGTGCAGAGTGATCCCATCGCGGTTATTGACATCGGTCAGCAGCATTTTCAGATTGTGGGTGGCGTACAAGTAACGCGTCTGATCGTTGTAGCCCCAGAATGTCGGGCGGATAAAGGCGGTGTCATGACCGGTGATGGCGCGCAGGTCGTCACGGCCATCGCGCAGTGACTGCGCCAGGTCCTCGGTCATCATCGTGGTGTGGCGGATGTGGCCGCGTGCCGTACCACTGTGCAGGCCGAGCACATGGCCGGTGGTGTGCTGGTGGCGCATGATTGCCTGGCCAAGCCTGGTGCCTCCGCCGGTCTGGTTGCGCGTCTGGACAAAGAACAGCGCCTTGATGTCCGGCTGCACGTCGTTCGACTCGAGCCGCTTGAGGATTTCGAGCGTTGTATTGAAGTACCGGTCGGCGCTCGGTCCGTCGTCGAATGTCAGCAGAAAACGGCAGGTCTGCGCGAGCGCCGCCGCCGATTCAACGGTGAGCGTCTGGCAGCCGCCCAGCAGCACGGGTACCAACAGGACAACAATACGGAATCGTGACATGCGTGTTCCGATCTGGCCGGACCGTGGCTGATCCTGTCCGGCGCCCCCTCATTTTTTATCTTCCCCGGACCAAGTATGGCAGTTACCGCCGGGCAGGCAAGGCCTTCGGTCCCGGTGGCGTAAACACCGGGGCAGATCAGTGCGGTGTAGCCCCGGGCTGCACCAGCAGGCCATGCCGGCCCTGTGCGTGGCTGCGTATCTTGGCGGCCAGGAAGCCGAGACCGAAGCGCGCCAGCCGCAGCAGGTGATGCGGGTAGCGCACCGACAGGGACGCATAATAAAGCCCCATCTTGGGGCGCTGGTAAAAGGACACCAGGATATCCTGGTAATAGCGGTCGAGCTCCTCGACCGTCATCCCTTCCGGTGCCCAGACGAAATTCATGCCGTTCATTTTTTCCCAATGATCATCGCGGATATTGGTGCCGTACAGATCGCGATAAATCGGCGAGCCGGGGTAGGGCGTGAATTTGGACAGGTTCATGATGGTCATCGGGATGCGCCGCACAAACGCCTTGGTCAGCTCGACGGTTTCCCGGGTTTCGCCCGGGTAGCCGAGCATGAACAGGCCCTTGGTGCGGATGCCGGCGGCGGCAGTCCAGTTTACCGCCTGCTCGGATTTCTCCACCTCGGCGGCTTTGTCCATTTTCTTCAGCAATTCATCGGAACCGGTTTCCAGGCCGAAGCTGATTTCCCAGCAGCCGGCCTTCTTCATCAGTTCCAGCGTATCCGGTTTAATCGTATCCACCCGCGAGGTGCACGACCAGGTGAAATTCAGCCCGCTGTCGATGAGCAGCTGGCACAGTTCGGTGACGCGCAGACGGCTGGCGACAAACAGATCGTCGACAAACATGATGTGGCGCACGCCGTATTGTTCGCGCAGGTGCTGCATCATCTGGAACACGACCTTCGGCGAGTAGAAGCGCACGCTGCTGCCGAACGTCGAGGTATCGCAGAATTTGCAGTGAAACGGGCAGCCGCGCGAGGCCGCGATGGTGGCGACCGGTCCGCGCGGGTAATCGTAGATGGCCGGAATGTAGGCGCGCGGGAAATCAGGCAGCAGGTCCCAGGCCGGCATGGGAAGATCGTCGAGGTCCTTGTTGACCGCCTTGCCCTGCGTCTGGTGAACAAAGGGACCCTTGCGGAAGATGATGCCGGGCACGCTGAACGGACTGCCCCCGGTCTCAAGAACCCGCAGCAGTTCGACCAGGATCTTTTCGCCTTCCCCGTCGACCGCGTAGTCGAACTCGCGGAAGCGCTCCATGGTTTCCTTGCCCATGGACGAGATGTGCGGGCCACCGACGATGATGACGGTTTTCGGCAGACGTTTTCTTATTTCGCGCCCAATGGCGAGTGCATTCCACACCCCGACGGTAAACAGTGTGATCCCGACATACGCCGGTTTTTCTTTCTCGACCGCTTCCATCACCGCATCGATGGACAGATTGAAAATGTCACTCTCGATGATTTTCGGCAGGTAACCGTGCAGGCGCACCTCGGCGGCCAGATGCAACAAACCGAGGGAGGGTGAATTATTGGTGATGTGTTTTACAAAATCATATCCCTTGGCGATGCGCTCATAGGGGGGATTGATGAACACGATTTTCTTGTTCGACATTGGCTAATCCGCTCTTCGCTATGGCTCCATGGCGATATCGACAGCCTGGAGTCGGCGCACCTGCTCTGGAAGGAATCGGTTGTGCGCCTGCCCCGCCAATTCCACAGTGCAGGTATGTGATTGAATGGCTGGCGCAAGTGCCGGAAACCATACCACCTTCAACCTGCGTTGACAAAAACAGGCACCGGGTGGCGACTGAATCAGCGTTTGATCTGGAACTCGGGGGTAAACCAGTCGGCCGGATGTTCGGCGGGGCGAGAATTCAGGTATTCGAGCGTGGTCTTGCCGCTGTTCTCCGCCAGCAGGAGATCCTGAAGGGTGAGACCGGCAGGCAGGGTCCGGCCGTTGTCGTTCCGGTAGCGGTAACTGATTTCCTTGGCGGGCTTGCCGGAGGCGAGGCGGTACACCGCTTGTTGCATGAGGCCGGCGGCGTCGATCCAGAGCGTGCCGCTGGCATACGGCGCCGTCTTGGTGGTGGCGGTAATGTCCAGCACATGACAGGGCTGGGCCGGCTGGCCGCAGGGCTCCATGTCGGGGCGCAGGTTACCGGTGTAATCCTGGACAAGTCGCACGCGCGCGAGATCGGCGAACGAACTCGCGCCCAGCATGCGCTGGTTGGCGGTGATCGCAATCGGATTTTTCGATCCTGGCACGATCAGCCAGGATTTGTCGCCGCGCAGCAGAAACTTGCGCCCCTTGTTCTTCTTGTCGCGGAACACGACCAGTTGTTCGTCCTCGTTGCCGATATAGAGATCGAATTCGCCGGTCTGGTCCGGGGCATCGTCCGGCTGTATCGTGGCGCGCACGCGCACCACGCTGTGCAGCTGGGCGCGGCGCGGCGCATCGGCGCTGGCGAGCAGCGCCGTGGCGTCGGGCAGATCGGCCGCGAGCGCGGCGGCCAGCAGCAAGGCTTCAAACATGGGCGAGCGACTCCACGATCGGCGCGCGCGCCGCGCGCCGCGCCGGCAGGAACGAAGCCATGGCCAGTGTCACGATCATGGCCAGGGCGGCCAGCAGGTATACGACCGGAATAACCTGAACGTGGATGACAATGCCCTTGGCCATTCCGGGTGGCGGCGGCATGTGGATCTCGGCGAGATTGACGATCAGTGTGATCAGCAGGCTCAGCAGCGCACCGCCGATCGCGCTGGCGAGGCCAAGCAGTGCGCCTTCGAGCACAAAGCCGGTTGCGATGCGGCGCGAGCGCGCGCCAAGCGCGCGCAGGGTGCCGATTTCGCGCGTCCGTTCGGTGACCGACATCAATGTTGCGTTGAACGTGGACAGGAACACGATCACCACCAGCACGGTGCCCATGAAACCGAAGATGCCGATATACAGCACCCGTACCTGCTGGTAGAACACCGCCAGGTCGCGCCACAGGCGTGCACCGAGATCGACCCCGGCCTGACGCAGCGCGCTGCCCAGACGGACTGCCGCCGCGGACTCATTGGCGCCATCGTGCAGGATCAGCGAGAAGCGCGAGACCGTATCGGGTGCGGCGAGCAGTTCTTGGGCGAGCGGCAACGGCAATGCCAGATAACGTTCACTCAGTTCCCGGATCAGGATGTCGGCAATCCCGCCGACTGTGGCATCGACCGCGTTCAGCGTGCCATCCGGCGTGGTGACCAGCAGGGTGAGATCATCGCCGACCCTGGCGTTCAGCAGCTTCGCCAGGCCGCGACCGATGACGACCGCGCGCGCATCCGCTTGCAGCCACTGGCCGTCCTGCACAGTCTTGGGAATATCGCTGCCGCGCGCTTCGGCCTGCGGATCGACGCCGGTGCCGCCAAACGGGATCGAAGTGCCGCCGGTGGAGACGAGACCATAGAATTCCAGCCGCGGCATCACTACCTCGGCATCCCGATCGGCGCGCAACACGGCGAGCGCGGCGTCCGCCCGGCGAATGCCGAATTCGAGCGTCGTTCCCTCGCTTTTCTCGAACGCGCGCGCATCGGCGAACTGCACGTGGCCGAGGCCGCTGCGAATCGCGCTCAGGCGCAGGCCGTCGAAGGACTGCGCCATGAATCCGCCGGCGAGCGCGAACGACACGAAGCCGAAGGCCACGATGCCGCCGGTGATCAGGCTGCGGCGGCGGTTGCGCGTGACATTGCGCCAGGCGACGGTCAGGCGGTTCATGCTGTCCCCAGCTCAATCGCGCCGTCGTGCAGGGCGATGACGCGTTCAGCGCGTTCCACCACGCGCGGGTCGTGTGTCGAAAGCACGAAGGCCACGCCGCGCTCTTTATTAAGCTGCTTCATGAGATCGAGGATGGTGTCGGCGGTGCGCGAATCGAGGCTGGCCGTGGGTTCGTCGGCAAAGATTACTGCCGGGTGGTTTGCCAGGGCGCGGGCGATGGCCACGCGCTGGCGCTGCCCGCCGGAGAGCAGGTCGGGGCGCACGTGTTCCTTGCCGGCCAGGCCCACGGCGGCGAGCAGTTCGACGGCGCGCGCCTGCAAATCGTGAGGCGGTTCGGGCTTCAGCAGCATCGGATAGGCAACATTCTCGGCGGCCGTGAGCACCGGAATCAGGTTGAAGCTCTGGAACACGAAGCCGAAGCGGTCACGGCGCGTGTCGGCACGTTCGTTCTCGCTGAGTGTGGCGGTGTCGCGGCCGTCGAGCCGCACTGTGCCGCTGTCCGGCACGTCCAGCAGCCCGAGCAGATTGATGAGCGTGGTTTTACCGCTGCCCGACGGACCGCGCAGGGCCAGGAAGTCACCCGGGTAGACATCGATATCCACGCCGCACAACGCATGCACCCGTTCGGCGCCCATCGGGTATTCCTTGGTGAGGCCGCGGCCGGAAAGCAGGGGGGTGGCATTCATCGCGCGCAGTCTAGCAATCCGCGCGGGTGGATCAAAGTCGGATCTGCAAGATTTGATTCAGCTAGCGATGCGTTGGCCGGCGGTGATAAACGCAGCCTTGGTAGCAGAGTGGCGGCTACTCGTGGCACGCATGTGATGATGCACCCAGATGGGGAGTGCGCGCAGTTCAACGATGCAGCGTTTGGCCTTGCGCCCGATCTGAACGGCTTCACGAAATTGATCGGCTGCGGCTTCGCAAAGGCCGCGAATTCTTCGACGGGCTCGAACTGCGGTGTAGCGCCAAGGTATTGTTAAGCAGTTTGGCAATGCGCTATTGCAGGGATATGAAGGATGACAGTAATTCTGCGGGCGGGGACGCGTGCCCGGTTGCGGGCAACGCGTTGTATTACGAGCGACATCGTCCCGAAGGCGGGCGCCATCACGCCAACGAAAATCGCCGGCCGGTTTGCCGATTTCGGTATCTCTACCTCATTCTTCCCGTAACTCGGGTGCGTGCATCTGGCGATGAGCGCGATCACGGGCTTCTGAACCCGGACCACGGACGATGGTTTTCAGGAAAAAGGGGCTTTAAACGGAATGGCGCTGACTTAAGGCGCAGCGGTATTAGCACGTGTGGCTAAGAGATTGAAAGCAAAGTGGAAGGCTGGCCACCGAGATTGGTAGGATGTTGTTACCACACACCATCCGCCAACAACCGCGAGGCCAGCCTTGAGCA
>DATEYP010000160.1:0-8621 GCA_035256085.1 Acidiferrobacterales bacterium
GAACCATGTTTCCATATCTGTAAACATGTTGCCATATCTGGAACCATTAGCGCCTCGCGATCCGATGTTCCAGACCCAAGGACAGGGCCGTTTCATACGGCATTTGCCACAGCTTATCGGTTTTGGACCAGCGGGCGCCAGCGGCTTTGACCCGGTCGCGCAGTTCATTCTCCCGGAAGAACACTTTGACGCCTACCTCCCGTTGCTCCGCCTGGGCATCCAGGTCAACGACGTAGTCCAGTTTGAGCCCAGGCTTGGGCGCATCGGGGTGCGGGGGCGGCGGTGTCCAGGCTGCCTCGTCGAGAATGATCTCAACTGTCTTGTAGCGTTTGCCGGCCGCGGCATCGTAACGATAGCGCACACAGACGAGCCGGTCGCCATAGGTGGTTACAAGTTTTTGTGTGCCGCGTTGTCCGGGGCGGCGAATGGCAAGTACATGCATGGCAATCCCTCGCTTGTTATTTTTCAGGAGAAAGAGCATACGCCCGGCCTGCGGCGCGCGACAAGACCGGCCCGGAGGTTACGCCACCCTGGCAAACCTGGGGAACAGGATTACTCGTTCAGCACGCCATCAGCGGCTGTTCACAATAATAAGCGTGGAACCGACAGCCACGAGCAACGCGCCCAGCAACACGCCGATATTGAGCTGCCACTCACGGAACAGCAGCCACGCGAACACGGCCACGAATGCCGGATAGGAGATTTCGATCAGGCTGGCGAGCGTGGCATTGCGGCCGCGCACGGCCAGGTATAACAACACGGTGCCGGCGAGACTGGTGAGCGCGATTATGCCGATCAGCAGGCGTTCGCCCGCCGGCAGTTCCATGACCGTGCGCCAGTCGGCGGCGAGCCGCGCCGGAAAGGCGAGCGCCACGAGTGCCATCGGCAACGCGGTGAGCAATACCACGGTGGGCAGCGACACGCGCCGCAACGCATGCTCGACGAGCGGATAGTGCAGCCCCCAGACGACGGCGGCGGCGATGGCGGGGATGTACCAGGGCAGGTGCATGCGAACGAAGGAAGGAGTTTGCCGTTAACGGCTCAGGAGAATCGCCGCCGTGAGCAGCACGCACAGAATGGCGCCGGCCCACCACGGCCAGCGTATACCCGTGCCGCCGCGCTCCAGCACATTCAGATTCACGCGCGCGCCGGCGTGTCCCTGGGCGGCGGCCTTCTTGTACCAGCGCAGCGCCGCGTTCCGGTCCTTCGCAACGCCGAGGCCGTGCGCGTGCATCAGGCCAAGGTTGAACTGTGCGATTGAATTGTTTTGTTCCGCCGCCTTGCGCAGCCACTCGGCCGCTTCCGCCTCGTCCTTCGCCACGCCCGCGCCGCGCGCCAGCATCAGGCCAAGGCGCATTTGCGCGGTGATGTGATTCTGTCCCGCCGCCTTGTGCAGCCAACTGGCTGCTTCGACTTCGTCGCGCGCCGTGCCGCGGCCGTAGGCGTACATAACGCCGAGGCGGAATTGCGCCTCGGCCTCGCCGGTTTCGGCGCGCCGCCGCATCGCCTTGAAGGCCTCGATTTCGTCGCGCGTGGATTGCGCCGGCTGGCTGGGCGGCGCGCTCGCCGGCAGCGTTGCGCCCACGGCCTGGGTCCTGGGAAAACTTTGGTCGTGCGCCGGCGCGGACTGCGGCGACTTGCCCAGCGTGCGCAGCCGTTCCAGCACCTGTTCTATATTCTGCGGCCGGTCCTTCGGCAGCGGCGCGAGCATCCAGTCCACCACGGCAAGGAACTCCGGGCGATAGCGGCCGTGCCCGGCGGCCACAGCCGGCTTCATTGGGTCGGCGTCCTGTTCCTGAAGCGCGGCGATGCGGTCCGGCGACTCGGCCGGCGCCTTGCCGGTGATGCAGTGATACAGGGTGGCGCCGATCGAGTACAGGTCGGTCCACGGCCCCTGCTTGCTGCGCGAGTTGTACTGCTCGAACGGCGCATAGCCGGGTGTGACCATGCCGGTGAGCGCTCGTGTTTGTTCGCCGAGGGCTTGGCGCGCGGCACCGAAATCGAGCAACACCGGCGGGCCGTTCTTGCGCAGGTAGATGTTGCCCGGCTTGATGTCGCGATGCAGAAAATCCCGGGCGTGCACCGCACTCAGTCCTTCGAGAATCGGCAGCATGATGTCGAGGATCTCCGGCTCGCTCAGCACGCCGCATTTCTGCAGATACTCGGCGAGCGACTCGCCGTCCTCGTAGTCCATAATCAGGTAGGCGGTGCCGTTGCTTTCGAGAAAGCGGCTGACGCGCACAATCGAGCGTTCCTTGAACTTGGCGAGGATGCGCGCCTCCTCAAGGAAGCGCTTCAGCCCGTACTCGTAGTATTTCTTGTCGTCGCTGGACTTGGGGATGACCGTGGCGCCGTCCGCGGTGCGCAGCGCCAGGCCGCTCGGCAGGTATTCCTTGATGGCCACGTCGCAGTGCAGGCTGTGGTCGTAACCCTTGTAGGTGATACCGAACCCGCCCACGCCGAGGACGCTGGCGATTTCGTAGGATTCAATGCGCGTGCCGGCCGCCAGTGCGCCGTGGTAAACCTGGCTCATGGGCGCACATCCGCGCCGCGCCGGTGCGGCTTATCCCTGAGTGACTTGATACGATCGGCCCGGCGCATGTGCAATTCCCCGTTAGCGTTGGGGAATTATGGTAGTGGCATTGCCGTGCCGGCACAATCGCGCCCGCCATGCGGCCGCCATCCAAGGAGGGCAGAAGTGCGGAGTGCGAAGCCGTCAGTGAATGAGGCTTCCTTCACTGGACGAACGCAGGAGCCGTTTTCCGGCCGCGCCGCCCGCCCCGGAGTCCGATATAATGAGGGTCCCGTCCATATCCGGCGAACCCTCCCGCCAGGAGCCCTGTCATGCAAAACCGTTCCATCGTTGCTGCCATGCTGCTCGCGCTCGCCCTGCCCGCAGCGTTCGCCGCCACCTATCCCGGAGCGCTCAAGGTCACCTTTCGCACCAGTGACTGCGACGGCGCCAGCGGGTTGGGCAGCGTCAATGTCGACCATATCTCCCGCATTCAGCCGTACGACTGCCCGAACGGACGCAAGCTCAAGCAGGTGTTGACGCGCACCCCGGCCGGCGCGAATGAGGTGTTCACCATCAGCGAGGACGAAGCGGTGAAGGTCGAGGCACAGATCCAGCGCATCATGGATGCGCGTCAGAAGGCGCTTGAGCAGACCAAGCCCGTTATCATCAACCGCTGAGCGGTCATGTCCTTAACACACCCCTCCCTCCAGCGCCGTCCAAGCACGCGCGTACAGGTCGGCGGCGTTACCATCGGCTGCGGCGCACCGGTGGTGGTGCAGTCCATGACCAACACCGACACCGCGGATGCCGCGGCCACCGCCGCACAGGTGGCGGACCTGGCGCGCGCCGGGTCGGAACTGGTGCGCATCACCGTGAACAGCGCGGACGCGGCGCGTGCCGTGCCGGAGGTGCGCGAGCGCCTCGAACGCCTGGGCGTGCGCGTGCCGCTGGTCGGCGACTTTCACTTCAACGGCCACAAGCTGCTGACGCAGTATCCGGACTGCGCCGCGGCGCTCGCCAAGTACCGCATCAACCCCGGCAATGTCGGACAGGGCGAGAAACGCGACACCCAGTTCGCGACCCTGATCGAGATCGCCTGCCAACACAACAAGCCGGTGCGTATCGGCGTGAACTGGGGCAGCCTCGACCAGGCGTTGCTGGCGCGCCTCATGGACGAAAACGCCCAGCGCGCCGAGCCGCTGGATGCGAAAGCGGTGATGTTCGAGGCGCTGATCCGCTCGGCGCTCGACAGCGCGCAGCAGGCCGAGAAGCTGGGGCTGGCGCACGACCGCATTATTCTTTCGTGCAAAATGTCCGGCGTGCAGGATCTGGTGCGTGTGTACCGCGATCTCGCGGCACGCTGCGACTATGCACTGCATCTCGGGCTCACCGAAGCCGGCATGGGCTCGAAGGGCATTGTCGCCTCGAGCGCGGCGCTCGCGCTGCTGTTGCAGGAAGGCATCGGCGATACCATCCGCATCTCGCTGACCCCCGAGCCGGGCGGCGACCGCACGACAGAAGTGGTCGTGGCGCAGGAAATTCTCCAGACCATGGGCCTGCGCGCCTTCGCGCCGATGGTCACCGCCTGCCCCGGCTGCGGCCGCACCACCTCGACTGTCTTTCAGGAGCTTGCGTCCCGCATTCAGAGTTATGTGCGCGCGCAAATGCCGGAATGGCGGCGCACGCACCCGGGCGTTGAAAACATGACGCTCGCGGTCATGGGTTGTGTCGTGAACGGCCCGGGCGAGAGCAAGCACGCCAATATCGGCATCAGCCTGCCGGGCACCGGCGAGACGCCGGTCGCGCCGGTGTACGTCGATGGCCAGAAAACGGTGACGCTGCGCGGCGCGCGCATCGCCGAGGAATTTCAACAGATCGTGGACGATTACGTCCGCACCCACTACCCTCAAGCCGCCCACCACGGCTGAAATCCCCCGAGTCTGCGCGGTTTTTTTCCGCGCGCACGTTCTGGAACGGGACTTGCAGTATCTCTCCTGAGTGCCGATACCAGGCGCTCAGTCCTGGCCGCAAAGAGGCCGGCGACGATGCTGATGTCCATCACACGGATGTCCGTCATATCGGGGGCAACAAATGTTACGTGTCTTATCGATCTGCCTGTTTCTGTTTTTACTCACGGGTTGCGCGACCTCGTCGTTGCTCAATCCGGCCGTGGTTGCGACCCTTACTGATGTTGCGGATGTGCAGGCACGCGATGCCGACGGCCGCACCGCTCTCATGCTGGCCGCGCGCGACGGCGATGAATCGCAGGTGCAGGCCCTGCTTAAACGCGGCGCCGACGTGAATGCCGCGGACAATACCGGCATGACAGCGCTCATGCTGGCTGCGCGCAATGGCCGCACGGGGGTAGTCGGGCTACTGCTCGATCGCGATGCGTATTCGTGGTCACGCGACAACAACGGCATGACGCCGCTGATGCTGGCCGCTGCCAAGGGTCATGCGGAGATTGCGCGCCGTCTGATCGGCTCCGGCGCATACGTGAACGCCCGCACCCGGCTGGGTGATACGGCTCTGATCTTTGCCAGCCTCTATGGGCAGGCCGAGGTCATGCAGGTGCTGTTGGCGCATGCGGCGCTCGTGAACCTGCGTGAAGCAAATGGCATCACCGCACTCATGATCGCCGCCGACGGCGGTAACACGAGAATTGTTCAACAACTGCTCGCACACGGGGCGGATGTGCATGCCGCGACACCCGGGGGCGAATCGGCGTTGGTGCTGGCGCGCGAGAAGGGTTTTCGCGCCATCGTCAAGCTGCTCAAGCAGGCCGGTGCGGTGGAGCCGAGGGGTTATCGCCCGAGCCGGGAGCTCGCCTGCGACGACGACAGCTTCCCGCCACCGCCGGCCAGACCGGGGTCAGCCCAGCCACGGCGCGTCCGCGTCGGCTAGGCCGCGGTCAGCGCGGCTTCGAGTTTCTCCGGCTGGATCGGATAGGTAAGCGCGGCGTGAATCGGAAAGCGTGACCGCAGCCGCTCGAACTGGTGCGCCTGCTCAAAGTCGTAGAACACGATGACCCTTGCGCATGGTGCGCTCGATGGTCACCGTGAAGCCGACCTTCTCGTAGAGCGGCGTGCCTTCTTGATCCGCACATGCGGAGGCTATTTGGCCGGTATCTCGATCGGGAACTTGTAGTAGCGGTTGTTCAGATACTGGTAGACATCGGCCAGTTCGTCTTCACGCCAATTGAGTTTCAGCTCCTCCGACCAGCGCAGGATCCAGGCGCGCAGCTCGGCCTGGGACTTGGATTTACGTTGCCCACGAACATGAACGGTGCTGGCGTGACAGCTTAGGCAGTGATTCTCGTACAGCAACTGACCGCGTTCCGGACCGGCCAACGCAGGCATCGGGCAGAAAAGCAGGACACTGAATGCCACGGAAAACAGATAGGGTCTTGCCTGTTTCATCGTGTCGGGCCTCGTCAAGTAGTCGTAATTTTCTACGGCCAACCCAGTCTATCTTATTTCCACGATTGTAGAATGTCTTGAGGCTGGCCGGGTATCAGGCCGATGCCGCGTGTTGCTGGAACTCTTCAGCACTGCGGCTAGACAGGGAGAATGGTGGCTATGGGTGGACTCGAACCACCGACCTCAGCATTATGAGGGCTTCGCTTATTCTGCCACTAACGGAAAAACAAGGAGTTACTGAAACCGACCCGTGCCATTCGTGACTAGAAATGACACGATCAGCCGGTCAGTGGCCTGGCGCGGTCACGATTTGGTCACGCTCCAGTCAAGACCAGGATTCGACGTTCTGGGATGATGCGCCAGTCCGATAATCGCCCCTTATCAGACTGTCCTATCTGTTTTTTGATATTGACCCTATTCTTCCCTGCCAGCATGAGCCCGATACAAGCAATATGCAGAGATTTTTGATCTAAATAACTCGCCTTTAACTCTCAATGCAAAACTACGCACCGAGCTTAAGTTGTTTCAATTGCGGTCGCAGCGCCTTCTCCAGTCTATCCATTGCACCAATGATACCGTCATGAATTATTGGCCAACCTTCTTCCGGTGAACGGTAACCACCGCCCGCCTGTGTGTAACGAATCCTGCACGCCCGCTTGCCATCGAGCCGCTCCCAGCTTAATGGCCCACCAAATGCCTTTTCAATCTCGGCTTTGTGCGCGCTAAATTGATCAAAGATATTCTTGTTCTCGCTTTCGGCATCTTTGCCTCTGTCAATGTAAAGCTCTGCACCACAGTCGTCTTGAGTAACGGTGTAATTAAGGTTCAACCCGCGAGTCCCGGAACTGGTACCAATCCACGAGTATTCACCAGGGGTAATATGGGCATGCAGCTTATTGACCTGCCCCGAACGCTCGACAAGCTGAGTCCACCAGCGCTTTCTTATACCGTAACGTTCTGCAATCTCTTTCTTAGCTTGACCTACGTCCTTCGTCTCATCTGACGGACCAACGATGAGAGTGAATAACGGTGCCGCCGGAGAATCGCCAATGCGTACGGCTTCAACCTTGACCATGTAGAATGCAGCGCTGCTCGATTCGTTGAGCCAGGCGATAGCAGCCACGTGTTCTGGCCGCGGTTCCGATACTATCCATATTGCAGCCTTGGCGCCCATACCAGTAAGGTAGGTGATAAGTTTTCCAAGGTGGTCATGGTTGCTCTTCTCCAATTGATTTTCGATGATAACGGTCCCGCCGCCCTCGTCTTCTGCCACCAGGTCAATACTGAAGGAGCCGGATGCCTGCTCGCGGTCCACGTTTACGAGGCTAAGATCGAGCGCAGTGTTCAGGACGTCAATGTTCTCCTGCAGCCATTGGGTAAAGTCGTAGGCTTCATGCTCCCACACCTTACGGAGTGGGACACGTTCCAGTTTACCAATGCTTGATATAGCCATTTGCTTTACCCCTAATCAACTTGGTTTGATTCTTCTTTCTCGTATACGACGGTTGTGACAAGGGTTAAATCGCTCAAATCATACGAGCTAACAAAGATATTCCGGCCACATCCCTATATGGGACCTTCTGTATTACCCATCCATTGAACAAAACGAACACCATATATGTCTGTGCCTACATGCTGCCCGTCTCGGGTTTCTGCGGAACCAAGTATTTGCTCCATTAGGACATTTGCATACCTATCGGCATCCATGATCATTCGATTCTGTGCGAATTCTGACCCTGAATCAGTAGTAGCATAAATAAGCTCAAACCCTGGCGGCAGATAGAACTGATCCAAAATAGCTTCTTTACGGACATTCAGGTGTGGAATTCTGCCCAAATCATGATCAACGACTACGCCGGTGTTTCCTTCGAATTTTGCGTCCGCCTGTATGGCCGTGAGCAATAACCGCAGCCCATGCTTTTCTGCCTGCGAAGGATTAAGCCCACGGAATTCGAACCCACAACTAAAGCTCAGGTCCAAAGCCGCTTTTTGATCAGACCGCTGACGATAGAAGCCCAGAATCACAGCTGAGACAGAAATCGTGCCATCTTTGGGAATCTCTCTTGTGTTGGTATCGATACATGCGAAATTGTCGTATCTGAGCAATTCTTTGTTGATATCAATATGGGCGCTAGCACTACCAACGCGAAGCTTATTAAGAATCTTATGTTTATTAGGCCTCGCGTAGTAAGTCTCGATGTAGGCCTCACTATTTATGGCTTGCCCATCGACATCGACAACTATCATTTCATCTCGTCCAATTCTCAGACCTGCAGGCCGTGAACCAGCAGGTAGATGAATGTCGAGAGTTTTTAAGCGATTCTTCTTGCTTAGGCAACAGTGTTTATATTTCTTACCGCTGTCGCATGGACATCTCTCGTTTCGTCCGGTTCTTTCCGGCATATTGGTGGTCTCTGCCATCTCTACAAGTCCATTCCAGCGCCGTTTCGGCGCAGCCACTCCTTACGCTCGCGATAGTCGGGCAATACTTTGTCGACCTCATTCCAGAACGCATCGGTATGATCACGATGATGGTAATGGCAGAGCTCGTGAACCACTATGTAGTCGATCACTTTCGGCGTCGCCATCATGCTCTTCCAGTGGAAGCTCAGCCGGCCATCGGTCGTACAAGTTGCCCACTGGTACCCAACCTCCCTCACATCTACAGACACAGGAGCCACCCCAAC
>DATEYP010000161.1:0-12123 GCA_035256085.1 Acidiferrobacterales bacterium
CTTGAAACAATCCGGCGCTGTGCAAGTGACTGGCATGAAGATCGACGTCGAAGGCCTGGAAGACCGCATCCTCATGCCCTTTCTGCGCGATGCGCCGCGCAGCCTCTACCCGGGCTTCATCGTCATCGAGATTTCCCATCAGGGCTGGCCGGAAGACCTGCTGGGAGAGTTCGGCCGTTGCGGCTACCACATCTTCCAGCGCAACAGGATGAACGCTATTTATGTGCTGGGGAATCCTTAACGCCAATCCCGCTATCCAGGCACAACTCCTGGAGTATTCAGGTTAAGCGCTGGCCATCAATGGCTTCGAAAGCCTGTGCCGCTACGACCGGCTGCGCACGACCTGGCGGCACGCGCCGGTTCTGAAAATTATTTCTCGACCGACATGATCCACGAACTGGTCATTTGCGCTGTTCACGCTGCCGCTCATGCCGGCATGCGGATGATGCCAATACCGAAACCGCACTGTTTCGGATCGTTGACGAATTCCTCGGTGACCTGGCCCGGCTTCACCTTCTTCCAGAAGTGGTACACCTGGTTGTCAGGCAAGGGTTGGTTTTCGACGATGTCGTGGAATGCAATGATGCCTCCGGGGCGAACGAACTCCTTATAATCGTTGTAGTCCTGGGCAACACCGGACTCGGTGTGGTCGCCGTCGATGAACAGGAAATCCGCTTTCCGGCCACCGAGCTCCTGCGCGACGCGCTGCTTGAACGCCGCCTCGTGAGAATTGCCGGTGAGGAGCTTCACCTGGCACTTTGAAGCTGGCGGTGGCAATGCCTCGAGCAGCGGCCTCTGCGCATCGCGGTGCACGAGGTCGCAGGTGATGACCTGCTCCGACGCGATGCTTGACCAGACCAGCAGCGTGCCGGCGCGTGCCGTACCGATCTCGAGAATGATTTTCGGCTTGAGTGTCGCGACGGCCCTGGCCAGGGCAATGATTTCAGGGCGTTTCTGCAACGTGTGAATGGTGAAGTAGCCGTAACGACCGAAGCGCATCGCCCAGTCCACGGTTTCCTCGATGCTGCGTGGCGCGGCGTGATATTTTCGCAGCCGCCGGAATGCGAAATAGCGGTTGAACGGAATGCGCAGGGTACGGCTCAGTTCTTTCAGTGCCTTCTTCATTGAAACATCCTCGTTCTGACTGACCGCATTATACAACCGCCAGGGACGGCGGAAGTGCGGAAAACGCAGGAGCTGCTTTTCCGCCGACCGCCAGGGACGGCGGAAGTGCGAAGCGCGAAGCCGTCAGTGAATGAGGCTTCCTTCACTGGACAAACGCAGGAGCGGTTGTCCACTCAGTTACGTCGCCGTTGCGCCTTTCTCAGACGGCTCCCCGTCGAGTGCGGCGAGCAGAGCGGCGAACAGCAGCAACATCACCGGGAACAGCCAGTTGCCGTGGTAGAGCGGCGCCTGGCTGTTCAGCGGAAAGAAATACACGCTTAAACCGAGCGCGTAGGGCCATGCCTGGTCTCGTCTGTCCGGGGATGCGACCCAATACCATTTCACACATAGCACGATGGCAACTATGAGACCGAGAAGGCCCGGCAATCCGGTTTCAGCCGCCATGGCGAAATACACCTGATGGGCGTGATGTACCTTCTCTATCGCGCCACCGCGGAATCTGTCGTCCGGCCGGGATGAGTAGTGGTCATAGGCTTTGGCAAAGGCACCGGCACCGGCGCCTGTCAGCGGCCGGGCAATCAGCATATGACTCGCGGTTTCCCATATCGTAAGGCGTCCGCTCAAAAAACGATCGAACGTCTCAAATTTGTCATACTTGATTTCACTGAGAAGGCTCATGCGCTGCTTCATTGCCGGCGACAGTCCAATGGCCGCCAACACGATCATGCCCACGAGCAGTGCAGTGGGGACCTTGAAGCGCCAGCGCGGCAACTTGAAATACAAACCCGCGGCGACTATCGCCAGCATTACTACCACGGCGCGCGCTCCAGCGAGCGTGGCGATGAAAGCGGCAACGACGAAGAACAGGAAGGCCGGCAACGTTCCTTTGCGCAGCAACACCCAGAGTGCGATTGGCAGAAGCAGGGCAAAGAGCACCGGCTGGCGGAGCGTACCTTCAAACGGGCCCAGGACTCGCAAATCGTCCGTACGCGCGATACCGAACAAATCGGCTCCAAAAAGGTACTGGATCAAACTGTCTACGACCCAGAATGCGAGCACGAACAGGATACATTTCGCGAGCCAAGCGCGCTCGGCGTCACCGCGCAAAACCCGCGCCAGTGCCTGGCCGGAAAAGTAATAGACTACCAGTGCCACGGCAACATTGAACGAGTAACGCGGGTTGTACGAAGCCGGGATCGATATCAGCACCGGCACCAGCAACAAGGCGAACACGATCGTCAGGCGGCGCGTGGACGCTGCTGCGAACACGGCCGCACGCTGCCTCCACACCAGCCAACCACCGAGCAGCGCAAGCAGGCCGGCCGGCAGGGCCGGGCTGACGCCGTATTTGAGGCCGAAGTTGGGCATGACCGCGACGATCAGCAATGCCAGAAAAACACCGATCTGGACATGGGTGAGGTTCTTAACCGTCTGCCAATTCAAAATAGACCTCCAGCGTGGAGCGCAACATACGTTCAAGGGTAAAGGGATGGGTGGTGGGCACCGCCGGCGCTTGCAGATACCAGCTTGCGAGCACTTCTTCCGCCGCCTGGATATCACCGACCGGTATGCGTCCTTCCGGAAAGACGGCGGCGAGTTGTTCGGCGACACCACCATGGTTGTAGGCCGCGACCGGCACGCCGAGCGTGAGCGCTTCGAGTGACACGCGCCCGAATGCCTCCGGATCGAGCGACAGCGACAGCACTACATCCGACACCGCCATGATTTCTTTCATGTCGCTTCGATGGCCGGTGAAGGTGATGTCATTCTCCAGGCCGGCGGCGCGTGCCTTGGCACGCAACTCATCGGCGTAATACTGCTTGCGCGGGTGGGCATCGCCCACCAGTACGCCATGCACTGGCAGGCCACGCTTTTTCAGGCCGGCGATTATACGGATGAAATCCTCCTGCCCTTTCCAGCGCGTGAGCCGCCCCGGCAGCGTAATGACATACTTGCCGGCGAGTTGTGGATACTGCGCGCGCCATGTGGCGAGCCACCCGGCCGGCGGCTGATAGCCGTGCGGATAGGCTTGCGGATCGACGCCGCGCGGGATGACGCGAATGATGGCCGGATCCACCCACGGGTAATTCCTTAATATGTAAGCGCGGATCATGTCCGAGATCGCGATGATGCGCTCGCCACGCACCATCACTGACGAGTACTGCCCGGGCGTGTACGGCCCGTGCACCGTGGTGACGAGATGCGGACGTGACGCCGCCGGCAGGCCTTTCCAGGCGCGGTAACCGATCCACGCCGGCAGGCGCGAACGCAGATGCAGGATGTCCGGCCGTTCGCGCGCCAGGAACGCGCGCAGCTTCCAGATGTAACGCAGCGTGGCGAGGCGCTTGGCGCCGACCGGCCAGGCAATATGTTCGCTGCCTTCGCGTTCGAGCGGCGCCACCAGGCGCCCGCCGGCCGAGATCACGATCGAGCGATGACCGTGGTCGACGAGATACTTGCCGACCTCAAGCGTACCTTTCTCCACGCCGCCCGATTCCAGCGCCGGCAGCATCTGCACCACGGTCAGGCGCTTAGCCATTTTTCACTGATCCAGGCAGCCGCCCGCGCGGCTTCATTGAAGGGCACGGTGGGCGCTGCCAGTTTTTTGCCGCGTTGCCAGTCGGTAAAGCGCATCACCAGGCCATCGCGTGTGAGCGCGTCGATGCCGCGCGCGATACGTGATTCGCGTTTCGCCGGTACGCCGAGCACGCCGGTCGCGGCATTGGCAGTCAGCGCCTCGTACACCATCGACACGCTGTCCTCCGTAACCCACGCCTGCGCAGCGCCCGTCAGACGTTCCAACAGCCAGCTCGGTCCGGTTTCGCTCACTGGTACAACGGTAAGATTCCTGAACGACAGCGCACGCAGGCGCGCCGTAGTGGCCAACGGCGTGCGGCGCGACGTGGTTAGTCTCCAATCGATATCTTTCTCGCGCGCGACGATGGCCTCCACCTGGCTGAGAATATCGTTCTCGCTCCAGCCATGGTGGCGCGACGGGCCACCGATCAGGATCAGTCCGGCGTGCGCGTCTTTCTTACCGGGTTCCACCGGGTTGAGCGCACCACGCGTCGTGAATACATTCGCGCCCGCCACGCTATCGTGTTCCGGGATTACACACAGGTCGAACCAGGCGCGCGGCAGCGACGGCTTCATAAGCACAATCGTGCGCCCGCCGTGTGCGCGTCGCGCGGCCAGCAACGGCAGGTGGGTACGATGACCGGCGCCGATAAGCAGATCGGGCGGCGGCAGGCCGACACCGGGCAGAAAACGCCGTGTCATGAGACTGGAGAGTACCGAGGCGTAGGCAGGCACGTTGATCCAGCGGGCATCGACCGGCCGGCGGCGGGCAAGCGCCGCGAGTAGCCCGCGTGTCTGGTTTTCGTGACCGGCCTTGCCATCGGTGAACGCCCAGACGACTACTGGCTGCGTCATGCGTGGCGCCCCGCCCCATTCCTCTCCCGGAGGGGGAGGTGTGCGTGAAGTAAGTTAAATGCGGGGTTACGTGGGGAACGACCCACCCTCTCCCCATCCCTCTCCCTGAGGGAGAGGGGGTCGTGACGTAAGTGGAATGCGGGGTTGCGTTGGGAACGACCCACCCTCTCCCCATCCCTCCCCCTGAGGGGGAGGGGGAGTTGGTGCACAAATGATGAAGCCCTCACCCCATCCCTCTCCCAGGGGGAGAGGGGGAGTTGGTGAGAATCCATTTTATTATTTGGCACGCTTGAGCACGTACAGCGCCCCGCAATACGGACAGCGCGCCTCGCCCGTTTCCTCGATCGGCAGGAACACGCGCGGGTGCGAATTCCACCGGCTCATGCCCGGCATCGGGCAATGCACTGGCAGGTCGGCGCGCGTCACTTCGTAGCGGTTCTGCGCGTTGGCGGGAATTTCCTTCGCCGTTTTTGTTTGCGTGCCGGACATGGATTTCATCCTTCGTAGGGTGCGCCCCGCGCACCGACATTGAATGGTGCGCAGGGCGCACCCTACATTCATTTTACCGGCGCCAGCCATTCCGGATGCCCGCCATTGCGGCCATGCACCACGTCGAAGTACAGGGTTTGCAGCTTCTCGGAGATCGGGCCGCGCTTGCCGATGCCGATCGTGCGGCCATCGAGCTCGCGGATCGGCGTCACTTCGGCGGCCGTCCCGGAGAAGAACGCTTCGTCGGCGATATACACCTCGTCGCGGGTGATGCGTTTTTCCACCACCTTGATGCCGAGTTCGCCGGCCAGTTGCACGATGGTGGCGCGCGTAATGCCGTCCAGTGCCGAGGTCAGATCGGGCGTATAGATAACACCGTCGCGCACGATGAACAGGTTTTCGCTGCTGCCCTCGGACACATAACCCTCGGTATCGAGCAGCAGCGCCTCGTCGCAACCGGAAGCCTGTGCCTCGCGCAGCGCCAGCATCGAGTTCATATACTGGCCGTTGGCCTTGGCGCGGCACATGGTGATGTTGACGTGGTGGCGATTGAAGGACGAGGTGCGCACCTTGATGCCGTCCAGCAGGCCTTCCTCGCCCATGTACGCGCCCCAGGTCCAGGCCGCCACGATCACGTGCACCTTGAGGTTGTCGGCGCGCAGGCCCATGCCCTCGCTGCCGTAGAAGCACATTGGACGGATGTAGGCCGACTTCAGCTGGTTCTCGCGCACTGCGGCGAGCGTGGCGGCATTGATCTCATCCTTACTATAAGGCATGGCCATGCCGAGAATATGCGCCGAACGGAACAACCGGTCGGTATGCGCCTGCAGGCGGAAAATGGCCGTACCCTTCGGCGTCTCGTAGGCGCGCACACCTTCGAACACCCCCATGCCGTAGTGCAGGGTGTGCGTCAGCACATGGGTGGTGGCATCGCGCCACGGTACGAGCTTGCCGTCGTACCAGATGACACCGTCTCGGTCGGACATCGACATCGTTGTTCTCCGCTACCAATAAAATGCAGGGTGGCCCCACCCTACCTGAACTATTCAAACCACTCCCGCCACAGCGCCCGCACCCGTTGTGGAAAATCACCCAGTTCCTGCGGCGCCACCAGCGGCTGGCGTTCCATGAGCTTGAGACGCTGCTCTACGCCGAGATATCGGTGGTAGGCGTCCCGCAACAGACCGGCCGGCGCGGGGTCCAACAGTCCGCGCGCTTGCAACGCTTCCAGGAGGGGGATGTTGCCCCGGTGCCGTATCAGTTCCGGGTGGTCATGCGCCCAGCGTAATACCGCATATTGCACCATAAATTCAACGTCAATCATACCGCCCGGATCGTGCTTGAGGTTGAATTCACCCGGATCGTGCGCGGCCTGCGCCGCGTGCATACGCTCGCGCATGGCCGCCACCTCGGCGCGCAGGGTTGCCGGGTCGCGCGGCCGGCACAGGGTGGTGGCGCGAATTTCCTCAAAAACCTTGGCCAAACCGGTATCCCCGGCAATCGGCCGGGCACGGATCAGGGCCTGGTGCTCCCACACCCAGGCATGTGAATCCTGATATTCGCGGAACGCCGCCGGGTTGGTCACCAGCATGCCGGAACGGCCACTTGGGCGCAGGCGCGTGTCCACTTCGTAGAGAATGCCGCCGCCGGTGCGTGCCGTCAGGATATGAATGAGGCGCTGCCCAAGGCGCGCGAAAAACACCTCGTTGGCAATCGGGCGGGCGCCATCGGTCACGCCGCCTTCCTGCTCGGCGCCGTGTAAAAAGATCATGTCGAGGTCGGAAGTGTAGCCAAGCTCCAGGCTGCCGAGCTTGCCGTAGGCAATTACCGCGAAGCCGGGGTTGATGGTTTTATTGCCTTGCCGGAGAGTCGGGCGGCCGTGTTTGAGCACCAGATCGTCGTGCGCAAGTGCGAGTGCCTGGGCCACGATCACCTCGGCGATATATCCGAGATGCCGTCCGATCTCCTCCGGAGTGAGGCCGGGGCCGACGTCGGCCGCCGCCACACGCAGCACATGGCCGTTGCGGAATTCGCGCAATGCCTCCATCTGCGCTTCCAGGTCGTCCACCGGCAGGCGCGCCAGCCGGCTCTGCAGCTCGGCCGCGAGCGCCGCGCGCGTGAGCGGTGCATACAGGCTGGCGGCATCCATCAACTCATCCAGCAAAATAGGATGCTGATTGAGATAGCGCGCAATCCATTCGCTCGCCGAACACAGCTTCACGAGTTGCGACAGCGCCAGCGGATTCTCGACCAGCAACGCCAGATACACCGAACGCCGGCCGATGGCCTCGACGAAGGCGACCAGGCGCGCCAGCGTGGTCTGTGGATCCGGCGTGAGTCCGGCGGCGCCAACCAGCAGCGGCATGAGTTTGTCGAGACGTTCGCGGCCGTTCGCGGAGAGCGCGCTGTACGCGCCGCCCGCGCGCAGCCCTTTCAGCAGATTGAGGATTGTCCCGGCGTCGGTGAAACCGGCCGCCTGCAACACCTCGCGCGCGGCGGCCTCTTCGAGCGTCCCGGCCCAGAGTGCATGCAGGCCCTGATCATCCGCGGCCGGCGCCTCGCCCTGTGGCGCGGCGAATACCGAATTGAAGTGTTCGTGCACGCGCTGCATGTGACGCGTGAGCGCGGCCTGAAAACCCGGCCAGTCGCCAAAACCCATGCCGATCGCCACGCGCAGCCGGTCGAGATCATCGGCCGGCAGCACCTGGGTCTGCTGGTCGCGGATCTCTTGCAAGCGGTGTTCGGTGTTGCGCAGGAATTCATACGCACTCGTCAGATCGCTCACCGCTTGCGGCGTGAGATCGCCTTCTTCAGCGAGGTGCGCGAGCACCGGCAGAATGCGCCGCTCCTGAAAGCGCAGGTCGCGTCCGCCGCGGATCAGCTGGAAGGCCTGGCCGATGAATTCGATCTCGCGGATGCCGCCCGGCCCGAGCTTGATGTTCGACTCGATGCCTTTGCGTAACAACTCGCGGTGGATGCTGGCCTTGAGCGAACGGATCTCCTCGACCGCGGTGTAGTCGAGGTACTTGCGGAATACGAACGGCCGCAGGCGTTGCAGGATCTCCGCCCCGGCGACCGGATCGCCGGCCACGCAGCGCGCCTTGATGAGCGCGTAGCGCTCCCACATGCGCCCGTGCGCCTGGTAGTACTGCTCCATGGCGTCGAACGACAGCGCCAGCGGCCCGCTCGCACCGTTCGGGCGCAGGCGCATATCCACGCGGAACACGAAGCCGTCAGCGGTCTGCTCGTTGAGTGCCTGGTTCAGGCGCTGACCGAGACGCACGAAAAACTCGTGGTTACTCAAACCACGCTTGTCGGTCTCGCCTTCCTCGGTGTAGGCAAAGACGAGATCGATGTCGGAGGAAAAGTTGAGTTCCTCGCCGCCGAGCTTGCCCATGCCCAGTACGACGAACCTGGCTGCGCTATCGGTGCCTTGCTCTCTGGGTACACCCTCGCGCGCCACGGCCCAGTCGTAGAGTTTGGCGAGCGCCGCATCGAGACAGGCGTCGGCCAGCGCCGAGAGCGTACGCACGACTTCTTCCAGATTCGCCCAGCCGGCCAGATCGCGCCACGCGAGGCGCACCATTTCGCGCTGGCGCAACACACGCAACGCCGCCTTGAGCGCCACCTCGTCCGTGCAAAGGGTTACGGCCGCCAGTACACGGGCACGCATTTCGTCCGCGCCGTACAGGCGAAGCAAATCGCCACTTCGCACCAAATCAGGCAATAGATCCGAGCGCGACACACAGGCGTGCGCGACAAATTCACTGCCGGTGAATACACGTGGCAGCGCATCCATCCAGTCTCCCGCAGGAAGCCCGTCGAGTGCGGGTGCCAGTTCCTGCGCAAGCATTGCCACTGATGGCCTTAAGGCCTCGGGGACAGCCGCGAGCGCTGCTTCCAGGCGGGTGCTACGAGAATTCGACATACCGCAAGTGTAACGCCGTGTACAGCTACGCGCCCGCATGCGGTATGGCGGTATAAATGAAAAAGCCCCGTTTCCGGGGTCATTCGTTGCGGCGCGCCGCATTTGTTGCGGATTGTTATGCCACACCCAGACCGCGTTCTGAAGTGCCGCCGCCCTGGCTGGTTTAAAACGACCGCGTTAAATAATGCGCTTTACACATTTCTGCCTGTTGCGGATCGAGCGATCCGTATCGACACAATAATCGCATGGGTCTGCCCCTCCATCTGGAGCATGGCGTCCATGGGCAACACGGGGCGCGGTAAACGATGCGGATGCGGTACTGGCGGCCGGACACCGCGCGGACAAGCGGTTATTGCCAAAGATGCGCATAGCAATGCGAATAAGCCGAGTATTCTTAGCGATGTTGTCTTTATTTTCATTGCAGTGGCTCCTTTCCCTGAATGTCAGCCGAATACCGAAACGGTCATGCATGATTTCTGTGGGTGCCTTACCATTTTCCGGCATATGACATATTGATATAAGGCGTGCTTGCCCACAACGTCCGGAAGCATATCGCAATCAACCTAATGTATTAGCCATACATTGTGCAAGATTCCGTTGCTGTCGGCCAGGATTTGCCCTATGACCGCCCCGGGGCACCAAACCCATGACCAGGCAGTGCCCGGACCGTGGGGCTGAAAATCCCCGGGATTTCGGCCTTGGCCTGACAAAGGTCAATTCATCTTCCAACGATTCCAGGCAGGGTTGAGAACTTTTTATTATATTACCTTACTGGTATTGCCCGACTAACGGTCGAAAACACCATGGGTACGAAGAATCTGAACGCCCCTTTTCCCGGTAACTGGACCACGGCCGACGGCTCGGCGGCCGTGGTGTGGGTGGAACAGCACATCAGCGACGGCGCCTGCGCCTATCCGATCACGCCCTCGACCAACATGGGCAGCGGCTACCAGTTGGCGGTTGCCAACGGCCTGAAAAATCTCTGGGGCGACGACCTCTTCTTCCTCGAACCCGAAAGTGAACACAGCTCCGCGTCCGCGTGCGAGGGCTTCGCGCTCGCCGGCGGGCGCGTGACCAACTTCACCTCCGGCCAGGGGCTGGTGCTGATGAAGGAGGTGCTCTACACCATCGCCGGCAAGCGCCTGCCGGTGGTGTTCCATATCGGCGCGCGCGCCCTCACCTCGCATGCGCTCAACGTGCACGCCGGCCACGACGACGTGATGGCGGTCTCCGACTGCGGCTGGGGGATGCTGTTCGCGCGCACCGTGCAGGAGGCGCACGACCTCGGGCTGATCGCGCGCCGCGCCGCCGAGGCCGCAGCCACGCCGTTCTTCTCGGTGCAGGACGGCTTCCTCACTACCCACACCATCGAGAACCTGCGCCTGGCCGAGCCGGAGATGATGCAGGAATACATCGGCGCACCGCGCACGCGGCTGACGAACCTGTTCGACCCCGCGAATCCGCTTCAGACCGGCACGGTGCAGAACCAGGACGCCTACATGAAAGGCAAGGTCGCGCAGCGCCAGTGGTACGACGAAGTGCCGCGCCACTTGCAGGAAGCATTCGCGGAATTCCACCGCCTGACCGGCCGGCGCTACGACTTCGTCGACGGCTACCGGCTCGACGACGCCGAGTACGCCATCGTCGGCCTCGGCACGGTGCTGGAGACCGCACGCCCGGCAGTGGACTGGATGCGCGAGCGGTTCGGCTGGAAGGTCGGGCTGCTGCACGTCACCAGCTTCCGCCCGTTCCCGGCGCGGGAGCTGGTCGCGGCGCTCAAAAACTGCAAGGCGATCTCGATCATCGAGCGCATGGACAACCCGCTTGCCAAGGACAACCCGCTCACCCTCGAGGTCAAGGCGGCGTTTGCGGACCACGCGAGCGAGCAAGCCGGCTCCCGCCTGCCGCGCTTCCATTCCGGCGTCTATGGGCTTGGCTCGCGCGACGTGCGCGTCGGCGACATCATCGCCACCGCGCAGAACATGGTGGAGGACGGCAAGCGCTTTTTCTCGCTCGGCATCCGCCATGCCAGCGCGCTCGAGCGCCGCCACAACCCGGACGTGCGCCCGAAGGGCGCGTTCTCGATGCGCGGCCACTCGGTCGGCGGCTTCGGTTCGGTGACCACCAATAAGGTGATCGCCTCGCTGGTCGAAGAGGTGTTCGGCCTGTATGTGCAGGCCTTCCCCAAGTACGGCTCCGACAAGAAGGGCCTGCCGACCAACTACTATCTCACCATCGCCCCCGAGCCGATCCGCGAGCACTCCGAGGTCGTGTACGTGGACTTCGTGCCGGTGCACGACAGCAACGCCTTCGAGACCTCCGATCCGCTGCTCGGGCTGCGCGAGGGCGGCGCGCTGTTCGTGCAGAGCCGCGCGGCGAGCGACACCGAGGCCTGGGCGCAGATCCCCGCCGACTCGCAGATGACCATCCGCCACCGCAAGCTGCGCGTGCTTTATATGGACGCCGTCGGTGTGGCGCGCGAGCTCGCCGCCACGCCGGATCTCTCGCTGCGCATGCAGGGCATCGTGCTGCTCGGGGTGTTCCTGCGCGCCGTGCCATTCGTAAGAGAAAAGGGGCTCAGCGATGATGAACTCTTTACCGCGGTCGGCAAGGCGCTGGAGAAATACTTCGGCCGGCGCGGCGCCAAGGTGGTCGAGGCCAACCTCGCGGCCGTCAAACGCGGCTACCGCGAAGTGCGTGAGATTGACTTCGCGCATCTCGCACATACTGTGGTGAACGCCTGAAGGTTTCTGAACTTAAATGATCATTCACCGCAAAGACGCAAAGAGCGCAAAGTTTTTTCTGGTTGATAGCCAGTGCTGTTCTTTGCGTCTTTGCGGTGAGCAATAGCATTTGGCGGCCTATACCGGAGCTTCCCAAGGAACTGCTGTCATGACCCGTTCACTCGACTCCATCAAGATCCGCTTCGTCGGCAGCGACGACTTCACCCGCAAGGTGGTGGACGCCTACGATGACGGCAGCGCCGAACTCGGCCTGCCGGCCGACGAGACCGCCGGCCTGTCGTGGGTGCCGGCCGGTACCGGCGCGTTGCGTGACTTCTCCAACATCGCCCCGGACCTGCCGGTGCTCGATGCCGAAAAATGCGTCGGCTGCATGGAGTGCGTAACCCAGTGCCCGGACACCGCGAT
>DATEYP010000162.1:0-14332 GCA_035256085.1 Acidiferrobacterales bacterium
CATCGAGGGCACGGTCGCCTCGGTGCCGCCGCAGGGCGGGCGCAAGCACCCGCAGCAGGAGTTCCTGCAGGTCGACACGCGCAATATCCTGTTCGTCTGCGGTGGCGCGTTCTCCGGGCTGGAGAAGGTCATCCAGCAGCGTTCCGAGAAGGGCGGCATCGGCTTCGGCGCTGACATCAAGAGCAAGAACGCCAGCAAGAAGATCAGCGAGATGCTGCGGTCGGTCGAGCCGGAAGATCTCATCAAGTTCGGGCTGATTCCGGAATTCGTCGGACGCCTGCCGGTGATTGCGGTGCTGGACGAGCTGGACGAGGCGGCGCTGGTGCGTATTCTCACCGAACCCAAGAACGCGCTGAGCCGTCAGTACCAGAAACTGCTCAAGCTTGAAGGCGTTGATCTCGAGATTCGCCCGGACGCGCTTGCGGCCGTTGCCAAGCGCGCCATGGAACGCAAGACCGGTGCGCGCGGTTTGCGTTCGATCCTGGAGCAATCCCTGCTCGACACCATGTTCGACCTGCCATCGCTCGAGGGCGTGAAGAAGGTAGTGGTGGAGGAGGCGGTGATCCTCGAGGGCGCCAAGCCGCTTTTGATTTATGGCGAAGAAGGCGATACTGCCAAACGTGCCGCCAGCAACACCTGATTCAGACCCGTTTTATTCTCTTCATGGCAGGTATTTCCCTTGCGGGAAATACCTGACTATTGAAATCAAGTTAACGCGCCTCCATACTCGAACAACGGCTATTCTTTCAAGCGTTGAGCCATGGTTTATCCAGGTAGTTCATTCGACAAGCGAATGAAGCACTGAATTCCAGACCGACGCCGGCTTGCGATCGGTATCGCCGGCGAACCGACTAACTGAGGACTGAATCCGATGGCCAATGAAGATAAATCCCTGACACCCGCATCGTCGCTGACCTTGCCGGTGTTGCCGCTGCGGGACGTGGTGGTGTTCCCGCACATGGTCATTCCGCTGTTTGTCGGCCGCAAGAAATCGATTACCGCGCTGGAACACGCCATGGAGTCAGGCAAACAGATCATGCTGGTCGCGCAAATGAGTGCCTCGGATGACGAGCCGACACCCGAGCAGATCCATCGTATCGGCACGGTCGCCAGCATCCTGCAACTGCTCAAGCTTCCGGACGGGACCGTAAAGGTTCTGGTGGAGGGCGAGCAGCGTGCCGAGGTCCAACAGTTCACTGAAACCGAGGACAGCTTCAGCGCACTCGTGAATATGGTCGAGTCTGTCCCGGTTGAAGACCGCGAGGGTGAGGCGTTGATGCGCTCGGTGCTGGCCGAATTCGACCAGTACGTGAAGCTCAACATGAAAATCCCGCCGGAGATTCTGACCTCGCTCGCCGGTATCGACGAGCCGGGCCGGTTGGCGGATGCGATTGCCGCGCACCTGTCGCTCAAGATCGAGGACAAGCAGAAGATCCTCGAAATGCGCAACATGCGCGAGCGCCTCGAACATATCCTTGGTGTGATGGAGTCTGAAATTGATCTGCTTCAGGTCGAGAAGCGCATCCGCGGTCGCGTGAAACGCCAGATGGAGAAGAGCCAGCGCGAGTACTATCTGAATGAACAGATGAAGGCCATTCAGAAGGAATTGGGCGAGATCGAGGACGGTCCGAACGAGGCCGATGAACTGAGCAAAAAGATCGAAAAGGCCGGCATGCCCAAAGAGGCGCGCGAGAAGGCCGACGCCGAGTTAAAGAAACTCAAATTGATGTCGCCGATGTCGGCCGAGGCCACGGTGGTGCGCAACTACATCGACTGGCTGGTGAATGTACCCTGGAAGAAGCGCTCCAAGATCCGCAAGGATCTGACCGAAGCCGAGAAGATTCTCGAGGCCGATCACTATGGCCTGGAAAAGGTCAAAGAACGCATTCTTGAGTACCTCGCCGTACAGCAACGCGTGAACAAGCTCAAGGGACCGATCCTGTGCCTGGTCGGTCCGCCCGGTGTCGGCAAGACCTCGCTCGGTCAGTCGATTGCGCGCGCCACGAACCGCAAGTTCGTGCGCATGTCGCTCGGCGGCGTGCGTGACGAGGCCGAAATCCGCGGTCACCGGCGCACCTACATCGGTTCATTGCCCGGCAAGATCATCCAGAACATGTCAAAGGTGAAGGTGCGCAATCCGCTTTTCATGCTGGACGAGGTGGACAAGATGGCCATGGATTTCCGTGGCGATCCGTCTTCGGCGCTGCTGGAGGTGCTCGATCCCGAGCAGAACCATACGTTCAGCGATCACTACCTGGAAGTGGACTACGACCTTTCGGACGTGATGTTTGTGGCAACCTCCAACAGCCTCAACATTCCGGCGCCATTGCTCGATCGCATGGAAGTGATCCGCCTGGCCGGATACACCGAGGACGAGAAGGTCAACATCGCGCTGCGCTACCTTGTACCGAAGCAGCGCAAAAACAATGGCCTGATGGAGAGTGAAATTACGATCAGCGAGGCGGCGATCCGCGACATCGTACGCTTCTACACGCGCGAGGCCGGTGTGCGCAGCCTGGAACGTGAAATCTCCAAGGTGTTCCGCAAGGTTGCGAAGGTGTTGCTGCTCGACAAGACGCTGAAGACCGTGGAAGTCACGCCGGAGAATCTGGGCAAGTATCTGGGCGTGCAACGTTTCCGCTATGGCGTGGCCGAACAGGCCAATCAGGTCGGGCAGGTAACCGGCCTCGCCTGGACCGAGGTGGGTGGCGAACTGCTGACCATCGAGGCGGTGATCGTTTCCGGCAAGGGCAAACTCACCATCACCGGAAAACTCGGCGACGTCATGCAGGAGTCCATTCAGGCCGCCATGAGTGTGGTGCGCGCGCGCGCCAGCCAGCTCGGCATTCCGGCGGATTTCTATCAGAAGCATGACTTCCATGTACACGTGCCGGAAGGCGCCACACCGAAGGACGGCCCGAGCGCGGGTGTCGGGATGTGCACCGCCATGGTGTCGGCGCTCACCCAGATTCCGGTGCGCGCGAACGTGGCGATGACCGGTGAGATCACCTTGCGCGGCGAAGTGTTGCCGATCGGCGGCCTCAAGGAGAAACTGCTTGCGGCGCACCGCGGCGGCATCAAGATCGTGCTGATTCCGGAGGAGAACCGCAAGGATCTCGCCGAGATTCCGAAGAATATTCTGGATGACCTCGACATCCGCCCGCTCAAGTGGATCGATCAGGTGCTCGATATGGCACTGGAACGCAAACCGGAACCCCTGGTCGAGAAGCCGGCGGTGCCGGCCGAAGCCGCCAAGCCGGCGGATGAATCCGCAGATGCCAGCCTGATCACTACACACTGAGAGCATCAAGCCTCTGGCCACCAACCGGCCCGTCCGGGCCGGTTGGTGGCCAGACCAGTAATCGCTCATTTCTTGACAAGCCCTTCCTGCGCTGGCTAGATAGCCACGGCATGCGTGTTTCGTGTACACCGCACGCTGCCTGATGCATCAACAATAATATCCGCGATCAGGAATTCGTATCCGGTTCGTTGACATAACCAACACACCACTGGGGATAACGACATGAACAAGGCAGAACTCATTGAGAAAGTGGCGGTCGCCGCCGAACTGAACAAGGCGTCTGCGACACGCGCCGTGGAGGCAGTGCTGGAGAACATCGCCGCGACGCTCAAGAACGGTGAGCAGGTGACGCTCTCCGGATTCGGAAATTTTTCTGTAACGACACGTGCCGCACGCACCGGCCGCAATCCCCGCACAGGTGAATCCATCGCCATCCCGGCGTCCAAAAACCCGAAATTCAAGGCTGGCAAAGGCCTGAAGGATACCGTAAACTAGCGCGGCTTTATGGGGGATACTTCTAGAGAAATTTTTCTCAGAGGGTTTCTCTCAGGGTGCTTAGCTCAGCGGTAGAGCATCGCCTTTACACGGCGCTGGTCGGGGGTTCGATCCCCTCAGCACCCACCATGAAGACTTGGAGCGGTAGTTCAGTCGGTTAGAATACCGGCCTGTCACGCCGGGGGTCGCGGGTTCGAGTCCCGTCCGCTCCGCCATGTGTCCCGAGGGCGAGCCTGGTCTCGCCCTTTTCCTTGTTGGCCGGCTGGATGCTCGGCCTGCTGTCACCGGCAAGGAATGATGATTCGCTACGCCTCGATATCGCCACATGCTAACCACTATCAGAGAAAAAACCCAAGGCTGGATCGCCGCGATCATACTCGCCCTGGTCACGGTCCCGTTTGCACTCTGGGGCATCAATACCTATTTCGAAGGTGGCGGCCGGCTCAATGTCGCCGAAGTGAATGGCGTCGACATCAGTGTCGAGTCCTACAAGCGTACGCTTGAGAGTCAACGCCGCTCGCTCCAGCAGATGCTGGGACGCTCCGTCGATCCGCGTCTGTTTGATACGCCCGAGTTCCGCCAGCGGGTCCTGGACGGCCTCATCGATGAACTGCTGTTCGTCGCCGATGTCGAGGCGAGCGGTTATCGTGTGAGCAATGCCGAACTCAGCCGGCAGATCCGGCTCGCGCCCCAGTTCCAGCGTGAAGGTCAGTTCGATGTGAAACTGTACGAAGCGTTGCTGCGCAACGACGGCCAGGATATCTCCGGATTTGAGGCACGCTTGCGGCGCGATGTGCTGATCCGCAAGGCCGAGAACGGCTTTGCGCAGAGCGCCATCGTTACGCCCTCGGACATTCAGACACTGCTCAAGCTGCAGGCGCAGCAGCGCGAGGCAACGGTTGCCATCCTCCAGCCGGCGCGACTGCGCGATCGCATCAAGGTCGACGCCGCGGCGATCGAGCAGGAATACAACGCCAATGCCGAGCGCTACAAGACACCGGAGCGGGTGCGTATCGAGTATATCCGCCTCGACGCCGCGCAACTCGCGAAGGGCGTTCGTCTCGGTGAGGATGAAATTCGCAAGGCCATGGCGGAGAATGCCGTGAGCGCCGCCGGCAAGGAAGAGCGCCGCGCCAGCCACATTCTCATCAAATTGCCGCAGGGCGCGGATGCAGAGGCAGAGAAGGCAGCCATGGCCAAGGCGCAGGATCTGCGCGCCAAGCTGCTGGCCGGCGCGGATTTCGCCACACTCGCACGCAAAAACTCCGAGGACCCCGGCTCCGCCGCCCAGGGTGGCGATCTTGGCTTTGTCGGCCGCGGTGCACTGGCAAAGGAATTCGAGCAAACCTTGTTTGCGCTCCAGAAGAACGGCGAGTTGAGTGCGCCGGTGAGGTCCAGCTATGGTCTGCACCTCATCAAGCTCACTGGTGTGAAGTCAGCATCGTCCGCGCAGGCCGTGACACGCACCAAGGTGGAAGCCGAACTCAGGACACGCAAGGCCGAGGAGCGTTTCTTCGAGCTGTCGGAAAAATTCCAAAATCTCGTATACGAGCAATCGGACAGCCTTACAACGGCGGCCGATCTGCTCGGGCTCAAGATCGAAACCAGCGACTGGTTCACGCGTACCGGAGGCGGTAGTGGCATTGTTGCCGAGCCCAAGGTCATCGCGGCGGCATTTGATCCGGAAGTGCTGAGTCAGGGGCGCAACAGCAACACCATCGAGGTGGGCCGCAACACGCTGGTGGCCTTGCGCATCGCGGCGCACGAGCCGCGCAGCCTGCGGCCGCTCGCCGCGGTGCGCGCCGAAATCGAACAGGTGCTACTCGCCAGCGCGACGCAGTCCGAGGCCGAGCGGCTTGCCCAGGAGGCACTCGCCAGGTTGCGCGCAGGCGAATCTTTCGAGGGCGTGGCCCGGCGGTACGGGATGGTCACGCAGGCTGCGCGCCTGTACGCGCGCAAGACGCCTGGTACCGACGCGCGACTGTTGAATGCGCTTTTCAAGACGGCGCATCCAGCGGGCGGCAAGCCGGAATATGGCAGTGCCGTACTCGCGGATAGTGCGGTGGCGGTGTTTGCCTTCAAGCGCGTGACGGAGCCGGAAAGGCCGGTCATGACGGGTGCCGAGGCGGACGCTTTGCGCAAGCTGGTGGAGGCGCGCCGGGGCCGTGAGTATCTCGACAGTTACCGCAGCGGCCTGCGCGAGCAGGCCAAGATCAAAATTTATAAGGACCAGCTCTAGAGCGGGGCGGATTACTGCCCCTTGGTGAGAAGTTGCTGATAGTTGAGTCCGATGGCGACGGTGTTAAAGCCGCAGTCCACATAGGTGATCTCGCCGGTGATTCCGGAGGCGAGTTCCGAACATAGAAATGCCCCGACGTTGCCGACTTCTTCGATCGTCACTCCGCGTCCGAGTGGCGCCATCAAATCGTTGTAATCCAGCAGTTTCTTGAAGTCGTTGATGCCAGAGGCCGCAAGCGTGCGGATCGGGCCGGCCGAGATGCCGTTGACACGTATCCCCTCGTGACCGAGTGCCTGCGCGAGGTAACGCACATTGGCCTCAAGACTCGCCTTGGCCAGACCCATCACGTTGTAATTCGGTACGCAGCGCTCGGCGCCGATGTAGGTCAGGGTGAGCAGGGCGCCCTTGCGGCCCTTCATGAGCGGGCGGCCGGCCTTGGCCAGAGCGGCAAAGCTGTACGAACTGATGTCGTGTGCAATCCGGAAACCGTCGCGCGTTACGGTGTCGAGATAGTTGCCGGCCAGGAGTTCGCGCGGGGCATAGCCCACCGCGTGAACGATGATATCGAGACCATCCCAGTGTTTGGCGATGCCGTCGAAGACCGCATCGATCTCGCTGTCATTGGCGACATCGCAGGGCAGGACAATCTTGGAATTGGTTTGCTGGGCGCATTTTTCGACCCGCGACTGTAACCGCTCATTCTGATAGGTGTACGCGATTTCCGCGCCTTCGCGATGCATGGCCTCGGCGATACCCCAGGCGATGGAGCGTTCGCTGGCGACACCCACAACCAGGGCACGCTTACCGGTAAGAAAACCCATTTTCGACTCCTGGTCGTTCCGAGAAAACATTTTTGGCAGGCGGGCGCCTGATGCAAGGCTATGATAACGTATCCATAAGCAATGATAAACAAAGTGCCGGGATCGGACATGTCGGGGATGCGCACGGGGTGGGGCAACACTCGCCATGGCTTGCTGTTTCTTGTAACGCTGCTCCTGGTAACCGCGAATCTGTCCAGCGTGCTTGCGGCGCCTTCCGTGGCGCTCGGCTACGCACCCAAGTATCCACCCGGTTTCCATCACTTCGATTACGTCAACCCGGATGCGCCGCGTGGCGGCGACCTGATTCTGTCCGCGTTTGGGAACTTCGACAGCTTCAATCCGTACCAGCTCAAGGGTATTCCGGCCGCGGGGATGGCTGACCTGGTCTTCGAGTCGCTGATGGAGCAGAGCCTGGACGAACCCTATAGCCTGTATGCGCATCTCGCCGAGAATATCGAGATTGCGCCCGATCGTCTGTCGGTCACGTTTCGCCTCAATCCCAGGGCGCGTTTCTCGAACGGCGCGCCGGTGACCGCCCAGGACGTGCAGTTCAGCTTCGAAACGCTCACCGGCAAGCTGGCGCACCCGCGCTACCGTTTTTACTGGGCGGACATCCGGCGCGCGGTTGCGCTCGATGCGCGGCGTGTGCGTTTCGAGTTTGCCAAGGTCAATCCGGAGTTGCATCTCATCGCCGCGCAGATGCCGGTGTTCGCGCGCGCCTGGGTGGGTGACACGCCCTTCGACAAACTGACAACGGCACAGCCGATCGGCAGCGGTCCGTATGTGGTGGAGCAGTATGACCTCGGCAAGCGTGTGAGCTACACGCGCAATCCGCACTACTGGGCGATGGGGCACAACACGCGGCGCGGCATGTTCAACTTCGACCGCATTGTCTTCAAGTACTACAAGGACGAAACCGTGCGGCACGAAGCCTTCAAGGCCGGCGAGTTCGAGTTTCTGTTTGAGAACAATTCGAAGAAGTGGGCGCGCGATTATACCGGGCCGCAGTTCGACTCCGGACAGATCCGGCGTACGGAACTGAAACACAGCAACAATGCCGGCATGCAGGGATTCGTGTTCAACCTGCGCCGGCCGTTGTTCCAGGACCTGCGCGTGCGCAAGGCCATCGGCCTGGCGCTCGATTTCGAATGGTCCAACCGCAACCTGTTCTACAACCAGTACACCCGCTGCTACAGTTATTTCAGCAACAGTGAACTGGCCGCCACCGGATTGCCGGGAGCGGATGAAATCGCGCTGCTGGAACCATTCCGTAAACAGTTGCCGCGTGCGGTGTTCACCGAAATCTGGAAACCACCGTCCACGCTGCCGCCGGACAGTTTGCGCGCCAACCTGCGGCGCGCGCGCGACCTGCTGGCCGAGGCCGGATGGGACCTCAAGGATGGTCTGCTGCAGAACAGCAAAGGCGAGCGCCTGGAGTTCGAGATCATGTTGGTTTCGGTGCAGAAGGGCTTTGAACGCATTATCGCGCCGTTTGCACGCAACCTCGCGAAGCTCGGTATCCGACTGCGCTATCGGACCGTGGATTCGGCGCTCTACCAGCGGCGCACGGACACGTTTGATTACGACATGATCGTGGAGTCATTCGGCCAATCGCAGTCGCCCGGCAATGAGCTCGTCGGCCTGTGGCATTCGTCGACCGCCGACCAGGAGGGCGCGAACAATGTCATGGGCCTCAGGAACCCGGTCGTGGATGCACTGATCCAGAAGGTGATTTACGCCCCGGACCGCAAGCATCTGATCACGGCAAGTCGCACGCTCGACCGCGTGCTGCTGCACGGCGAGTACGTGGTGCCCAACTGGTTCATTGCCACGCACCGCATCGCCTACTGGGATCGTTTTGGAGTCCCGGCACATTTACCCCGGTACTACGCAGCGGAAAGCTGGATGTTGCGCAGCTGGTGGAAGAAACCCTGAGGTCTGACATGGCCGCTTATGTCCTGAAGCGTCTGCTGCTCATGATCCCGACCCTGTTCGGGGTCATGCTCATTACCTTTGTGGTCACCCAGTTTGTGCCGGGCGGACCGGTCGAGTCGCTGATTCATGAGTTGCAGAAGAGCGGTCGCAGCGGCGAAGCCAGTAGCGGCACGGAAGGGCTGCTGTACCGCGGCGCCAGCGGTATCGATGCCGAACGTCTCAAGGAGCTCAAGACGCTCTACGGTTTCGACAAGCCGGCATCGGAACGTTTCTTTGTCATGATGAAGAACTACTTCAGTTTTGATCTCGGCTACAGCCACTATCAGCACAAGTCAGTGCTGGAGCTGGTCATTGCCAAGCTGCCGGTGTCCATCAGTATTGGCGTATGGACATTTTTCATCGTCTATCTGACGTGCATTCCGCTCGGCATTGCCAAGGCGGTGCGCGACGGTTCGACCTTCGATGTGGCGACCAGCACGCTCATTCTGGTCGGTTACGCCATACCGGGTTTTGTGCTCGGTATAACACTGTTGGTGTTGTTCGGCGGCGGCAGTTTCTGGGACATCTTCCCGCTGCGCGGGCTTACCTCCGACAATTGGGCGGAGTTGCCCTGGCACGGCAAGATCACCGATTACCTCTGGCACATGGTGTTGCCGATTATCGCCTCGGTCGTCGGCAGCTTCGCGGTCATGACCATGCTCACCAAGAACAGCTTCCTGGAGGAGATCCGCAAGCAGTACGTGCTGACCGCGCGCGCCAAGGGACTGACCCAGAATACCGTGCTCTACAGGCATGTATTCCGCAATGCCGTAATCCCGCTGGTCACCGGTTTTCCGGGCGCGTTCATCGGTGCGTTCTTCACCGGCAGCCTGTTGATCGAGACCATTTTCTCGCTCGATGGTCTGGGACTGTTATCGTACGAGTCGGTGATGAAGCGCGACTACCCGGTGGTGCTCGGCACGCTCTATCTGTTTACGCTGCTCGGCCTGGTCGCCAAGCTGCTGTCGGATCTGGCCTATGTGCTGATCGACCCGCGCATCCAGTTCGAGTCGGTGGAGCAATGAGCACGCTGGCCGCGGTCACTGCAATCGCCCCCTCCGGCCCGGTGCGCAACCACCTGTCTCCGGCTGAGCGTGCCTGGCGGCGCTTCCGCCAGAACCGGCGCGGTTACGTGAGCTTGTGGATTTTCAGCATCCTGCTGGTGTTGAGTCTGTTTGCCGAGATACTGAGTAATGACCGGCCGCTGCTGGTCCAGTATCAGGGCAGCCATTATTTCCCGTTCCTCAAGGCCTATCCGGAGACCACTTTTGGCGGCGATTTCGGGACCGAGGCGGATTACAACGATCCGTATATGCAGGAGTTGCTGTCGCGCAACGGCAATTGGGTGGTGTATGCGCCCAACCGGCATTCGTTCAGCTCCATCAATTATTTCGCCAACCAGCCCAATCCGGCGCCGCCGGGCGGCACCAATCTTCTCGGCACCGACGACCGTGGACGCGACGTGCTGGCGCGCCTGCTGTACGGTTTCCGGCTGTCAGTGCTGTTTGCCTTTGCGCTGACGGTGGTCGGGACATGCATCGGCGTGCTGCTCGGCGCGCTGCAGGGCTACTTCGGCGGCAAGTTCGATCTGCTGTTTCAGCGCTTCGTCGAGATTTGGAACGCCATGCCGGAGCTTTATCTGCTGATCATTTTTGCTTCATTGTTCCAACCGAGCGTGTTGCTGCTGATTGTACTGTTGTCGCTGTTCGGCTGGATGGGGCTGGCGGACTATGTGCGCGCCGAGTTCCTGCGCGGCCGCAACATGGACTATGTGCGCGCGGCGCGCGCGCTCGGCGTGTCGAACCGAGCGATCATGTGGCGGCACCTGCTGCCGAATGGCCTCACGCCGGTCATCACCTTCCTGCCGTTTCGCATCAGCGGCGCGATTCTGGCGCTGACGAGTCTCGATTTTCTCGGCCTGGGCGTGCCGCCCACCACGCCGAGCCTCGGCGAGCTGCTGGCGCAGGGCAAGGAGAGCATCGAGGCCTGGTGGCTGTCACTCACCACCTTCGGGGTGCTGGTCGGGACGCTGGTGCTGCTCATCTTCATCGGCGAGGCGGTGCGCGAGGCGATGGATACGCGTAGGGGTGCGGCGTGAGCAGGAAGGCCGCTAACGGCATCCTGCCTCGCGCGGCACTCGCACATCCCTGTGCGTCGCAGGGGCCCCGCGAAGCGGGGATGCGACCGTCGCGAATCGCCGCCGGCTGCCGACAGCAAGAAAGTTCTGCTAACCACATACTGTCGGAGGCAGCAGCGTGAGCCAGAGCGAGCCACTCCTCATTGTCGACCGGCTTTCACTGCGTTTCGGACGCGGTGTTGAGGCCGCAGATGTGCTGCACGAGGTCAGCTTTACCGTGGCACCCGGAGAGAAATATGCGCTGGTCGGTGAATCCGGCTCCGGCAAAACCGTAACCGCGCTGTCCATTCTCAAGCTGCACGATGCGACCCAGGTTTCCTATCCCGGCGGTCGCGTGCTGTTCGGAGGGCGCGAACTTTTGGGCCTGGATGAAGCGGAGATTCGCAAAGTGCGCGGCCGCGAGATTGCCATGATTTTTCAGGAGCCGATGACCTCGCTCAATCCGGTGTACCCGATCGGCACACAGCTCATGGAGCCGCTACTCGTGCACCAGGGCCTGGATCGTGCCCGCGCCCGCCAGCGCATGATCGAACTCCTGGACCGCACCGGCATTGTCGAACCGCACAAACGTTTCGATGCCTTTCCGCACATGCTGTCCGGCGGCCAGCGCCAGCGCGTGATGATCGCCATGGCGCTGGCCTGTTCACCGCAATTGCTGATCGCCGACGAACCGACCACCGCCCTGGATGTCACCATCCAGGCACAGATTCTGGAGCTGCTGGAGGACCTGCAAAAAGAATTCAGCATGGCGGTATTGCTCATCACGCACGACCTCAATTTGGTGCGGCGCTTCGCCGACCGGGTGGGTGTGATGCAGGCTGGCCGTATTGTCGAGCAGGGCGGACTGGAATCGATCTTTTCGGCGCCCACGGAGGACTACACGCGCACCCTGCTGGCGAGCCGGCCCGAGAGCCACGTCGACCCGGCTGAAACGGCGCGCCTGAGCCAGGCGCCACGGCTGGTGGAACTCGCACAGATTCGCTGCAGCTTCCCGATCCGGGCCGGGTTCTGGCGCAAGCAGGTGGGCGAGGTGAAGGCGGTGGATGACGCCAGCCTGCACCTGCATGCCGGCGAGACGCTCGGCATCGTGGGCGAGTCCGGATCCGGAAAATCCACGCTCGGTTTCTGCCTGCTGCGCCTGCAGGACTGTCAGGGGGCAATCACGTTCAATGGAGTGCGCCTGGATGGCCTCTCACAGCGCTCCCTGCGCCCGCTGCGGCGCGATATGCAGGTCGTCTTCCAGGATCCGTATTCGTCCCTGTCGCCGCGCCTGACGGTGGAACAGATCGTGGGTGAAGGCCTGCGTATACACTTCCCGCAGCTCGACCGGGTGGCGCGCCGGGCGCGCGTGCTGCAGGCGCTGGAGGAGGTGGGTTTAAGCGCTGACATGCTGTGGCGCTACCCGCACGAGTTTTCCGGCGGCCAGCGCCAGCGCATTGCGATCGCCCGCGTGGTGGTGCTGGAACCGAAGCTGATCCTACTGGACGAACCGACCAGCGCGCTGGATGTCTCGGTACAGCGTCAGGTGCTGGACCTGCTGAGCGCGCTGCAGCGCCGGCACGACATGAGCTACATCTTCATCAGCCACGACCTGGCGGTGATCCGCGCCATGGCGCACCGCATCGTGGTCATGCGCCAGGGGCGGATCGTGGAGGCGGGCGTGACCGAGGCGCTGTTCAGCGCGCCGCGCGAGGCCTACACGCAGCAGCTGCTGCGCGCGTCACTGCTCAGGAAGGATTGAGGTTCAGCCCGGGCTGCGGAAGTCGTTCGCCGCCGAGGCGCCGCTGCCGTGCGTGGTCCAGATGAACAACCGCTGGCCGAGGCGCAGGGCGTCACCCGCTTCAAGCAGGTTCCACTCGCGCAACTGGTGAATGTAGACCTTGTACTTTCTGGCGATGCTCCAGAGGGTTTCGCCAGAGCGTACGCGGTGCAGGATCTTCACCCGCTCGCTGTTGCCCTCGGAACGCACACTGGCGTTCGCCGATTTGATAATGGCTGCGGACGGACGCGCATTCAGTTTGTTGACCGACACCGGGATCAGCAAATCCTGTCCGGCGACGAGGTGGTTGTTCGGCATGCCGTTGGCGGTGCGGATCGATGCGACCGTGACCTTGTAATGGCCGGCGACGCGGCTGATGGTGTCGCCGCGCCGGACCTGATGACGCGCCCACTGCACGCGCTCCTCATCCGTCAGTTTGGTCAGGCCTTCGATCAGTGCGTCCTTCTTGTCCGCCGGCACGAGCAGGGCGTGTGGTCCGTTCGGGTTGGTTACCCAGCGCTGGTATCCGGGATTGATCATGAACAGCTCATCCACCGGCATGTCGGTCAGCCTGGCGACCACACCCAGGTCGATCTGGCCGTCGGTCACGATGCGTGTGAAATAGGGAATGTTCGGGATTGCAGCAATCTGCAAGTTGTACTTGGCCGGGTCGGCAATGATGTTTGCCATGGCCATGAGCTTCGGTACGTAATTCTTGGTTTCTTTCGGCAGCTTCTTGAGCGAACTGAAATCGGTCGGCAGGCCCTTGCGCCGGTTCTCGGCCAGGAGGCGTTCGACCTTGCCCTCTCCGCAGTTGTAGGCGGCCAGCGCCAGCTGCCAGTCGTTGAACTGGCCATGCAGTTTTTCGAGATAATCGAGTGCTGCACCAGTGGAGGCCATAACGTCGTTTCGGCCGTCGTACCACCAGTTCATCTCCAGACCGTAGATGCGACCGGTGGCCGGGATGAACTGCCACAGGCCAGCGGCGCGCGCGCGCGAATAGGCTTGTGGCTTGTAGGCGCTCTCGATCGCGGGTAACAGGGCGATTTCCATCGGCATGCCGCGCTTCTCCACCTCTTCTACGATGTAGTAAAGGTAAAGACGCGCCCGGCCCATCATGCTGTCGAGATATTCCGGATTGTTGATGAACCATTTTTCATGGCGCGCCACCAGCGGGCTGTCGAGCACCGGCATGGCGTAGCCGGCGCGGACACGTCCCCACAGGTCGGCATGCAGGTGGGTATCGAGCAGCTGGTCGCCCTGGTCATCGGCCGTGGGCTGGCCGGCGGCCGCCGTGGCAGCGCCAGATTTGCCACTGGCTGCAACTGGCTGACCGGCGGCGGCTTTGGCGCTTTCCGGGTTAGTGGCTTGGGGAAAAGCGGCACAACCGGCGGTGCCCAGGAGGGCGGCCAGCAGGCTGAGTTTGAACAGGCGGGCTTTCTTGCTTCTTGTTGATGCCATGTTGAGTAATGGTAGGGGGAGGGTCGTGGGGCGTCAACCTTTTTCCATATTTTTCGGCATCTTATCCACGAAAGTTATCCTTCCAGCGCCGCACGGCGGCGAACACGGACACGCTGTCGGGCAGCGAGATACCGGCATGTTTCTC
>DATEYP010000163.1:0-3072 GCA_035256085.1 Acidiferrobacterales bacterium
TACGAAATTCTGGTCAAGGAGGGCGACATCGCCGACCCGGCGCTGATCGAGCGCTCGCGCCAGGCGATCATGGATTTGGGGCTGTTCGTGTCGGTGGACGCAAGTGTCGAGCGGCGTGACGACGGCACCGTGCTGCGCTTCATCGTCAAGGAGAAGTATTACATCCTGCCGGTGCCCAAGCTCAACCGCGACGACGACAACAATATCAGTCTCGGCGCCGAGATCAGCCTCGACAATCTGGCCGGGCTCAATCAGCAGCTGAAGCTCCGCTATGAAACCGAGGAGGCCGACACCATCAGCAGTGGCAAGAACGAAACTAATACGTTCAGTTACAACTACCCACGCATGTTCGGCAGTCCGTACCTGTTGCATACGGAGCTCAGCCAGAATCGCCAGCCCGTCGAGGTCGTGACCGGCACGACGGTCACCTCGCTATACGAGCTGGAGGCCTGGACGGCAAGCCTGCTGGTATCGCGCTGGCTCGCGCTGCGCGGCCCAAGCCGCGGCTGGCAGGTGGGCGCCGGCCTGGTATGGCGACGCCATGGTTTCGACTACGTGTCCGGCGATACCGGTACATTCCAGGATGGACGGGCGGTGGGAGTCAGCGCGCTAGGCCAGTTCCTCGATGTGCGCGATTATCTGTTCAGCCGGAGCGGCAAGGAATACGGATATCTGGGTGAATACGGCGCGCCCGTGCTCGGTTCCGATACCCAGTACACGCGCCATGAGTTCTTCTACCGAAGATATCTGCTGCTCAAGGGCCGGCCGCATGAAAACCTCGAATTCCAAGGGCGGCTCGGGCTGTCGAGTGGCGACATCTTTATGAATGATGAGTATGCCTACAGCCTGGGCGGCAGCAAGACGTTGCGTGCCTTCGATACCGGCAGCTTCACCGGCAACAGTTTTATCCTGTTCAACCTGCAATACCTGCGGCCATTCTTCAATTACTACCCGTTGCGTGGCGCCGTATTCCTGGATGTCGGCAACGCCTATCCAAGTAACGAGCAGATCAATCTCGGCGACCTCAAGTGGGGCGTGGGTATTGGGCTGCGCCTGCGCCTGAAGTCGTTCGTCAAGATCGACCTGCGCGTGGATGTCGCATACGCCTACGACACCGGCGAGTACAAGGTTTTTGCCGGGACGAAAGAGGCATTTTAAGCCTTGTCCTAACAGTGGGTGCGGAAATCGTCATACTTGTTTTCAGGACATCGCATCAGCTTGGAAAAAACAGTTAGCCGCAGATGAACGCAGAAAACGTGGATATTCAATGCGCTGCCTGTATTCGCCAGTACACCATACGCGTGAATGGTTCGGTGCATCCACGGCATGATTCATTTGCGTTAATCTGCGGCTAACGCCGTTTTTCGGATCAGATGAGGATACCGAATCATGTGGATTAAATTACTGTCCGTCGTGCTCGTGGCGCTGGTCTTCACGGGCTGCGCCGTGCATGCCGTGACTTCCGGGCGCGTGGCGGTGCGCGACGACCGCGCGGCCGTCGAGCTGCGCTTCAGCGACCGTGACCGCACGCGCATCGAGGAGCATTACCGGGCCGCGAAATCCAGGAAGGCCCCCCCCGGCCTGGCGAAGCGCGAACGCTTGCCGCCCGGCCTGGCAAAACGCGATACCCTCCCGCCCGGGCTACAGGGACAGTTGCTGCCGCCTGAGCTTGAAGCGCGTCTGGCGGTATTGCCTTCGGCCTATATGCGCATCGTCATCGGGCGCGACGTTGTACTCATGCACCGTGAAACGCGCGTGCTACTGGATATCCTGTACGGTGTCGCGAATTGATGGAAGAAAGGTCTTTTAATATTTCAGCCACAGATGAACACAGATTGACGCAGATCAAACCAGTCAAACAAGCCGCGTTTTCTGATTTTAGCCGTGTTTATCTGCGTTCATCTGTGGCCAGAATTATTATCCAGGCATGGAAGAAAGGTCTTTTTATATTTCAGCCACAGATGAACACAGATTGACGCAGATTAAACCAGTCAAACAAGCCGTGGTTTTCTGATTTTATCCGTGTTTATCTGTGTTCATCTGTGGCCAGAAATATTATCCAGGCGCGGAGCGCTCGCTGAGTATCCGGCGTTTTTCGTAGGCCGCGCGCGCGATCGCCACATCTTCCAGAAACCACGGTAGTTCCGGCAGCGTCAGCGCCTGCGGCCCGTCCACCAGCGCTTTCGCCGGGTGCGGATGGAAATCGACCAGCACCATGTTGGCGCCGGCCACGATCCCCTGCGCGGTAACGTGCATCACGTCCAGCAGGCCATCCGGCGCGCGCTCGCGCGTGCCGACCGAGTGCGACGGGTCGATGCACACCGGCATGCGCGTCAGACGCTTTACCACCGGCACATGCGCGAAGTCCACGAAGTTGCGGTGCGGATCGCCCATGTTGGTCTTCATGCCGCGCAGGCCGAACACCACATTACGGTTGCCGGCGCTCGCCAGGTATTCGGCGGCGTTCAGCGATTCCTCCAGCGTGATGCCGAAGCCGCGCTTGAGCAGTACCGGGAGTTCGCGCTGCCGGCCGACGATCTTGAGCAATTCGAAGTTCTGGGTGTTGCGCGTGCCGATCTGCAACATGATGCCCGTGGGATGACCGGTCTGGCGCAAGGCCTGGCGGATCTCCTCCACATGGGATTCGTGTGTGACCTCCATGGCGATCACCTTGATGCCATATTTTCCGGCCAGCTCGAACACATAGGGCAGGCATTGTTTGCCGTGCCCCTGGAAGGAATAGGGATTGGTGCGGGGTTTATACGCACCCATGCGTGTACACACCTGGCCATGATCGCGCAGCGCGCGCATCATTTGTTCCACATGTTCAGGGTTATCCACGGCGCACAATCCCAGAAAGAGATTCAAGTTGTCCTGTCCGAAGTGCACGCCGTTGTATTCGAAATGCGTGGAACGGTGATCGTCTTTATGACGGCCCAATACGCGATAGGCCCCGGATATCCGTACCACGCGCTCGATGCCGGGGACCAGAAGCAGCTCTTCCATGGAAAGCGCATGCGTATCGCCGATCAGATACAGTTCGGTGAGCACTTGCTGTGTTCCGGCTTCCTC
>DATEYP010000164.1:0-5755 GCA_035256085.1 Acidiferrobacterales bacterium
TCCATCACCCAGCAGGTGCATCAGGCGGATGACCACGCGCACAAGCACGCCATGCTGTCGCACCTGCTGAAGAACGACGCGCTCTACCAGGCGGTGATTTTCACCGCCACCAAGCGCGGCGCCGACAAGCTGGCCGAGACCTTGACCGCGAAGGGCCATTCCAGTGCCGCCCTGCACGGCGACATGAATCAGGGCCAGCGCAAACGCACCATCGACCGCATGCGCCGCGGCGAGCATCGCCTGCTGGTGGCGACCGATGTCGCGGCCCGCGGCCTCGACATCGCCGGCATCAGCCACGTGATCAATTTCGACCTGCCGATGGTGCCGGAGGATTACATCCACCGCATCGGCCGTACCGGCCGCGCCGGCGCCACCGGTATCGCGATCTCGTTCGTCGGACCGGATGACCGGCAGAAGATCGCCGGTATCGAACGCATTATCGGCCGCCGTTTGCAGCGCGAAACCATTCCGGGTCTTGAGCCCAAGCGTCCGATGTCCGGTGCCGGCCGTGGCCGGCCCGCGGACTCGCGTCCGCATGCGCGCAAGCCGTCGTATCCGCCGCGCGGTGCTGGCGGTGGCCGTCAGGAGTTCGGCAAGGGTGGGGCTCACAAGCCGCGCACGGCGTCGGGTTTCCGTGACAGCCGTCCGACCGGTGGCGACAAGCCGACCAGCCCAGCCGGCAAGCGCGGTCGTAACGCGCGTCTGGCGACGGCGCTCGGCTAAGTTCGGCTGAAATTACTCAGGAAATTGTATTGACGCTCTGGAAGTAACGCAGAGAGCGCAGAGGCGCAGAGGACGCAAAGGGGTTTTATCAAACTCGCTTTGAGTTCTCCGCGATCTCTGCGCCTCTGCGTCCTCTGCGCTGTTCCCAGAGAGGGTCAGGCGCTAACCGTGCCCGCTCACAAACGCGTGCAGCGCTTTTGTGGCTTCGAACTTCTGCAGCTGTTCGGGCGTGGCCTTCGGCTGGTACTTGGTTTTCCATTCCTCATAAGGCATCCCGTACACCACGGTGCGCGCCTCGTCGTAGTCCAGGGCGAGCCCATGTTCCTGGGCCGCGGCCAGGTACCACTTCGACAGGCAGTTGCGGCAAAAACCGGCGAGGTTCATGAGGTCGATATTCTGGACATCGGTGCGGCGTTGCAGGTGAGCGACCAGGCCGCGGAAGGCGGCAGCCTCCAGTTCCAGGCGGGACTGTGCATCCAGTGTGGAGGCGCCGGCCAAGGCTTCGGGTACCATGTTACTGCCCTCAAAGTACGACATAGACTTGGTCCTTGATATGGCCAAACTGGGGATTTTCGCTTTTCCACCCTGCAAAATCACCTATTCCGGAAAACAGCCAATTACTAATATAACTTATACATAAGGACGCCCAGCATGTCCGGTAAGGTCCATCCCTTAAGGTGCGCAGCCTGGAGGGGGAGAAAAATCCATTCGCATTTATTCCAAACTTGTGTAAGCTAATTCCGTTGCAGCGTTCTTCTGCCCGTACTTCCGGAAGTCATCCAGTCACTTCGGCAGTTACTCCCGCAGGCACGTTCCAGGAAACACTCTGCAGCACTTTTTATTAACTATTTCAGAGGTGATTCCGTGATTACAGGAACGGTCAAGTGGTTCAACGATGCCAAGGGCTTCGGCTTCATTACCCCGGACGACGGCAGCAAAGATGTGTTCGTGCATCACTCCGCCATTCAGGGCAGTGGCTTCAAGTCGCTGGCCGAAGGTCAGAAGGTAAAGTTTGAATTGACGCAGGGCCCGAAGGGTCCGTCGGCTGCGAACGTCACGCCGGCGTAAACTGCTCCTGCATCGCAGGTTTCAGTCGAAACCCCGCCGGATCGGCGGGGTTTTTTTGCCTCTGAATTCCCAAAAATCGCCGTTGCGGAAATTTTCAGGAACCGGTCACGTCGGCCGGCTTGGGGGCGTTCGCCGGTTTGCGGCCGCGCGGCGACCACAGCGACTGCTTGCCGAAGCCGCGTGCGTTGATCTGCTCGGCGCAGTGCGCAGCGTGCGCGGTGACATCCTTGAGCGAGCCGGCGCGCTGACCGGTGATGGTCGATTTGCCGTTATCCAGTACGTAGCGATACCAGCCGGCTCCATCGCTGCCGTCCGGGGCCGAGGTCTTTTCAACGCGCGCGACTTTGAAAGGCCGCGCCTGCGTCGATGCCCGCTCCAGAATGCTGCCGGGGGTGCTGGTAGGTCGTTCGATTTCAGCCATGGGTATCCGTTTTTGAAGTTTGCAGAGTAAATAAATAAGGGTGAATGGAAATCAGGCGGCGCTTAACGCCGTCCGCGGCCGCCGGGCCCGTTCTTGTCACGCGGCTTTTCCTCGTTCACCTTGATCTGTTTTCCCATGAACTCCTTGCCATTGAGGGCGGCGATCGCAGCGCGCGCCTCGTGACCTTCCATCTCGACAAAACCGAAGCCGCGACACTGGCCGCTGAAAACGTCGGCCGCCAGGCGGATGGAGCGCACTTTGCCGTGCTGGGAGAAAAGGGTCTGAATATCCGCTTCGCGGGTATCCGGGGAGAGATTGCCGACATACATCTTGAGCATGTGATACCTCGTATCGGTATGACGTCCGGCACTGCTTCGGGCAGTGCGCGGGATCGTGCAACGCGGCGAATGCCGTTCGGTGCACCCAAACTGCGGAAAAGATGGCAGAGTGAACGCTGGAACAGTGCTGCCGCGCGTGGTTTGAGGGGTCGTGGCGCGGGAGAGGCGGTGATCAGCCGATTCAGCCGTTAACCACTGGCACACTCTACCACATTTTGCATGCCACGGACTAATTTGCCCGAAAAATAGGCAAGGAATCGGCCCCTGGCGATTGCCAGCCCGGCGTGCGGCGGGCATGATCGCAGCCGGCAACAGAGGGAAACGGTGTGGCCAACCAGCCTGAAATCTACGTCAGTACCGATATCGAGGCCGATGGCCCGATTCCCGGGGCACATTCGATGTTGAGCCTGGCCTCGGCCGCCTATCACGCCGATAAAACCGTGATTTCGACCTTCAGCATCAATCTCGAAACACTCCCGGAAGCGGTGCCCGACGCGCGCACCATGGCCTGGTGGCAGGACTTTCCGGAGGCCTGGGAAAGCTGCCGCCGCGACACCCGCCCGCCGGAAACGGCCATGCGCATGTATGCCGATTGGCTCAAGACCCTGCCCGGGCGGCTGGTGTTCCTCGGCTTTCCCGCCTCCTGGGATTTCATGTGGGTGTACTGGTACCTGGTGCGCTTCACCGGCGAACGGCCGTTCCGCGAGCACGCGATCGACGTGCGTTCCTACGCCATGGGCATGCGCAAGACCAGTTTCCAGGAGACCACGCGCACCTACTTGCCGAAGCGCTGGTTCGACGCCGGCCTGCCGCACACGCACGTGGCGCTGGATGACGCACTCGAGCAGGGCGCGATGTTCTGCAACATGCTGGCCGAGAACCGCAGGCCGTCGGAAAAATAATCAACCATGGTCCAGGGCTACCGCCTCGATCCGGACGGCAAGGTTGCCGAGGAGCGCTTCGCCGTTGTGTACGCGCCGAAACGTGCGCGCGACCGGGTACCGGAGGGCAACGTGCAGGTGGTTGAAACGGAAGCCGCCGCGCTGGCGACCGGCGGTGTAGCCAATATACTTTATCCGGCACGGGTCATCGGCCCGGCGCGCTCCTCGACCGCCTGTTCCCGACGCGGCCTACCTCGTCCATCCATGGACTCGTCTGAAGGGATTTCTGTCTACTATATTGTGTGCTGGCTGGATGGCGGGAAGGATTAACGCGAAATGAGCGCGCGCATCCGCATCGGCATTTCGAGCTGCCTGCTCGGGCAGGCGGTACGATTCGACGGCGGCCACAAGCACAACGGCTACATCACCGAATCGCTCGGGCAATTCTTCGACTTCGTGCCGTACTGCCCGGAGGTGGCGATTGGCCTCGGCATCCCGCGCCCGCCGATTCGCCTGGTGAACAGTGCGCACGGCCCGCGCGCCCGCGGCGTTGAAGACGCGACGCTGGATGTCACCGACAAGCTCGTGGCCTATGCCGAAAAAGTCGCACCCAAGCTGCACGACCTGAGTGGTTACATCCTCAAGCAAGGTTCGCCGAGCTGCGGCATGGAACGCGTGAAGGTGTACGGCCCGCACGGCAGGCCGGTTGCTACCGGTGCCGGCCTTTACGCCGGCACGCTGATGGCGCAACGGCCGGAGCTGCCGTTCGAAGAAGAGGGCCGGCTCATGGACCCGGTACTGCGCGAAAACTTCGTGGAGTGCGTGTTCGTCTACCACCGCTGGCAGCAGCTTACGACGCAGCGCCTTACGGCCAAGGCGCTGGTCGAGTTCCACACACGCCACAAGTTCATCGTGCTGGCGCATGACGAAAAGCGCTATCGTGAACTCGGCCGCCTGGTGGCCACGGCCGGACGCCGCGGCATGGCCGGGCTTGGACGCCGCTATATTCAGCTCTTGATGCAGGCGCTGAAAAAACCGGCCACGCGCACGCGCCATGCCAATGTGCTGCAGCACCTGTTCGGATTCCTCAAGCAAAACCTGGACGCTGCCGACAAACGCGAGCTGCTCGAATTTATCAATAGCTACCGCCGCGGCCAGCTGCCGCTGGTGGTGCCCATCACCCTGTTGCGCCATTACCTGCGACGCTTTCCCGTGCCGTACCTGAGCGAGCAGTTTTATCTCGCTCTGCACCCCGACGAGATCATGCTGCGCTACCAGATTTAACCTTACCCTCCGGCCATGCGTTTCCGTTCGGGCGTTCCCTGACTCGAGTACAGTGTGGCGCTCGGCGCGTTCATGATCGACGCCATCATCGCCGAGGCGTGCGAGCTCAAGCGCATCGAGCGTCTGATCGTGCCGGTGCGCGACATGTTCAGCGCCATCTTCTTCGTGGCTACCGGCCTGCTCGGTACCGGCACCCTGGCGCTGCCGTTCCTGATCGCGACCTACCGCAAGCTGAAGGCGCTGGGCATGCTGCTGGCCGAGCTTGGCGTGCCCGAGTCGCAGGCCGGGCGGCATACCCCGAAGGTGCGCGCGGTGCTGGCCGAGATGTTTCCGGTGTTGTCGCTGCTGCTCATGTTCCTGTTGATCTCGGCCCTGAGTTCCAGCCTGTTGCCGCCGGTCGAACTGCTGGTGGCCGGGCGCGGCGGGCGTAGCGCTGCTGGGCGCGCTGCTGTGGCGGCGGATGGTGGTGCTGCATGCGCGCCTGCAGGTGGCGCTCCGGGAAAGTTTCAACCCCTCCGACGATGACAGGAAGCCGTGAGCCCGGCGCTTGTTTGTCGGGCCGCCCGCGTCAGGCGGTAGGCCGGAATATCGGTTATGATCGCACCACATCGACCCGGTGGTTATGCCCCGGCGTCTTTCTTCCCACTGACCCACCACAAGGATTGCGCGCATGACAGTTCTGGTTTGCGGTTCCTTCGCCTACGACACCATCATGGTGTTCAACGATCGCTTCAAGAATCACATCCTGCCCGAGCAGGTGCACATCCTGAACGTCTCGTTTATGGTGCCGAAGATGCGCCGCGAGTTCGGTGGCTGCGCCGGCAACATCGCCTACAACCTGCACAAACTGGGTGGCGATGTGTTGCCGATGGGTACGGTCGGCGAAGACTTTGAGCCGTATGCGAAGTGGATGGATCAATGCGGCGTGCAGCGCGAGCATGTTACCGTGGTGCCCGGTTCGTATACCGCGCAGGCGTTCATCACCACCGACATGGACGACAACCAGATCACCGCCTTCCATCCCGGCGCCATGGGGCATG
>DATEYP010000165.1:0-2289 GCA_035256085.1 Acidiferrobacterales bacterium
CCTGGCGATGCTGCCGCAGTTCCTCGGCCGCCATCCGGCCGCGCCGGCATCCACCGGCCAGGGCTTTCTCGCCTGCATGTACGAACTGCAGGAGATGCTCAAGGAAGTCACCGGCATGAAGGCGGTGTCGCTCACGCCGGCGGCCGGCGCGCAGGGCGAATTCGCCGGCGTCGCCATGATCCGCGCCTACCACGACGCGCGCGGCGACACGGCGCGTACCGAGATCCTGGTGCCGGACGCCGCGCACGGCACCAATCCGGCAACCGCGGTGATGTGCGGCTACACGGCGCGCGAGATTCCGACCGACGCCAACGGCGACATCGATCTCGAACTGCTCAGGGCCGCGGTCGGCCCGCACACCGCCGGCCTCATGCTCACCAACCCGTCTACGCTCGGGGTGTTCGAGAAGGACATCCAGCAGGTGCACAAGGCGGTGCACGATGCCGGCGGTTTGTTGTATTACGACGGCGCGAATCTGAACGCCATCCTCGGCAAGGTGAAACCGGGCGACATGGGCTTCGATGTCATCCACGTGAACTTGCACAAAACCTTTTCCACCCCGCACGGCGGCGGCGGCCCGGGCGCCGGTCCGGTGGGCGTGAATGAAAGGCTGCTGCCGTTCCTGCCAATACCGATCGTGGAACGCAACCAGGACGGCAGTTATTACCTGCTCACCGAGAAAGACAAGCCGCAGTCCATCGGCCGCCTGTCCGCGCACCTCGGCAACGCCGGCGTGTTATTGCGCGCCTACATCTACGCGCGTCTGCTCGGACGCGAGGGCATGCAACGTGTCGCCGAATTTTCCACGCTCAACGCCAACTACATGCTGGCGGAATTGAAGCAACGCGGTTTCGACCCGGCCTTCCCCAAACGCCGCGCCACGCACGAGTTCATTGTCACACTCAAGAAGTTGAAAGATGAAACCGGCATCAGCGCCATGGACTTCGCCAAACGCCTGCTCGACAAGGGCTACCACGCCCCGACCACCTACTTCCCGCTGCTGGTTCCGGAATGCTTCCTGATCGAGCCGACCGAGACCGAAACCCGGGAAGAACTGGACGGCTTTATCAAGGCGATGGAAGAAATTGCGCACGAAGCGCGCAGCATGCCGGACATGGTGAAGGGCGCCCCGCACACCCTGCCGGTCAAACGCCTCGACGACGTCAAGGCGGCGCGCGAACTCGATCTCACCTGGAAACGTGTTTCTTAAAATTGCAGGGTGGGGCCCTGCCCCACCCTGCATCATTGCCCGGCAAGGAACACACCAAGCCAAGGCGCAGAAATTGTCGAAAATCAATTTGTCTGGATGCCTCCGGGGATAAAATTCCCTGCCCCGATTTTCCGGTTATTCGCCGGGCGGCCAGTCGCACGGCAAACCGGGTGAGCAATGACTGTTACGCACGGAGGTGGCATGGTTACTCGTATTCTTTCCGTACTGGCATTGTTGCTTGTCGTCACTGCCATTGTTCTTGGCAGCCTGCGCACTCTGCATGATCGCCAAATTGAACGCCTGTGGGAAACGCTGCGCCTGCCTTCCGGCACGGCGTTGTATGATCCCAAGTCGGTTGCGGATCTGCCGGTACCGGCGCAACGCTACTTTCGGCACGCCATTGCTCCCGGCACACGGTTGGCGCGATCGGTGGTCGTCGAGATGCAGGGGCGCATCGGCCTCAAGCCGGGCGCCGACAAGCTGCCGTTTCAGGCCAGCCAGATTCTGGCCGTGCCCAACGGCCTCATCTGGAAGGCCACGGTCGGAGAAGGAATCATGCAAATTAGCGGGAGTGACCGCTATGTCGCCGGCGAGGGCGCGATGCACTGGTTCATGGGCTATGCAATTCCTCTCGTGCGCGCCAGCGGCGTGGACGTGTCGCGCTCGGCGGCCGGCCGGGTGGCGCTGGAAGCGCCATTGCTGCTTCCGTCCGCGCTGCTGCCCGAGGCCGGTGCCCGCTGGGAGGCCATCGACGCCCGCTCGGCGCGGGTGCACTTGCAGGTCGGCAGCGAACAACTCGCACTGCAGATTGTCGTGGCGTCGGACGGCCGCCTGGAGCGCGTCGAAATGCCACGCTGGGATGCCGAGGGTCTGGATGGCAAGCCGGGGTACGTGCTGTGGATCGGGGATCAGCTGACCGAGGAGCGGACGTTCGGCGGCTACACCATTCCGGTGCGCATGCGCGCCACCAAGCGGGCCGGCACGCCCCGGGCAGATTCGTTCTTCGAGGCGGAAATCAAGTCCGCACAGTACCAGTGATTCTGGAAACAGCAGTCAGCCGCAGATGAACGCAGAACAAT
>DATEYP010000166.1:0-6802 GCA_035256085.1 Acidiferrobacterales bacterium
TCACGCGATGATCGAGGAGATGAAGGCCGGCAAGGGCCCCATCTTCATGCATACGCAGGAGGTTCTCGATACCAAGGAGAAGGAAGAGATCGGCTGGGAGGATTTTCTCGACATGACCATCGGCCAGGCGGTGGTCTGGGCTTCACAGAACACAGACCCCAGGGATAAGCCGTCCGAGTTAATCACCTCCGAACCCTACGTCATGGGCTCGCACGCCACCTGTTCCGGTGCCTGGGCCAGCGGGCCGGAGGACTGCGCGCCGGCGGACTACCAGTGGGGATACAACCGGATGACGACGGTGGAAGGGCTCTTCGGAGCCGGGGACACGATCGGCGGTTCTGCACACAAGTTCTCATCCGGCTCCTTTACCGAGGGAAGACTGGCGGGAAAGTCGGCGGTCAGGTACGTCATGGATTTGAAAGGCGAGCCGCCGCAGCTGGATGAAGCGCAGATTAAGAAGCTCGAGGAAACGATATTCAAGCCGCTGGAAAACTACCGAGTGGGCAGGAACGAGATCGTCGCCGGGACGGTGGCGCCAAGCTACATATCGCCTCTTCAAGGCCTGCAGCGACTGGAAAAAATGATGGATGAGTATGTCGGCGGCTACAGCACCTTTTATGTGACCAACGAACCACTGCTGAATCGTGGCCTGGAGCTGCTCGGCATGCTGAAGGAGGATATGGAGCACATTGGCGCCGAGGACCTGCACCAACTCCAGCGGGCATGGGAGCTCCACCACCGGATTCTGACGGCGGAGTCCGTGGCCAGGCACACGCTGTTCAGGCAGGAAACCCGCTGGCCGGGTTACTACTACCGGGCCGATCATCCGAAGCTGGACGACGCCGACTGGCATGTATTCACCGCATCTCAGTATGACGCGAAGACCGGTGACTGGCACATGAGCAAGCTTCCGGTACACCACATCATAGGGTGAGTGGGGTGTGATTCAGTGATACCAGCCCCCTATGGTGGCCTGCGGGTTAGAACACCAATCGGCCTAGTACCCCGTTAAATAAGTTTCTCCGCATGTTCCTATGCGCGATGCAGAACGAAGAGTCCCTTCTCGCTCCGGGAGAAGGATAGGATGAGGGGATCATTAATTGGAAATTGTATGATCCCCTCACCCAAACCCTCTCCCTGCGGGAGAGGGAGCACTCCTGAAAGAAACCGGAAAAACCTATTTGACGAAGTACGAGTCTCGGTTATACGCAGTATTGGGAAAGGCTGCGTATAACGTTATGCGCTGGATATCGAGAAGGGACCTCAAACCGCCCTGTTTGCCGTGAACCTCACGCTGTAAGGCCGTTCCCGACGGCTTGTTTCGGGCGTTCTGCCTCTTCCTGAAGTTGCAGGTTCCACAGATGCGCATAGGGACCGTCGCTCGCCAGCAGCTCGGCATGTGAGCCGCGCTCGACGATGCGGCCGTGATCCAGCACGACTATCTGGTCGGCGTCCATGATGGTCGAGAGCCGGTGGGCGATCACCAGGGTGGTGTGGTTGGTGGCAATCTCCAGCAGCTCCGCCTGGATGGCCTTCTCGGTCTTGGAGTCGAGCGCCGAGGTGGCTTCGTCGAACACCAGGATCGGCGGGTTCTTTAATAAGGTGCGGGCGATGGCGACGCGTTGCTTTTCGCCGCCGGAGAGTTTCAGGCCGCGCTCGCCGACCAGCGATTCATATTTGTCCGGCAAGGACTCGACGAAGTGGTGGATGTGCGCGGCGCGCGCCGCCTGGATGACTTCCTCGCGGCTGGCATCCGGCTGGCCGTAGGCGATGTTGTAGTAGATGCTGTCGTTGAACAGGACCGTGTCCTGCGGCACGATGCCGATCGCCTTGCGCAGGCTCTGCTGGGTCACGTCGCGGATGTCCTGGCCGTTGATGGTGATGCGCCCGGCGTTCACGTCATAGAAGCGGAACAGCAGGCGCGACAGGGTGGATTTGCCGGCACCGCTCGCGCCCACCACCGCCAGCTTGTGCCCGGCCGGAATCTCGAAGCTCACGTCGGTGAGAATCGGGCGCTTGCCGTCGTAGCTGAAATCCACGTGTTCAAAGCGGATTGCGCCCGGACCGACAACCAGTTCAGTCGCATCTGGTTTGTCCATGACCTCTTCGTGCTGATTCAGCAGGCTGAACATACGTTCCATGTCAGCGAGCGAGTGGCGGATCTCGCGGTACACGAAGCCGAGAAAGTGCAGCGGCATGTACAGCTGAATCAGGAAGGCATTGACCAGCACCAGATCGCCGATGGACATTTTACCGGTCACTACGCCGTTGCTCGCCATGAGCATCAGTATCGTGACGCCGATGGCGATGATGGTGGCCTGCCCGGCGTTCAGTACCGACAGCGAGGTCTGGTTGCGCACCGCGGCCTTTTCCCACTTCTGCAGGGTCTCGTCGTAGCGCCGCGCCTCCCAGCCCTCGTTGTTGAAGTATTTTACGGTTTCGTAGTTGAGCAGGCTGTCGATCGCCTTGGTGTTGGCCTTGGAGTCCATCTCGTTCATGGTGCGGCGGAACACCATGCGCCACTCGGTGATGAACAGTGTGAAGACGATGTACACCACGAGCGTGCCGAGGGTGACGATCGCGTACCAGACGTCGTAGCGCACCAGCAGGATGACGGTGACCAGCGCCATTTCGAACAGCGTCGGCAGGATGTTGAACAGCATGAAATTGAGCAGAAAACGGATGCCGGCCGTGCCGCGCTCGATATCGCGCGACACGCCGCCGGTCTGGCGTTCCAGGTGAAAACGCAACGCCAGGTGGTGCAGATGCTCGAACACCTGCAGCGCCACGCGCCGGATCGAGCGCTGCATGACCTTGGCGAACACCACGTCGCGCAGCTCGCCGAACAGCGCGTTCGACAGGCGCAGCACGCCGTAGCCGACCAGCAACAGCACCGGCAGGGTGAGCAGCGCCTGCGGGCCGCTGAGCGCGTCGATCACTTCCTTGAGCAGCAGCGGCACGCCGACGTTCGCCACCTTGGCGGCGATCAGCAAGCCCATGGCCAGCAGCACCCGCCCGCGGAATTCCCACAGGTACGGCAGCAGTGACATGATGGTCTGCCAGTCGTTACGGTTAGAGGGAGGCTGGCCGTAGTGACGGGTGCGCATGGATAGCGATCTGGGTTTAGAGGCTCTGGCTATTCTACCTGACTGCGCGGACCTCGTCGTTGTGAAGCAGCAGGGGGTGCGCACTATCTTCGCGCAACACAGCACACGCATTCCCCGATGTGGTGCAGGGACAATCCGCGCTGGCAGTCCAGATGCCTGCTTCAACAGGACTTTTTTGTTTGGCACAGCAGTTGCTTTAGGAGAGTCGTGGTCGCGCACTGATGCGTGACCGGACTTGACGGAGAGCAACATGAACTGGCGGGAATTCAGCAAGGCAGGCCATTGGCCGACATTGTTGTCGGCGTTTTTGTATTTCGATGTCAGTTTCATGGCCTGGGTGGTGTTGGGGCCGTTGATGCTGTATCTGGGCCAGGAGCTCGGTCTTGCGGTCGAAGACAAGTTCACCCTAGTCGCAATTCCGATTCTGGCCGGCGCTTTGTTGCGCGTTCCCATGGGTATGCTCGCCGACCACCTCGGCCCGAAACGCACCGGGCAATTCGGACAGCTGGTGGTGATCACCGGGCTGGCCTACGCCTGGCTGTTCGGGCTCGGCTCGAAACTGGAAGTGGAAATTCTGGGTCTAGTGCTGGGCGTAGCGGGCGCGAGTTTCGCCGTGGCCCTGCCGCAGGCGTCGCGCTGGTACCCGCCGAAATACCAGGGCGTGGTCATGGGCATCGCCGGCGCCGGCAACATGGGTGTGGTGCTGGATTCGATGTTCGTGCCGTGGATCGCCGAGCAGTACGGCTGGCAGGCGGTATTCGGCGTCTTATTGATTCCGCTGGTGCTGGTGTTCCTGTTCTATACGGCCATGGCCAAGGATGCGCCCGAGCAGCGCGCGCCGGTGACCCTCGGCAACTACATCACGGTGTTCAAGGATGTCGACACCTGGTGGTTCATGTTCTTCTACTCCATCACCTTCGGCGGTTTCGTCGGTCTCGGCAGCGCGCTGCCGTTGTACTTCACCACCTGGTATCACACCTCCGGCATCGCTGCCGGTCTCATGGCGGCGCTGGTGGTGTTCGCCGGCTCCATGTTCCGGCCGGTGGGCGGCTGGTTGGCGGATCGCATCGGTGGTCTGCGTTCGCTGCAGATATTGCTCGCCATTGTCTCGCTGACCTACATCAGTATTGCCTTCCTGCCGCAGGGGCCGGCACCGGTCGCGGCAGCCGCGGCCAAGGTGAGCGGCTGGAGTCTGATGGAGTTGCCGCAGATCGGCTGGATCGCGGTGCTGATATTCTTCGTCGGTGCGATGGCGCTCGGCATGGGCAATGGCGCGGTGTTCCAGCTGGTACCGCTGCGCTTTCGCAAGGAGATCGGCGTCATGACCGGTCTGGTGGGCGCGGCCGGCGGTATCGGCGGCTTTCTGCTGGCCAAGACCCTCGGTTGGTCGCAAGCCATGTCCGGCGGTTTCGCGCCCGGGTTCTGGATCTTCGCCGGACTGGCGGCGCTTGGTGTGATCGGCCTGCTGCGCGTCAAGACGCGCTGGCGCACCACCTGGGGCGCGGCCTCGGGTGCGCGGGTATAAAAGGCAGATACAAGCGACAAGATACAAGAACGCAACATCCGGAAATTCCGGAATAGGCGCATTTGTATCTTGAGTCTTGTGAATCTTGTATCTTGTATCCGATGAACCGGATGGATTCGAATTTACTTCAAACCCGCATCGGCTTTGCCAGCGAGCAGGGTAGGCGCGAAACCAACGACGACTTCGTGGCCGCGCACGAGGCCGAAATCAATGCGCGCGCCGTGCCGGAGGCGGTGGCGGTGATTGCCGATGGCATCAGCGGACCGGGTGGCCGGCTCGCGGCCGAGACCGCAGCACGCGGATTTCTCGACGGTTATCTGAGCCAGTCGCCAACCCTGGGCGTGGACCGGGCGGCGTCGCGCACCCTCGCCGCCATGAATCGCTGGGTGCATGGACAGGGCCGCCAGGACCAGAGGCTGCGCGACATGGCCACCACCTTCAGCGCGCTGATTCTGCGCGGCCGGGCTGCGCACGTGGTGCACGTCGGCGACACGCGCATCTACCGATTGCGCGCGAGCCGCCTGCAATGTCTTACCCAGGACCACACTCACAGTCATCCGGACATGCGGCATGTGCTGTACCGCGCCGTCGGTCTCGAAGAAGCGGTGCGCGCCGACTACGCGACGCACGATCTCAAGGCCCATGATCGCTATCTGCTGTGCTGCGACGGTGTGCACGCGACGCTCAACGCCACGCGCCTGAAGGTATTGCTGGCCGAGCGCACTGCGCCCGAGGCGGCCGCGCGCCGGATTGTGGACGAGGCGCTCGCGGCCGGCAGTCAGGACAATGTCACGGCACTGGTGCTGGATGTGCTCGCGGTGCCGGCTGCCGAACGGCTCGATCTCGAAACGCTGGTGGCCGGCATGCCGATCCTCGAACTGCCGAACGTCGGCGATGTGGTGGATGGTTTCCGTTTGCTGGAAGTGGTATCCGATGGCCGCTACAGCCGGCTGTTCCGTGCCGAGGACACGCGCGAACCGCGTGAGCTGATACTCAAGTTTCCCCATCCGCGCGTGGCCGCCGAGGAAAGCTACCGGCGCGCGTTTGTGCGCGAGGCGTGGGTGGCCTCGCAGGTGCGCAGCCCGCATGTCGGCGAGGTGATCGAGCTGCCGGCCGGCCGGCAGACGCGCCTCTACTCGGCCATGCCGTTCTATCCGGGCGAAACCCTGGAGCAGCGCTTGTTGCGCCAGCCGCCGGTATCGCTGGATGAGGGTGCGCGCATCGGCATGCTGCTCGCCAAGGCGGTGTATGCGCTGAATCGCCGGCACATCATTCATCGTGATGTGAAGCCCGAGAATGTGATGCTCGCCCCGGGCGGCGGGCTGCGGCTGCTGGACCTGGGTGTGGCGCGCCTGCCCGGCCTCGAAGCGGGCGCCGCCGGTGAAGAAATTCCGGGAACGCCCAGCTACATGGCGCCGGAGCTGTTCAACGGCGCAGCCGGCGATGAACGTTCCGACCTGTATGCGCTCGGCGTTTCACTCTATCGCCTGCTGAGCGGCGGGCATTACCCGTTCGGCGAGGTCGAGGCCTTTTCGCGCCCGCGCTTTGCCAAGCGGGTTCCGCTCACGCGCTATCGCCCGGACCTGCCGGCCTGGCTGGATGCGATGCTGGCACGCGCCACGGCGGTCGAACCGGCCGAGCGCTTTGGCGATGCCATGGAGCTGGTATTCGAGTTCGAGCACAACCTCGCGCACGGCCCGCGCGTGTTGACCCGCCACACTTCGCTCTACGAGCGCAATCCGTTGCGTTTCTGGCAGGTCGTGTCGCTGTTGCTGCTGTTCGCGCTGATTTGGTCGCTGGCCACCGCATAACCGCTTTTTTCAGTAACTCTCTCTTTTGGTGCAGCCGTGCATATAAGCAGGGGCTCATGCACTGTCCTGGCGCATGTGGCCGCCATTCTCCACACCGGATTCTGAAGTTTTCCCTTTCTGTTACATAAGGTTAGCTGCGCTCCGCGATCTGGCACGGCGGTTGCTATATGCCAAACAGAAGCGCTGAACCTAAAAACGGCTTTAGCCGCAGATGAACGCAGATGAACGCAGATGAAAGCAAATGAATCATGCCATTGACGCACCGGGGCCATTCACCCTTTTGGTGGGTTGGCGAATACAGGCAGCGCATTGAATAACCATGATTATCTGCGTTCATCTGTGGCTGACTGCTTTTTCCA
>DATEYP010000167.1:0-3376 GCA_035256085.1 Acidiferrobacterales bacterium
TCAAGTTCGTGAATACCATCTTCCGCGCCTTCTTCCAGTCCACATATTCAGTCGAGTCGGCGGATTGCCAGAAACGACGTTCCTCTGCTTCGGACGAAAATTTTGGGATCTTTTTCATGACGACTTGTACACCTTCCTTTCTTTTCGATTCATGTCTCGCGCCGAGATCGGTCGAACCAATTCTTTCCTGATCGTGAAAATCAGGAAAAGGAGCCGCCCCGCATCAGTGTGTCCCAGCGCATAATAACGGTCTTCTTCACCCGAATGCTTCTCGTCACAAGCGGCGACCAGCGGATGGTTAAAAAATATCTGTTCACATTCGGTCCCTGAAACTTTGTGCTTCCCCCAAATCTTGGGGAGGTTCCCCTCATCCCAATCGAAGCCAACACACTTCGCAATCAGGTCAGCCAGTTTCATGTGTTATGTATATATTCGATATATACGAAGTGTCAATAGGTGTGCGGAAAAGCAATAGGCCTAACGCTGCGGTTAAGCCGCGGGGCCTCACGGGGTAAGGGCAGGGCAGCCGTCGGCTTCAACCGCTTGTTAGGCGACGGTTGACAGAATATATAAATATATGTATACTGCCCCGTGTCTGAAAAAACCATCTTTTGGGTCGGATCCTCCCTCGACGACATCCGGTCGTTTCCGGATGATGCTCGACGCCTTGCAGGACACTTCCTGCACCTCGTCCAGCAAGGGTTGGAACCCCACAATTGGAAACCGATGGCGAGCATTGGGCCAGGAGTCTTCGAGATTCGCATTCACACACGCGTCGAATACAGGGTGTTCTATGTCGCGAAATTCAGTGAGGGGATTTACGTGCTCCATGCCTTTCATAAGAAAACGCGGCGGACTCCGAAGACCGACATCGAATTGGCAAGGCGCCGCTTTAGCCATCTGCTGCGGGATCGGCGGGGCCGGCGTGAACAGGCATGAAGGGGAGGTACCTATGAAGACGAAGGTCGTCCGTTCAAGCGGAAACGTATTCCAGGATCTTGGGTTTACGACTGAGGAAGCCGAATATCTGAAGATCAGGTCGACTTTAATGATTCACCTCCGCAAAGTCATCGAGGCCAGAGGCATGAAACAAGCTGAGGCGGCAAAACTACTCGGCGTCACCCAGCCTCGGATCAGTGACCTTCTTCAGGGGAAGATCCATCTCTTCAGCATCGACACGCTCATCGACATGCTCGCCCAAGCCGGGATCCGTGTCAAATTAGTCGTCACGCCGTCGAAACGAAAGTTGAAGATCGCCTAACGCCCGCTGTGAACCGCGCCCGATAGCCGCAGCGAAGCGGAGGCTATTGGGCGTCGGCTCCACTGCGATGTTAGGCTCCGCAGTGGTACCCGGGGCTTAGAGAAGCCGTTTCTGACACCGTTTCTTCGAGGGAGTTGAGTTGATTTCATAGTGCAAGACCTGACCCCATGCTTCCCACATACGAAGTGCCGATGCCCCAGCATGGTGCGCTGTTACGGGTTCGCAGCCAGGAACGCGCGCGCCTGCGCCAGCTCCGGTCGTGCGGTGCCCTGGCCGGCCACTTCCAACAGCCGCGCGAAGTAGCGCTTGGCCTTCGCCTTGTCACCGCTCTGCGCGGCCGCCTGCGCCGCACCGTAGTAACCACGGAAGCGCTCAGGCTCGCGCACGTGCGACGCCTCGAACTCCTTGAGCGCATCCGCGGGGCGCTTCAGCTCGAGCAGCATCTCGCCGAGCAACTCCCGTGTGGGCACGATCCGCCCTGGCGTCACGATGTGCTTCTCGTTCTTATCTTCCATATCCGCCGCGCTGTGCATGAGGCTCAGCGCTTCGTCGCGCTTGCCCTGCGCCAGTGCCGTCCAGGCCGCAGCACCGAGCCGGCTGACCTCGACCTCGGTTGCCCAGTACTCGTTCTTCGCCGTCTTCAGAGCGTCGCGCAGCCGGGCGAGATCTTGGACGTCCTTTTCCGCTGACGCTGTGTCGCCACTCCGAGCGGCGCCGAGGGCACGTGCGAAGTGCGTGAGCGCGACGGTGAACGGGAACTGACTCGGGCGCGGCTCCAGCGTCATCGCCTGCTTCCAGTCGCCACGCTCGATAACGTAGCGCGCCGGCATCGCCGCCTGTGCGTAGGGACCGGCGAAGCGCGTGAACCCGGTGACCGTGGCGCCTTCGTCCGTCACGCGGCGCGCGTCATCATCACGTGCGAGCTGCAAGTAGGCGTAGACCATGTAGTCCATCGCGTGGAGCTGCTCGTCGAAATCCTTGTCCTGCTTGGCGGCCACGGCGGAGCGCTCGTTGGTGGCGACCGATTCGGTCCATGAGCCGACACGAGTGAAGATGTGCGACGGCATGTGCAGCGCGTGAGGTGCCGCGGGGGCAATGATCGCGTAGCGGCGTGCGGCCGGCAGCCCCTTCGGAGCGATCGGCGGCGCGTCGTAGCTGTGGATCAGATAGTGGGCGGCCCCGGGGTGGTCAGGATGCTTTGCGAACTGCTGCTCCAGGATCTCCGCCGCTCTGAGATAGGTCGCATAGGTCTGATCGGCCAGCGACTGCGTGGCGGCGAGGTAGAGGGCGTAGAAGATCTGCGCCTCGTCGTCGTTCGGATAGCGCGCAGCCAGCGCCTCGAAGGCACGGGCACGATTGAGCTGGCGCGTGCGCTCGGGGCGGTTCGCCCAGTCTTCGTAGTAAGCGGCCACGGCCTCGATGTAGTCGCGCTCGCGCGGCGTCTTCGCGCCGCTCTGCCGCCCTTGGTCGATAGCCGCTTGCGCGCGCTCAGCCCACTGCGGCGAGGGGCCGACGCCGGCGAGCGGGTTCGACATCAGGATGGCGGCAATGCCCCAAGTCACGATCGTGCAAGACGGATCCTGAGCGAGCACCTCACGGAAGGCCTTCTCTGTCTCGGCGTACCGGAATGAGTGCAGCATCGCGACGGCGCGCTGGAAGAGTTCCTGCACCGCCGGGGCACACGAGTTCGGGAAATCAACCTTGCCGAGCTGTTCCTTGGATGGCGTCTGCCCTGAGACCGAAATACCGAGCACGAGGGAGACCAAAAGCAATGCGAAGAATATGCGGGTTTTCATCGATACCTCCTGTCCGGTTCGAAGTTGTCTGTGGCATCTGCCTGAAGCCTAACGCTCCGGTTAAGCTGCGGGCGCTCAACAATTAACCCAAGCGAGCCGTCAGCTTCAACCGGTAGTTGGGTGGCTATTACAAAGCATCTTTCTTTTCTGGGTCAACACCACGGACCTTGGACATTGCCCGCACAAATTTCTGGCGGTTCCCACGCTTGGAGCGCTCCTCTAAATAATCACTGGTCATGAGCGCCGACATCTTCTCGGCCAGTGCAGTTGCAATGAACTGATTGATCGATATCTCCTCTTGTTTTGCGAGGTCCCGTAC
>DATEYP010000168.1:0-3099 GCA_035256085.1 Acidiferrobacterales bacterium
GTGGGCGGTCCGATATCCTGCTGCTCAAGTGAAATATCGACCTGTGTACCGGCATGCGCGCCCTTGCACTGCTCGTAAATGCGATTACCGGAGGCATCAAACTGCCGGTAGGCGTGCAGTCCGTTATTGTACTGATGCACATTGATCAGGGTGCGCATCGGCGCATTTTGTGCCCAGGGCAGGTAGATCGAGGCGAAGTCACGCATCACGCGGCCTTGCGGGTCGTGAATGAAGACCTCGACGGTATGCAGGATATTCGGCCGGTCGCGGTCGAAACTCACCCGGCTCAGCAGCAGGCCAGTGCGCACATCGTAATAGCTGGTCTCCTTATAGCCGTAACCACGCGCTGCCACGCCGTGATACTCCCCGGTCTCCACGGTCTGGCGAATCTCGCGGCCGGCGATCTGGCGCTGATGCAGCTCGTAGGCCCTTTTTGCAAACCGGTTCCATGACGTCACATGTTCATCATCGGCTTCAATCCGTATGACCTGCGCGGCTGCCGCCCAGATGGAAAACGCAGCGAGCAACAGTGCGGTGGCTGCGAGCGATAAGCGAATTGGCATGTTGTCTCCTTCCTGATACTGATCGATCGAGGCAAACGATGATGCATGGACCGGGCTATTGCACCGGCATCTGCTCCGACCAATTGCCCGCCGGCAGGAACTCCGCTTCCTCGCGGACACGCCGGGCCTCATCGTGTCGGCCTAGCGATTCCAGAATCTTGCTCTTGAGCAGCAACGCGTTCCGGTCTTCCGGCGCGAGCTTGAGAGATACATTCACGGCCGTGAGCGCCTGCGGCTCGCGGTTGACGAGGTAGTAGACCATCGCCAGGTTGTGATAGGCCTTTTGATAGGTCGGGTCGTGGCGGATAGTCATGTTGAAGTGCTCCGCGGCCTTGTCATAGTCGCCGCGCCGCGCGCGGATCACGCCCAGGTCGTCGTGCGCCTCGGCATTACGCGGATCGAGTGCAATGGCCTCGGCAAGATCCTTCTCGGCGTTCGCCTCGTCGCCTTTCCACAAGTAGCGCACTCCGCGCTTGGTGTGTGCCAGAGAACTCTTCGGATGGCGCTGGATGTAAACACCCAGGTCGGCGATCCCCTTGTCGATCTCGCCGCTGCGGCCATAGGCCATGCCGCGCCCGAACCAGGCGTCATCCTGGCGGTCGTCCAGCCGGATGGCGGTGCTGTAATCGTCGATGGCCTTGTCAAACTCGCGCAGCTTGAAGTACGCCTCGCCGCGTTGCACATACAGCTCCGCCGCATCCGGCCGGGCGCGAATCTGCCGGCTGACGGCATCCACCCGGTCCTGCATGGCCTCAGCGTCGGCCGGCTTGTCGAAACCGGCCAGATCGCCCCATGCCAGCGCGCAGAACAGGAACAGCGGCAGCGCATGCACAAGACTGCGTCCGCAACGGCGTCCTGCGCGGCGCGCAAACCACGACCAGACCGACTGCGGCATTCGCCCCTCCCGGAGAATCGAACCTGAAAGACAGGCCATGCTTGCCTGTGAATAAAGACTCCCCGGCAGGTGAAATTATTCCCGCCCGAAGCGACCTGGCGCCGTTAATAATTCTGATAAGAAGCGTGTCGGTACACAGGCCGCGCACCCTGGTATGGCTGAGATCCGTTCCGAATCAAAACTGGACTGCGGTTATGTCGCATCAGTAAATCCACGGGACAAGCTTCTTCACCCGCCGGCGATAGGCGGCATAATCGGGGAATTTCTCGGCGAGCCAGGCTTCCTCACGCGCCGCCTTGCGGTCGAAGAACACCAGCAACAGGACATCGAACGCCAGCCCGACAAAGCTGTTTGCGTACAGCGACCAGCCGAAGGCCATGAACAGAATGCCGCTGTAGAGCGGATGGCGCACCAGCGCATAGGCGCCAGCGGTACGCAGCTGCGATTCCGGCAAGGGCTGCGGGAACGGCGTCAGCCAGCGACCCAGCGACACGACGCCAATAAAGGTGAGCAGCGCCCCTGCCACCATCAGCGCCTGGCCGGCGTACCTCAGCAGGGAAGCCAGGCTGCCCGTGACATCCGTCCCGGTCCAGCCCGGTATCAGGTAGGCCAGCAACAACAACGGGAATTGCACCACCACCCACCAGCCACCGCGCGCGCCGAATCCGTCTTTATGCATCGTATTTCACTCCTTGGTATACCGGTTGCTGTGGCCAGGGCGCCATTCATCCGATAAAGCCGTTTAGCCGCAGATGAATGCAGATTACCGAAATTGATAATCCGCGTTTATCTGCGGCTAACTGCTTTTTCCAGGTTCGTGAAGCCCTGCATCGTTCGTCCTTTCATTATTATTGCCACATCCGACGCACCACGCCATACTGCTGCGGCCTGCACCTGTCCCGCACTTGCCCCATGCCGCTCACGCCCGAGGCGATCGACGCCTGGCTGCCACAGACGCAATGCACCCGTTGCGGCTATCCGTGCTGCCGCACCTATGCCGAGGCGGTGGCCAGCGGCGCCGCCGATTTCAACCAGTGTCCGCCGGGCGGTGACGTGACCATTGCCGCCCTCGCGCGGCTGCTCGGCAGCACGCCCAAACCGCTCAACCCGGAATTCGGCCTGCACGCACCACGCCAGCGCGCCGTGATCGACGAACCGGTCTGCATCGGCTGCCGCAAGTGCCTGGATGTCTGTCCGGTGGACGCCATTCTCGGCGCGCGCAAGCTCATGCACACCGTTCTCGACGCCGAATGCAACGGCTGCGCGCTCTGTCTGCCGGCCTGCCCGGTGGACTGCATTGCACTCGTGTCCGTGGAAAATCCAGCTCGCGCCGACAGCCCATGGCCGGAGTACACGCGTGCTGAGGTAGAACGCTGGCGCGCGCGTACCGAGGCGCGGCTTGCACGACTGAAGAAAAAACTAAAAGCACCGCGTGCGGCCAGAACCGCCTCCACGCCAATGAATGGCGAACGCGCGCGCATACGCGCCGAGATCCGAGCCGCCGTGGCGCGCGTGCGCGCCAAAAAGTCCACGCGTCCCAAAGGTCCTGCCTGAGCCCCGCATGAACACCGCCGACCGCCGCGAGCTGTTCCTGCGCCTGAAACAGGCCAATCCGGCGCCGACCACCGAGCTGCGCTACAC
>DATEYP010000169.1:0-16039 GCA_035256085.1 Acidiferrobacterales bacterium
TGAATTGCGGCCGTTGCTACGGCAGGGAATCAGCGATGCGGAATTGGAAGAGACCCTGCGGGCGGCGATCGCGCGCAAACCGAAAAAACACGAGTTTCGCGAACAGCCTCAGAAAATCGTCCGATTCATGTCCAAAACCGGAGGTTGAAAGCCGCTAAAAAACATTGGTGACTACAATGAATATTAGAATAATTTAATTTTCTTGCATGCGCGGAGAATTTCTTGTTTTTATGCACTTAGAAAAGCACTTGGATAAATTAGTGACCATAGTCAACTAGAACGCTCTGGTTTTCTTGCGTGCGCGGAAGATTTTTCTTCTTGACAGTTAACGCGCAACGGGTCTGTAATCTGTCAACACGTGAGAAGCAAAAGTAAGGGATGGTGGCCGCATGTTCAGTGTCGAGAACATCGTGGGTAGTGATCGGGGGCTCGCGTCTCAGCGGCTGGCTGACGCTGACATAGAGCGGCGCCCCGATGACGCCGGAGGCGCGTGGGCCCAGCGCCCCAAACTATCGTCGCAATCGTTTACGGCCATGACAGGTAACCGTCGTGTCCATGCCACGATCGCCGCACAAGCGCCAACTCCCCAGCTAGCGCCATCGCCTACGGCGGGCCTATCCAGACGCTCCGGGACGTCCCCTGTCCTCTTTCTTGCCGACCCTATGCCTGTGACCACTTTCCACGGGAGGAACTAAGACCATGAGCCTGACACGTAGGAGTTTCCTGAAACTCAGCGGAGCAGCTGTCGCCTCCGCTGCCGTCCTCGCCAAGGAAGGACTGGCGGGGATGCAGATGTTGGGGTTCTGCGGCGAAATCGGATTCAATCCGCTCGCGACCTACCCCAGCCGGACTTGGGAAAAGGTTTATCTCGACATTTACGCCTACGACTCCAGCTTCACCTACGTCTGCGCGCCCAACGACACCCACAACTGCCGCGTGCGCGCCTTCGTAAAAAACGGCGTCATCACCCGCGTGGAGCAGAACTACGACGGCGGCAAGATCGGCGACCTCTACGGCAACAAGGCCACCGTCGCGTGGAACCCGCGCATGTGCCTCAAGGGCTACACCTTTCACCGGCGCGTCTACAGTCCCTTTCGTCTGAAGAACCCGCTGGTGCGCAAGGGCTGGAAGGCCTGGGCCGACGCGGGATTCCCCGAGCTCACGGCCGCGCTGAAGACGACCTACAAGTTCGACAGCCGCGGAAGCGACACCTTCGTCCAGCTCACCTGGGCGCAGGCCTACACCTACGCCGCGAAGGGCATGATCAAGATCGCCACGCGCTACAGCGGCGCCGCCGGGGCGACGCTGCTGAAGAACCAGGGGTATGCGCAGGAGATGATCGACGCCATGGGCGGCGCGGGCACGCGCACCATGAAGTGCCGCGGCGGCATGGGCCTGCTCGGCGTCATCGGCAAGTACGGCATGTACCGCTTCTGCAATACGCTGGCGCTGCTCGATGTCAAGGTCCGGGGCGTCGCGGAGGCCGACGCCAAGGCCGGGCGCAACTGGAGCAACTACACCTGGCACGGCGATCAGGCCCCGGGGCATCCCTACGTCCATGGCCTCCAGGCGAGCGACATCGACCTGAACGGGCTCCGGAAATCGAAGCTCGCGGTCATGATGGGCACGAACATGATCGAGAACAAGATGCCCGAGGCCCACTTCTTCACCGAGATCATGGAGCGCGGGGGCAAGCTGGTCGTCATCTGCCCGGAGTACTCGCCGACCTCCACCAAGGCGGACTACTGGATTCCATTGCGCGTCAACACCGACACCGCCCTGCTGCTCGGGGTGAGCAAGCTCATCATCGACAACAACTGGTACGACGCGAACTTCATGAAGAAGTTCACGGATTTCCCGCTGCTCGTGCGCACCGACACCCTGAAGCGCCTCAAGCCCCAGGACATCATCGCCGGCTACGTCAACAAGAACATCTCGACCGGCCCGGGCTACACGATCCAGGGGTTGACCCAGGCGCAGCGCGATGCCGTCGGCGACTTCATGGTGTGGGATACCAAGACCAACTCGGCGAAGCCCATCACCCGCGACGACGTGGGGGCGAAGCTGGCCGCGACCGGGATCGACCCGGCGCTCGACGGCACCTACACCGTGAAGCTCGTCAACGGCACCAACGTGCAGGTGATGACGACCTTCGCGATGTACAAGGTGCACCTCGCGGATTACACCGTGGCCAACGTGGCACAGATCACCAACTCGCCGGCCGCGCTCATCACGCGGCTCGCGCAGGATCTTGCCACGATCAAGCCGGCGTCGATCCATATCGGCGAGGGGCAGAACCATTACTTCCATGCCACCGAGATGAACCGCGCCTGCTACCTGCCGCTCATGCTCACGGGGAACGTGGGGCCCATCGGCGCGGGCTCGCACACCTGGGCCGGCAACTACAAGGCGGCGCTGTTCCAGGGATCGAGCTGGAGCGGCTACGGCTTCAAAACCTGGGTGGCGGAAGACCCCTTCCATCCCGATCTCAACGCGGGCACGGACGGCAAGGACATCCATGTGAAGGCCTACGCCAGGGACGAGGAGGTCGCCTACTGGAATCACGGCGACATGCCGCTCATCGTCAACACGCCCAAGTACGGCCGCAAGGTCTTCACCGGGGACACCCATATGCCGACCCCGACGAAGATGGTGTGGTACTCCAACGTGAATCTCATCAACAACGCCAAGCACGCGTACGACATGATCAAGAACGTGAACCCGAATATCGAGTTGCTCATCACGAGCGACATCAATATGACGGCGAGCGCCGAGTACTCGGACATGGTGTTGCCGGCCAACTGCTGGGCGGAATTCCAGAGCTACGAGATCACCGGCTCCTGCTCCAACCCGTTCATCCAGATCTGGGGCAAGACCGGGATCAAGCCGGTCTACAACTCCAAGGACGACGTGGTGATGCTGGCCGAGATGGCCAAGGAATTGGGGACGCAGCTGGGCGACACACGCTTCGCGGACTACTGGAAATTCGTCCTCGCCGGGACGCCCGAGGTGTACATGCAGCGGCTGCTGGACTCCTCCTCCACCACGCGCAGGAACGCGACCACCAGGGGATACACGGTGAGCGACATCGTGAGTGGGAAATACGGCGAGCCGGGGGTGGCGCTGTTCCTGTTCCGCACCTATCCGCGCGAGCCGTTCTACGAGCAGATCACCGACAGTATTCCCTTCTATACGGACTGCGGACGGCTGGCGACGTATTGCGACATCAAGGAGGCGATCGACTACGGCGAGAACTTCATCGTCCACCGCGAGGGGACGGAGAACACGCCGCACCAGCCGAACGTCATCGTCAGCAGCAACCCCTACGTCCGGCCCGACGACTACGGCTTCACCAGCAGCTACATCCTGGGCGGGAACCGCAGCGCCGATGAGCGCACCGTGGCGAACATCAAACGCCCGTGGAGCGAGGTGAAGAACACCGTGAACCCGCTCTGGGGCAGCGGCTACAAGTTCCTCATCGTCGCCCCCAAGGGGCGGCACCGGGTGCACTCGCAGTGGGGCGACGTGGATTGGAACCTCATCTTTGAATCGAGCTTCGGCGACCCCTACCGCATGGACAAGCGTTCCCCGAGTGTGGGCGACCATCAGATGCACATCAACCCGCAGGCGGCCAAGGACATGGGGATCAAGGACGGCGATTACGTTTACGTGGACGCGAACGCCCTCGACCGGCCGTACCGCGGGTGGAAGTCCACCGACGCGTTCTACAAGGTCTCGCGGCTGATGCTGCGCGCCAAGTACAACCCGTCTTTTCCTTACCACACGCCAATGATCCGGCACGCCTCGCATATCTCCACGGAGCGCAGCGTCAAGGCGGCGGAGACGAGGACCGACGGCAGGGCGCTCAGCGCGGACACCGGGTATCAGGCCAACTTCCGCTACGGCAGCCAGCAGAGCCTCACCCGCGACTGGAGCATGCCCATGCACCAGACGGACACGCTGTTCCACAAGACCAAGGTCGAGATGAAGTACATGTTCGGCGGCGAGGCGGACAACCACGGCATCAACACCGTCCCCAAGGAGATGATCGTGAAGATCACAAAAGCCGAAGACGGCGGGTTGGGCGGCGTCGGAACCTGGGACCCTGCGACAACGGGATACTCGCCCGCCAATGAGAACGCCTTCATGTTGACGTACATCGCCGGCGGTCTGGTGACGGTGGCCTAGGCGCGGAACAAGAGAACCTGGAGGATTAAACGATGGCGACGGTCTATAACTGGCAGCTCGGAAGGAACATGAGCTATCCCTATAACGCTGCCTTTCCCCAATGGCAGTTCGCGTTCGTGTTCAACCTCAACCGCTGTCTGGGCTGCCAGACTTGCACCATGGCGTGCAAGAGCACGTGGACCTTCGCACGGGGTCAGGAGCAGATGTGGTGGAACAACGTCGAGACCAAGCCCTACGGCGGCTTTCCCCAGCACTGGGACACGAAGATCCTGAAAATAATAAACGACATCGCCCCCGGGGCCGCGGTCTGGAACGCGGCGCAGGTCGGTCCCAACGCCCCCTATGGCGTCTTCAACGGCTACACGGTCTTCGAGGCGGCGACGCAGGCGGGGATCAATGAGCAGGCCGTCGGCTACCTGCCGCCGGACAAGGAGTGGCGCTTCCCGAACATCCACGAGGACGCTGCCACCGGCTACGCGGGAAAGGCCGGCGAGTTCTCGAACCCGACCGGGACGACGCTCCCGACGCACAGCGAGTGGTTCTTCTATCTCCCGCGCCTGTGCAACCATTGCCAGTACCCCGCGTGCGTGGCCGCCTGTCCGCGCAAGGCGATCTATAAACGGCCCGAGGACGGCATCGTTCTGATCGATCAGAGCCGCTGCCGGGGTTACAAGAAGTGCATCGAGCAGTGCCCGTACAAGAAGCCGATGTACAATCCCTACACGCGCATCAGCGAAAAGTGCATCGCCTGCTATCCGCGCATCGAAGGAAAAGAACCGCTTACCGGCAATGTTCCGACGGAAACCCGGTGTATGTCCTCCTGTCCGGGCAAGATCCGCTACCAGAGCCTGGCCCAGCTCAATACGGACGGCACCTGGGTGAATAATCCCGCGAGCCCCCTGTACTACATGGTGCACGTCGAGAAAGTGGCGCTGCCGCTGTACCCGCAGTTCGGCACCATGCCGAACGGCTATTACATCCCGCCGCGCTGGGTGCCGAGGCCCTACCTGGTGCAGATGTTCGGCCCGGCTGTGGACAGCGCCATCGCGAAGTACATGGCGCCGTCGCGGGAGCTGGTCGCGATCCTGCAGCTCTTCCGCGCCTCGCAGAAAATCATCTACACCTACCGGCGCATCGACGGGCCGCTGTTGTACAGCACCACCATCAACGGGCAGCCCTGGTCGCTGTATAACGACACCGTCATCGGCTACGGCAAGGACGGCGCCGAAATCGTGCGTGTCACGGTGGAGGAGCCGGTCCATACGCGCGACGGCAACTACCACTCCAACTCGATTTGAGGAGGCCGCTCATGAAGCTAGAGCTCAGCAACAGAACCTGTGCAGGTGTCTTCGCGGCGCTGCTTCTCGTCGCAGCCGTGTTCTCCTATTTGAATATCGCCCTGGCCAGCGCGCAAATGGGGGGCGTCACGCTGGTGGCCAGGTTCGTAACGGGCACGCTGCCGACGGAGGATCCGAACGCCGCGAGCTGGGGCTCCGCGACCGCGGTCACCATTCCGTTGAGCGCCCAGAACGACCTGATCCCGACGGGCGGTGGCTCCGTGACCTCGCTCACCGCGAGGGCGCTCAACAACGGGACGCAGATCGCATTTCTTCTCGAGTACACCGACGCCACCAACAATACTGACATCCTCAAGAAAGAAACCTTCCGTGACAGCGCGGCGTTGCAGTTCCCCCTCGCCGGCGGCATGGGGGGCGGCGGCATGGGGATGGATGCCTGCATGGGCGGCATCATGATGAACCCCGTGACAGTCAACATCTGGCACTGGAAGGCCGACTGGGATTACGACCGTCTGGTCAAGTATCAGGAACCGAAGGACGACTATCCGAACATGGTGGTAGACAGCTATCCGTTCGACGGCAACGCGACCTATCTCGCCGGCCGCGCCGCCGGTAACGTCTTCTCCCAAGCCACGCGGCCCAAGGTCGAGAACACCAATGCGACGGGGCCCAGCACGACCGCGACGGCGACCTCGCAGACCGTGGTGGGCAAGGGCGCATACGCCTCCGGGAGATGGAAGGTGGTCTTGTCGCGGCCCATGACCACGACCACCACCACCGACGCGCAGTTCGCCCGCGGGCAGACTACGGGGATCGCCTTCGCGGTCTGGAACGGCGGCAACAATGAGCGCAACGGAATGAAGTCGGCTTCCGCGTGGCAGAATCTCACGGTCCAGTAGCGCGTCGTTGGTCGACAGGCGGCCTTGTGGGGGCCAACTGACTCCGCGAACGGAAGGTCCGGGGTGGGCACTTCACCAAGGAGTACCGGTGAAGCACCCGCCTACGCACACCCTGCGGTCCCGCTATCCCGTGGCGGCACGGGGCCGGGTATTTGATGTCCTCCCGCCGCGGCCACCACACCTGGGCCGCGCCGCCGCCCCCATTGTGTGCCCAGCACAACAACCCGGAGCGTGACCCCCGGCCAGGCGTCTGTGCAGGAAGCTCGGGATTCGCAGCAAGCAGGAGCGCAACTTCGAGGCCAACACAGCTTGAACGACAACCTGCCGGGGGCCGGGGCTGATTCATTACTCGGACCGGGGGGGGCCGGTATTGCCCGCATGAATCCGCGGCCTGTCAATTCGGTGACCGCTTGCCGGCCGCTTTCACACAGGCCTTCATCGGCAGTACCATGCAACTTATGACTTCCCTGATTGACGACCGGGCGCGTGCGGTTTTTCCTTTCCTGACGGGAATTCTCCTCCTTGCGAGCATCCTCGAGCTGGTGCTCAAGCTCCTCTGGCGCATGGGAACGTATCTGCCCCTGAAAGGCGTGCTCGCAAGCATCTACTTTACCCTGACCCCGCTTCAGGGCGTGCTCTTCAATCTTGCGTCCCTGCTGACGTTCATCATCCTCGGTGCAGTGGTCTACGTCGCTTACCGGGGCAAGCTCTGGGAAGGGGGATTCAATCTGGTCATTATCGCCAGCATTTCACTCCTTCTCGTCCTGAGCGCCGTGGGGATGGCGCTGAGCCCCAGCAATCATCTCGCTCTGTTGTATATCGCGACCTCCTCGGTCTCCATCATCGCCCTGGCAGGCTATGCGGTGATCGAGATGCCGCGGCTACCCGCCAAGCTCGCCGTGCTTCTCATTGCCCTGGCCTTCCTCAGCTATCGGTATTATGCGGCCGCACACATCGTCAACAACCTCTCGGGAAGCGTCTCCGAGCCATTCCTTGCCATCGAAATCCTCGCCCTGGGAGAACTGCTGTTCGCGGTCGCTCCTTTCGCGCTCTTCGTCGCCCATACGGATGTGCGAAAACCCGGGGAGATCCTCGCGAACAGACTCCCTCTGGCCGTTGCCACGGGAGTCGCGGTGGCATTCGCAGCCGCGAACGTTCTGAGTCCTGCCATGACCAGCGTATACGCGATCTGGACGCTGGGCTTTTCCTTGCAGCATCCGATTATCGTTTACGTGCTCAGCGCCTGGTTTCTGTTCTTCACCCTGGTCGCCTGCTTGAAGCATCGGGAGACGCGCTACGTCGCCTACGCGCTCCTTCTCATATTCGTGTCCGGGTATACGCACAAGCTCACTTACCACCACCTCCTCGGACTTCTGGGGCTCATCGTGCTCGTCGCAGGAAAAAGGATGGGGGTCTCAGGTCGATAGGGGTCGGAGTGATACCTCCTTTGGGCAATCGTAAACCGGCGTAGAATTCAGAGACCTCGAACCAACCTGCAGTTCGTACGATGTACGGGGTGAGAAACGCGAAGCCCTAGGAGATCGAAACGTCCACGCCGGTGGTGCTGAATTCGAGCTGGTTCACGCCATTCAACTGCGAATAGCTGGCGCGCACGGCGATGGCCGGCATGGTGGTGCTGCCCGCGAGCACGGCATAGTGGAGCTCGGCGCCCCACAGGTTGATGTTGCTGTCCGGCACCGCCGAGAAGAACGCGCCGATGTCAACATTGAACGGCAGTCCCTTGTGCAGATGCAGCTTCGGGATGTACAGGGTATTGATACTGTCGCTGCTCGACGCCAGAGCGAAAACGACGGTGTTCTCCAGGCTGACGGCCGTGACCTCCACGCCGAGATCGAAACCGGTGGTACCGAGCGGCTCGGCCGGGAGAATCGCCTTGTAGCTCAGTGCCGTGCCCAGGTCCTCGGACAGCAGCCGGAACTGGGCCTGGTTCAGGAAGCCGAGGCTGTCGAGATCCGCCGCCGTGGGCGCGGACAGCACGGCGCTGGTCAGGGCAAACAGGGGGAGGGCGCGACGCATGGGGGAAATCTCCTCGGTCAGGATTCGGATGGCGTCAGAGTATATAAACCGCGGCCAGCAGCAGGCCATAACCGCCGATCAGAAGATAGACGGCCACCTGGTTGATGAACTTCAGGTACGGGCCGATACCGGGAATGCCGCCGAGCGGAACGAAGTAGCCGATGAGGGCCACGGCGAACAGCACCAGCGAGATCAAGGTGGCGCGGCGGCCGGGGGTGCGGGGTTTCATGTGCGGGTCTCCGATGGTTTCGATTTCGATGATCGTTTCAGCAGGCGGCGGGCGAGGGCGGTGCGCACGGTCTATCCCGCCGGCGGGAAAATCTTGTCCGGGTTGAGAATACCCTTCGGGTCGAATTGCGCCTTGATGCGGCGCATCAGGTCGAGGGTCGGCGGGTCGATGGCAAGCGCGATGTAGTCGCGCTTTTCGCGACCGATGCCGTGTTCGCCGGAGAGCGTGCCGCCGAGGCGAATCACCAGATCAAACACCTGCCGCAGGCACGGGCGCGCGTTCGCTTCCTGGCGCGGATCCTGCGAGTCGTACAGCAGGTTCACGTGAATGTTGCCGTTGCCGGCGTGGCCGAAGTTCACGATCGGAATGCCGAATTCGCGGCCTAATCGTTCCAGTCCGGCGATCAGCTCCGGCAGGCGCGACACCGGCACCACCACGTCCTCGTTCAATTTGTTCGGGGCAATGGTGCGCAGCGCCGGCGAGAGCGCCTTGCGTGTCGCCCACAAGGCGTCGGTTTCCTTTTGGGTGCGCGCGTCATGAAAGTCGATGAGCCCGTCGCCCGCGGCGGCCGTACGGATCGCCGTCGCAAGATGATCAAGAATGCCCGCCGGACCATCGACCTCGATCAGGAGCAGTGCGCCGGCAGCCTGTGGCAGATCGGCCTGCGAATAGCTGCGGATCATCTCGATGGCCGCACCGTCCATGAACTCCAGCGCGCACGGTGTCGCCGGCTGCGCCATGATGCGTGTGATCGCCGCGGCCGCATGCGCGACGTCGGCGTACACCGCCTGCATCAGGCGCCGTGCTTCCGGCAATGGCGTGAGTTTGAGCGTGGCCTCGGTGATGATGGCAAGCGTGCCCTCCGAGCCGATCAACAGGCGCGTCAGGTCGTATCCGACCACGCCCTTGGTGGTGTACACGCCGGTGTGGATATCGTCGCCCGCGCCGGTCACGGCGCGCAGCCCCAGGGTATTTTCACGCGTGCTGCCGTACTTTACGGCATGCGGTCCGGCGGCGTTCACCGCGAGATTCCCGCCCACGGTGCAATACGCGGCACTGGTGGGATCCGGCGGCCAGAAAAAGCCGTGCGCGGCAACGGCCTCCTGCACGGCCTGATTGGTGACGCCCGGCTCCACCACGATCACGCGGTTCGCCGGGTCCACGTGCAGAATGCGGTTCATGCGTTCCAGCGACAGCACCACGCCGCCGCGCACCGGAATCGCCGCACCGGTGGTGGCGGTGCCGCGCCCGCGCGCCACGATCGGCACGCCGTGTTCGTGGCACAGGCGCACAATGTCCTGCACTTCGCGGTGGCTGGTGGCGAACACCACGACATCCGGCGGCGCGTGCTTGCGCGAGTTGTCGTAGCCGTACACCCAGGTGTCGGCCGGCTCGGTGAGCACGCGTTTGGCGCAGGTCATGCCGGACAGCCGGTCCCGGAACCCGGGTGAGATGCCCATACGTCTTATCTCGATTTCCAGTCAAAAGTAAAATTTTCGCCCTCTCCCGCGGGGCGGGAAGAGGGGATGTACCGATGCGCCGATTGAAAGAGAACCGGGACTAGTCGAGGTATTCGAACACTTTCACAATACGCTCGACGCCGTCGATGTTGGCGGCACGCTCGGCGGCGAGATCGCCTTCCGCTTGCGTGACCAGACCCAGGAGATAGACGACGCTCGCTTCGGTCACGACCTTGACGCGCGTCGGATCGATATTCCGGTCGACCACGAAGCGCGACTTGACGGCGCTGGTGATGAGCGAATCCTTGCTGCGGCTGCCGAACGAGCTTGGCGCGGCGATGCGCAGCTCGTTGGTGATGCGGCGCACGCCGTTGATCCCGCGCACATGGGTCAATATCAGGTCGCGCGCCTCGGTCGTGGCGGCCTCGCCGGTGAGCAGCACAATGCCGTTCATGCTGGTCACGTTCACGTGCACCAGGTTCTTGAGATCCGCATCCAGGCCGATTCTGGCCGCGGCCTTGAGTTCGATGTTTTCATCATCGATGATCGCGCCCAGTGTGCGCCGGTCATGTGCCGCCCCGGCGCCGGCCGCGGCGCCGCCGACCACAACGGGCACGCAGGCTTGCAGCAGCAGGAACAGCGGTAAGGCGGCGGCCAGCATCCAGCGCATTGGCATTCGTGGGGCTCCTTCCGGGCGAGGGTGTTGGAAACAGGGACCTGCTGCGAATCTTAGGCGAAACGGGCGGTAGCGGGAAGGGTGGAGGATTAACCTGGAAAAGCAGTCAGCCACAGATGAACGCAGATATTAGTGTTCTGCTAGTATTCGCCAGCCCACCAAAAGGGTGAATGGCATCGGTGCATCCACGGTACAATTCTTTTGCGTTAATCTGCTTTAATCTGCTTTAATCTGCGTTCATCTGCGGCTAAACGCCGTTTTCAGGTTCAATGATCGGCGCCGAAGGCATCGCGCAGCCACTCGATACGCGCGTCGTAGCCGCTCACCGCCACCACATCGAAACGGCAGGCACGGTCGGCGCTGTGTGTCAGCAGGTAATGGCCGGCGGCGGCTCGCAGGCGCGCCTGCTTGCGCCGGTCCACGGTCTCGGCCGGTGTACCGAAGGTATCCGAGCGCCGGTAGCGCACTTCCACGAACACGAGTGTGTCGCGGTCGTCCATGACCAGGTCAACCTCGCCCTGCGGACAGCGGTAATTGCGGTTGAGCAGCCTGAGTCCAGCGCGTTCCAGATGCGCGCAGGCGAGCGCTTCCGCCTGCGCGCCGCTGAGCGGATCAGCCACCCGGGCGCGCCGCCGGCGCTTCGGTGTCAATGTCGAACTGGCCCTTGTGGCGGAAGAAGGTGTCCACCAGCACCGGCACACCCTTGCGGAACTGTGCCCACAGCAGCTGGCGATGCAGGCGCCCACCGCGCCCGAGCGACAGGCCGCTGGTCACACCGCCGAAGCGCACTGCGTTCTCGCTGCTCAGGCGATTCAGATGCGGCACCACGGCGTAGGCGTCCACGCCGAGTGCGAACAGCCGGTCGAGTCCGGTTTGCGCATATGGCCAGTTGGGTTGCAACGTCTTGCGCAGTTCGGCAACGCGTCCGTCGCCCACCAGCATCCACGGCATGTCCGGAAACAGGATACCGTTCAGGTCGGTATCCTTCGTCGGATCGCCGCGCCCGGTAAAAACGTGCGAGGTGGCGTACACCGGTACACGCGCGGCGCGGTGGTAGTTGAGCTGTGGTTTGATCAGGCGCGCATGCCGGGAATCGGCTGCGAGGAAAATGAAATCGATGTCCTCGCGCGGCCGCGCCTCGAACTTGAGTTTCATTTTGACGATTCTCTCGATCCGCTCCTTGCGCGCCTCGCTCTGCACGATGTTGAGCAGGCGCGTGACCGGCTCGGTGTAATCGCTCTGATCGAGCAGATAATCCTGCCCGGCGACCACGATTCCGCCGAGTCGTTGCCAGGCGCCAACGAACGCCGTCTGCATGCGCCGCCCCCAGGCGGAAGCCGGATACAGCACCGCCGCCTGACGATGACCGTCCAGCCAGGCGCGTTCCGCGGCCTGTATGGCCTCCTGTTCAGGCGGCAGGCCGAACTGGAACACCGTTTTGCTGCTGTCGATGTCATCGGTTGCGTGGCTCAGCAGCAGCGTCGGCACATCGAGGCTGGCGTTCCGCACGATGTGGTCCACGGCCTCAAGGCCGAGTGGTCCGACGATCAGCTGCGCGCCATCCTGCACGGCGGCGTTGTAAGCGGCGAGAATGCCGGCCGGGTCCGTGCCGGTGTCGATCACGCTCGCCCGTGGTTTGTCCGGATTGGGGCTCGCGGCCTGCATGGCGAGGAAACCGTCGCGCACCGCGGCCGCGGCCAGCGCGTGATCGGAAGTCAGCGGCAGGAGCAGGGCAATTTTATCCACGCGCCCGATCTGGCCGGGGCGCGGACGGGCGATGCTCTTCAGGAAATCATCCGAGGCCGAGTGCCCGACGTGTGTCTTGCGCCAGCCGTCGACGGCGATCGCGAGCGCCGTGCGGCTGCCGGCGTGCTCAAGCGCGGTGATTGCCAGATCCAGCCAGCCACTCAACATCAGGTCGCGCGTTGCCGTGCGTTCCCGATCGAGTTGGGCGCGGCTCAAGGTGGCCAGGATCTGCCAGAGTTCCTGCTGGTTTTTGGTGATGGCTTCGCGCGACACAATGACCTTCTCGCGCGCGATCAGGCTCTTCACGGCACTGAACGGCCGATCGAGTGCCACCTCGGCGAGCGCGCGCACCCGGTAAATCTCGTCGATCAATGCGGGGTTGAGGTTGGGGGTTGTTTCAGCCTGTGCCAGCAACCGCAGAGTTTCATCCGGCCGGTTTTCGAGCGCGGCGAGCTGCGCTTCCAATATCTGTTTGCGTGCCTGGAACGCGGCATCGATTCTGGCCAGGTCGCTGCCGCGCAACTGCTCGCGCGCTTCGCGCGCCTGTCCGGCCTTGATCAACGATTCGATTGCCTTGAGTGCATAGTGCTGGCGCTGCGGGGGTGTCGCCTGATTGGCAAGCGCCTGGTACTCGCGCGCCGCGAGCACAAATTCGCCGGCCTGTTCGGCCAGCTCTGCGGTATTGACGGTGGCCGCCGCCGGTGGCGCCGGCTTGGCCACCTCCGGTCGCAGCGGCGGGCGGGTTTCGCAGGCCGCCAGGACAAACAGGGCAGCGAGCAGAAAGAAAAGAGAACGGCTGCGACGGGAGATCGGTTTCATGGCAGGTGTCGGGTAAACTGCGCAGAAGTATCCGCAACCGGAGGCGCCTGTGTCAAACCAGCCTGGGGTCTTGTATGTCGTCGCGACCCCCATCGGGAACCTCGACGACCTTTCCCCGCGCGCCTTGCTGACCCTGAACGAGGCCAGTCTGATCGCTGCCGAGGACACGCGCCACAGCAGCAAGCTGCTCCGGCACTTCGGCATTCTCACGCCGGTGACCGCCTTCCACGAGCACAACGAGCGCGAAAAGGCCGCGGAACTGGTGGCATTCCTTATTAGCGGCAAATCCATCGCCCTGATCAGCGACGCCGGCACGCCGCTGGTGAGCGACCCCGGCTACCGCCTGGTGCGCGCCGCGCACACGGCCGGCATCCGCGTCGTGCCCCTGCCCGGGGCGTGCGCCGCGATCGTGGCGCTGTCCGCCTCGGGCCTGCCGTCCGACCGCTTTGCCTTCGAGGGCTTTCCGCCGGTCAAGAGCGCCGCGCGCCGCGCCTGGTTCGAGGCGCTGGCCGGCGAGCCGCGCACGCTCATTGTGTACGAGAGCCCGCATCGCATCGTCGAGAGCCTGCACGACATGGTCGCGGTGTTCGGCGCAATGCGCGCGGCGGTGTACGCGCGCGAGCTCACCAAACAGTTCGAAACCGTGCGCCACGCCACGCTCGGCGAGCTCGCGCGCTGGGTGACGGAGGATGCCAACCAGCAGCGCGGCGAGATCGTGGTGCTGATCCACGGCGCCGCCCCGGCCGCGGCCGCAACCGGCGAAGACGCCGCGCGCATTCTGCGCATCCTTATTAAGGAACTGCCGGTGCGCCAGGCGGCAGCACTCGCGGCCGAAATCACCGGCCAGAAGAAAAACCAGCTTTACGAGCTGGCCTTGCAGCTCAAGCAGGCGCAGTGAGCCACTGGCTGCCGACCCGAACGCAACATCAACGACGCTGGCGTTTGCGCTGCGCGGGCCAGCCGTTTCTGTAGCGCCGCCAGAGCGCGCGCGTCAGCGCCCCGAGTCCGAAGAGCAGCAGCGCGAACGCCACCAGCGCGCCGATAACCGGCAGCAGGCGCAGCAGCGCCAGCACGACCAGCGTCGCCGCCAGCGCGCCGATCATCCGGCCCTTGGTGGGTGGTTCCTGTGGGCGCAGCCGCTGCAATCCGGCATCCGCCACGAACAGCACGCCGGTGAGGTAGCCGAGCAGCAGCAGAATGAAGTAGACCACCAGCGTGATCAGCCCGAGCCATAGCCCGACGACGCTCACCAGCAGCAGGATCACCACCAGCGGGCCGCTCGCCAGTACCGCGAATCCGAGTCCCAACGCTTGCCACGGCGCCTCGCGCACCGAGCGGGCCGTGAGCCGCGAGAAGTTCGGGAACAACAGAAACAACACGCTGGCCGTGACCAGCAGGCTGAGCAGCATGAACACGCGCCCGCCGGCGTGGCCGGCCTTTGCACCCGGCGGCGCTTCCAGCGGCAGCATGACCACGGCGCTGTGCAGGCGCGCGCCCGGATCAATCCGGGCTTCGTTCGGGCTGCGATAATTGAGTCGCCCGTGGATAATCGCGCCCGGGCGGATCTCGATGTTTTCGCCGATCAGGTCCACGTCGCCCAGAATCTCGCCCGCGATTACGATCTCGCCGCCCGCGGCCTTGAGCCCCTTGCCCACGCGTCCGGCGATTTCGAGCGTGCCGCCCGCGAGCCAGGCGCGCCCGCCGATCCGGGCCTCGGGTGCGACGGTTACGGTGCCGCCGGCCGCGAGCAGGTCATCGCCGATCGTGCCGTGCACCGTCACGTCACCGCCGGTGATGCGCGCGTCGTCTTTCACCTTGGCGCGCAGCTCCACGCTGCCGCCGAAAGCGGCCACGTCGCCGCTCACCGTGCCCTCGATCGACACGCGCCCGCCAGCCGCGCCCACATCGCCGTCCACCTGGCCCAGGACGCGCACGCTGCCGCCGGCGAGGTACACATCCTCCTGCACGTGCCCGCGCTGGATCACCGATTCACCGAACTGCTGGCCCGCCGCCAGCAACGGAGCGGCCACCAGAGCGCAGCCCAGGAACAAAGCCGGAAAGAAATGCCGCGGTGTGTGCATGGCCGGAGTCCTTGGCAAGGGGTGGGTAGCGCGATTATTGCGACGTTCCGGTGCAAACGGCAAGAGCGGGTTTTCCCTTGTGGCAGAGCGAGGCGAGGCCAGGAAGGCGTGGCGCGCGAGCGCGCCATCGCCTGAAAATCGCTTCCCCTGCTACGCCACACTCGACTAGCATTTCCTCAACGTCCCCACTGGAGAACTGTCAATGCTCAGGAAGACACATCTGCTGGCCGGCCTGCTCGCGACCCTGACGATCGCCACATTCTTCACGGCGACGCTGCTCGTCGAACTGTTCGGTTCCCATACGGCCATTGCCGGCGTCAAGCACCTGATCGTGTTTCCTGGCCTGTTCATACTTGTGCCGGCCATCGCGGCCACCGGTGGCACCGGCTTCGCACTGTCGAAAACGCGTCAGGGGTGTCTGGTGGAGTCCAAGCTGAAGCGTATGCCATTTATCGCCGCCAACGGATTGTTGGTGCTCCTGCCCGCCGCCATTTTCCTGAACCTGTGGGCCGCCCAGGGCGCCTTCGACAGCCGGTTTTATATCGTGCAGGCGGTCGAGCTGCTGGCGGGCGCAACCAATCTCCTGCTGATGGGCTTGAACATGCG